>NZ_KV917381.1:609007-927117 GCF_002019795.1 Bacillus alkalicellulosilyticus | reverse complement strand
CCATAATATATGTTTCGCTCTTCTGGTGGCAAACAGGCAACTTTATCGAAGTCGTATTCCAACTTTTTAGAAAACATATCATAGGGTGAGGTATGATATATTTCGGTATTGGAGAAATTCGCCATGTTCTTTCTTGCCTGATATAGCGCGTTTTGAAAGTATTCTCGAAGGTATTTTGCGCTTGCTACATAAAAAGGAATTCTCTCCCTTTCATCTGATGCCTTAGAATATAAGGTATGTACCGGCTGTATCATCTCTTTTTTAAGAATTTGTGTTATCCTATAATAAAAGTTTTGAGTTGCGCTTTGTACCCAAGGGCGTGTTGCCCTTACTGCATCGAGTGCGGTTTGCGCTCTACTCATTTGGTAGTCTTTGCTAAATACATGAGTTGGAATTTTACTAGTAACCTGTTGTGTGGTCAGTTGAATGATACGTTTTGACCAACTATAAGGGTCTTTAATCGTTGCTTCATACACCTGTCTCACTTTAGATTTTATATATGTTGTGCTTAGCACTTTGAATATGTTTTTGATGTCTATGGCCTTGGCTATGTTTTGACGGATTTTCTGTTTTTTCTTTGTGAATTTTACTTTGATTCCTTTAAACGCATTCCAATTCTTTGATTTGACGGTCTTTCTTGAGAGTGTATACTTTTTCGCTAGACTCACTAGTTTTCTTTCGTTGTTTGAGTATGCGGTCATCGATTGGTTCGTAAACTTCTCAAGAGCCTTTAGTTGTTGTTCAATGTCATGGAGTGCACGTTGAACCTCATCTAGGCGGCCACCAATGTTACGCCTTGCTGCAATTTTCCTATCTAAACTATTCGATACTCCCTTTATATTTCCTCTTGCAGAAGAAATCATTGACCTTTGTTTCTCTAGCTGACTGTTGGCTTGAAGTATTTCTTTTATTCGTATATCAATTAGAGACAAATTCCCACCCCGCTTAACGCCACAGAAAATTCCCTATAAAGGAATCTCTTGGAAAATAGTTACTCCTAGCATAAATCAAAGAGATTTCTATAGTTAGAGACTTTTGTAATTATTTTCCACACAAGTAGATGGGTATATTTTACTGTTTTTGGGTGGTGCCATGCACGACCCGAACTGGCTGCAATACCTCTGTTATCCAGGGCACCATTTTTTCTGCGTTTTTGTCTGTATTGATCTTCACCCATTCATCGCCACCAGTAATTAAGATGGTTTCCACTGTGTCTCCCTTCCCATATCTAACGCCATACCATTCTTCCTGACCTAACACCGCTTCAGTCGGGTTTCCTGTAGTAAGGATTTCACTGTTTTTGTTGATTTTAAGAACATACCGATAATATTGGTTTAACTCTTTTTGGTCGACAGTTCCTATGATTATTCCCTCTTCATGTGATTCAGGGTTTTCTAACAACTCATCAAGGATATGGGGCTTAAAGTCTTGATTAAATCGTCTTATCTTACCTTTAGAATCTATTACTGAAAAAGAAACATCACCATCGCTTAAATAAGAGTCATATGTTTTAAAAAACAGCACTTCTGGCAAATCGTCTTCCTTAGGGCTACAACCCATAACTAGTATTCCTATCACAATGAAAGTAAAGAACAAACCCCAATGGTTCTTTTTCATTTCACGTCAACTCCTGTTTCTCTTATTATCTTTCCAATATATAAGGAATTATGTTTGGATATTGTTGCAAGAAATCCTTCCTGTTAAAATAAGATATACATTGAATAAGGAGTTCAACTATGAAACCCATCCGAGAATGGTCCGATACCGAAATTAAAAACCACTATTACTCCCTCATCTATACATCAAGGAGGGTGTTTAACGAGAAACAGCGAATTGATAGCTTTTTAGAAAGTCCGCTACTTATGTGCGCGTTAATGGTTCTCTGGTTGTGGATGGCTTTTATCTTTTTATTTTTCATATGGATTGCTCCTGAAGAAGGATTTAAGCTCTTTGTCATCGGTGGTATTCCTCTAGCCATCCTTCTTATGATGACACGCTACCATAAGAAAGAGCGTATTCGAAAAAAACGACATCTGAATCAACTGCAATATAAATTAGATTCTTTTAGAGCAAAACTAGAAAAAGCGAAAAGACCCATTCCGGAGTATCCGTATACTGAGGTTTCGAGTTATGCACTTGATTATGGTGATACATATCCGTTTGATGAGTATACCTATTATCATTTTGAAGAATAAAATTAAATATGTAAAAACTTCCGGCCAACGATGGACCGGAAGTTTATTTGTACAAAAAACGAAATGTTAAATTGAATCTTTGGAATTACCAACATGGAAAACACTTCACCAATCTACTGCCACCCTATAAAGAAGCTAATGGGTAATAGTTTCACTTTTCTACCACAACACAGGTTGAGATTGTGTAGCAGATAGTTTTAAAAGAAGAAAAAGGTGACTCCTGAAAGTCACCTTTTTCTATTTTATTAATTTGTAGCTCTTCTTCTAGCAACCATTACGATACCAGCAATTAATAGTAAACCACCGATTAATAAGTAGTTATACAAATTAGTAGCTGTGCTAGGAAGCTTCTTGCCGTCTTTATCTTTCTTGTCTTTCTTATCTTCTTTTACTTTCTTGTCTTTATCTTTGTCTTTTCCAGGAGTTGTTGTGTCATCTCCAGAACCTGGCTCACCCGTTCCTGGTTCACCTGTTCCTGGCTCACCTGTTCCTGGCTCACCCGTTCCTGGCTCACCTGTTCCTGGCTCACCCGTTCCTGGCTCACCTGTTCCTGGCTCACCCGTTCCTGGCTCACCTGTTCCTGGCTCACCTGTTCCTGGCTCACCTGTTCCTGGCTCACCTGTTCCTGGGTCAGTTCCATCTTGCTCAACCTCAAATACTCCATACGTGGAGAAACCAGCAACTGTGATTCGAATAACATCACCGTCAACTTCTCCTCCAACATGTTCCCATCCGTCTGAACCAAGATAGAATACACCTGGATTTGTTGCATCAGGATTAACTCCTAATTCTAGTACAAAATCGCCTTCATAATCTTCTTGTCCTTCAGGATAAACAATAGTAACTGTGACAAGCTCTCCTGCTACTGTTAATACTTTTCCATCAACTCCAACTTCTTCTCCCGGAGTATATGGAGTAACAGTTATTTGGGTACCAAATGGAATGTCACTTGGTGTCAAGATTGATGTTTTTGTACCTGGAACAACTAACTTTGCTTGATCATAAAGTACAATAGGTTCACCAAGTACAACTTCTCTTTCAGGTACTTCTACACTTCGATCACTAACAAGCTTTAATTCTCCAAATACAGAAGGGTCAGACCAACCCATGCCAGTTGTATCATTCCAAGCCATAACCCCTCTTCTTGAACCAGGTTCTGCATCATTTACTTGGAAGTCAAAGCCAAGAACATGACCATCAACCGGTTCGATTGCATAAAGTGGGATTTTCATTTCAACCACGTAACTATTTCCGTTTACAGTTGTTGCTGTTTCAACTCCTGTATAAGGACCACCTTCACCTGTTGAAAATACATTATTAAAGTTAACACGATACTGACCAAAACCTTCATCTCGAGTATAACTTGGTTGTTTAGTATTTTTTTGATCTAAGAATATTTCAACTGAATCTTGTTCCCACGGATTAGAGTTCGAGTCCACTAATTGTGAAGCTGATACCTCTAATAACAGGTATAAATATTCTTCATCCCATAACGCACGAGCATTAGCTTGAGCAGTTTGCCATGCTTGTTGTGCACGATTAGCTCTCAAGACAGGAACTCCATTCCATACATCATCAATTTCACCATTAATAGTTGGTGCTTGCTCTGTATAGATAGCTTGCCCTTGTCTAGCAGGAATCTCCATTTCTTCGTATGCTTCTAAGAAACCAATTGGGTCAACTACGGCATAGAATGCTGGTTTTGCTTGAAGTCTACGGTCAAAGATTAGAGGATTTTGTTCACTTCTCCAACTACCTCCATCACCCATTCCCCAGAAGGTTACACGTGAAATATGCTCACTTCGTTCCAGATAAATTTCAAAAAGTTTAGCATATACCCAAGCTTGTTGGTTAGCTTCAGCTTCTGTTAATTCATGATTTTCACCAGCCATAACATCTAGTTCGGTTACACCAATTTCAACACCAAGGCTAATAAAACGATCCATTGATAGCGCAACATTATCTGGATTTAGATTAATATTGTAATGCGACTGCATCCCTACTCCTTCAATTAGAAGGTCGTCTGTATTATTATCCGCTTGATAGTTTTCGTTAATTTCTTTTACCATGTAGTAAATAATTTGAGCTTTCGATTGAATATGATCATTGTAATCATTATAGAAAAGAGTTACATCTAGGTCTAATTCTTCTTTCCAATGTTTCGTGATTTCAAAGACCATTTGTACATATTCAGGTCCGAGTACTTGAAGCGCTCTAGTATTTCGTAAATGTGCTCTCCAGTCTGTATATGGCTGACTATTATCTACAACAATGACTTCATTTAATACATCCCATGATATTAAATCACCATCATATTGAGCATAGTTTTTCATAACCGCTTCAATGTAATCTTCTAAGTTTTTGATTGCATCTTCTTCGCTTATGCCTTCTGGGAACAATCTGTCATAGTTTGACTGTGAATGCCAAGCAATCGCATGACCATGAACTTGAAAACCTTCTTGGATTGCTGTTTCAACAAACTCATTTTGGCTGTCAAAGTTTAAGTTTCCATCGGCATCATAAAGATATTGTGGTTTCATAGCATTCTCAGCAGTGACTTTATTGAAATGTTTACTAAGTAGTTCTAAATTTACTCCTTCAAAATCACTCATGTTAGCTGCACTACCAATTAAGAAGTGGTCAGCATAAACATCTTTAATTGAAGGTAGGTCAGGTTGTATTCCAACAGGAGCAGAATCTAATTTCACAAAACTAAAATCATCAATGTAAAACGATTCATTAGCACTTGGTGTTTCAAGGTAAACAGAGATATTTCCTCCACCAGAACTGCGGAACGTATAAGTACCTTTTAGATTAACCCACTCATCAGCAGTTACTGTTGCATTCGTAATTTCAGGATAACTTGCATTATCTCCAGAACCCATTTGTACTTTTAATTGAACGTTTGAAGTTTCAGGTGATTTCATTTTCACCCATACAGATATTTCATACTCACTACCTAGATCGACATAATCATACACGTCAATCATTGGGCCATTCCATTCTTGAGTACGATTTTCTGTAAGTAATGAGTAGTTACCACCGTCAGTGCGGTTAACACCTTCAACGATTGATAACTCTTCTACTCCACCACGACCTACAAAACCGTTAAAGCTTTCATGTAAATCAGTATCTTCGAAAGTGATTTTTTCCATAGTTATAGCTGGTTCATTATCCAATTCTTCAGCTGGCGCAATCATCTCTACTGTGATTGAATCAAGGTAATATTCAGCGCTTACATTACTTGATTCAAAATACACATCAATTGAATCTTCACCAAGTCTTGTTTGATATTCACCAGTAAATTCTGTCCACTCGTCACTAGTAATTTCTTGTTGTGCGAATGTCGTATAATCACCATTGTCTACAGTCGCTTTAAATGTTTGATTACCGTCAAAATCATTAATCTTAACATAACCTGTAATTCGGTAAGTGGCTGTAGGGTCTATACCTTCACTTAATGTAACAATTGTTCCATGCCAATCTGCCGCACGGTCTGTTACTTTTAAACTATAGTCACCTTCATAACTATCTTCATTCGTACGCTGAGCTCTTCCATCGCCACGATCTCTAAACCCATGCGCACTTTCTTCGAAGTCAAAAAAGGCAATCGTTTGAGGGTCAACTGGCTCATCCGCAACTGGCTCATCCCCATTTGGTTCGTCAGTTACTGGTTCCTCAGCTAATAGTTCAACAATCTTCACATCAAGTAAGTAATATGATAATTCGTCTGCAGCTTCACCATTCGTTTGGAAACGGAAATGACCATTTAAATCATCAACAGTTCCTACCGCTGTTACAGTAACAACTTCTTCATTGGCGATTGCACTTAAACCATCAAATTCACTATACTCATTATCAGCAATTTGGTAAGAGCCTGTAACGTCTTGGGCTTCATTACTATAGAAGTTCGCTGTAACTTCATATGTTTTTCCAACTTCTACGTTTGCAGCTTGGTACGCTAAAGTCGGAGAATTCCATCCGCCTGTACGGTTAGTTATGTAAAAAGCATCTAACTCCTCACCATCAACCGTTACTTTTTCAACACTACCGTCACCGCCAGCATCTGTTTGAAAACCATGATTATCATCACTGAAATTAGACTGATATACAACGTTTTCATTGTCTTCACCAGTCTCCGCCGCCACTGTAATCAGTCCAGACGGGAGAGTTAATAGAGCAACTAGAAATACTAAGATAAATTTCTTGAACTGCCTTTTCATTTTCTGCATTCCCCCAAATTATAAATTTGTAAGCGCTTCCCATTAAGCAAAAAATAGGCTGATTTCTTAAACCTTGTTGCTATTTGACCGATTTCTGAAAAAAATAAGCTTCACGCTTGCTTCAAGAACCAAGCTTTAGCTTGAGCAACAACCTTTGAGAAAAGAGCTAAAAAATAAAAACGATAACCTAACCTCTACAAATTTTGCCTAACGCTCTTCCTCTTGAATATCTAAATATTCTGGAAATGAAAATTAAATTTCGCTAACTCTCCCTTCCCTCTATGACATACTAAACTAACTGTATAAAACGTCCTCAAATAATGTAACCTAGTAAAGTTTATATTAACTCATACAAACTATATAAAATTAAAGCGCTTACAAAGGGAATACATCCAACCTATTCCTTTAGTCCCATAATTAACTCTATTGGTAATATCGACTTATGTAATTTGAGTCAGGCTATTATTCCTATATTGTTAATAGTCGTTCAGGCGTTCTATCATCAGCTTACATCACTCTGCCTATCATCTAAATCATAGCTTTCTTCTGAGATTACAAGCAATGTACTAGATTATGGAGATAAGTATCCGTTTGATGAGTATACCTATTATCCTATTGAGGATAGTATTCTTATGAAGTTTCAACCAAACTTTTAAATCATATTAAGTGAAATATGTAAAACTTCCTCAATCATGAACTAGAAGTTTTTTTACAAAGAACGAAGAGTTAAATTGAATTTTGCCAACTATAGATGGGAAACACTTCAATCTACTAAGAGTAACAACCACAATATAAAGGAGAACAAACACCCTGTATTGAATTTGTCTTAAAAAGAATAGGAAAGGTGGACTCCAGGTATGGAAGAGCTAACAGGGCTTGTAACAAAGTGGGAACAAACATTACAGAAAGTGAAGGGGAACAATGGAACGGCCTCTCCTATCGAAATAGGAGAAAAAGCAACAGAGCAGGAAATCCAAGCAAAAGAAAAAGAGCTAGGCTACCCGCTGCCTCCCTCTTACATAGATGCTTTACAAAACATCGGAAAGTCGCTTTCGTTTTACTACGCCTTTTCTGAGGAAACGATAATTCCAATTGAATTTGATGAGATTTTCTCAGGTGAAATACACTGGCACATTGACTACCTGCAAAGTTTAGATGAATTAGCAGACCAGCTCAAGGATGACGATGAAGACTATGCAAGCACGCTTAGAGGAAAGGTTGAGTTTTCTCATGCAGCAAACGGGGACTTGTACGCGTTTGACATGTTAGTTGAAGGAAAAGAAAAACCTGTAGTTTATTGGAATCACGAAGACGGCACAATAACATTCATAGCAAACTCCTTTAGAGACTACCTGGAAAAAATCACTGAACTTCACTGCATCGGAAGTGAAATATGGCAGTTATTTCCCTTCCTCGATAAGACAGGTTTGGATCCCACTAGTCCAGAAGCCATTGAGTGGAGAAAGTGGTTTAACTCGTTTTCAGAGACAACCTTAGATGATGTAAAAGATGACCTAGACCAACTAATAGCCTATGTCCTTCATCAAAAAAAGCTAGATGCTGAAGTCATTCCATACTTCTCGAGCACGGATAAAAAAAAGCTCTTTGAAAAGTTAAAAGAAGAACTAGATCATGCAAAAAGCTTAGATGAGCAAAAAATCATTGCTGAGATTATCGGAAAAGTATTAGGAGCCTACGCTGAACCTTGGGTTACTAGCCTATGGGAAGAGGAGCCTTGTTCGGTAGATGTTACAGTACGAAGTATTCTTACTTCTTACTGCCTAGATAGAAAGCAAGCATTACAGTTAGTTTTCAATTCTCTAGAAAACTCATCTACTAAAAAGATAAATGGATATAAAGCGCTCGCTCACTTACAAAATTTCCATTCAAAAGATGTGATTGTATGGATGGAGAAGCATGTCACCTTTCCCGTTACAGAAGGCTGGGACACTCTCTTTTTAAAGTCAAACTTATCATGGCACGAGATAGAAAGATGGAGCGGCCTAGAAGAAAAGCATCAAACAGTTGTCATTCACTCCTTAGAAAACTATGTCCACACTAAGCTGTTACATCCTAATGACCCTCATGTACTCGTAGAGCTACCGCCAAAACAGGAATTCATCTCATTTCTTATTAATCTACGAGATAAACAAGTATTAAAAAAGCGAATCAGTGCGGTTGAAAAAGTAATTGAGAACGTTCATGTGTTTTATTAATTATATAAGAATATCTGGAGGGACAATTCCTCCAGTTTTACTCAACTTATTTAAAACTTACTAGGTTGTAATCATCTGAAACATAGTATTCTTTTAAGATTTTAATTTCTGACTCTACCTCTAGTTTATTGATTTCTTTATGGAAATTATGGATTACTCTCCATCGTCAATTCACCTTGCTCAGAAATCGATAATAAAATACTATTTTCCTTTCCGACCGTAGCATATTCCGCGGTTAGCAGTAATCGGTAACGTCCAGGACGTAAAGGTTGAAGTGTACAAGTAATCATCTTGGTCTCGCTTACCTTTATCTTTTCTTTTAACAACTCTTGTTGATTTTGCTGTACCCATTGGTTATTTTCATCACGAAACAATTGGTAATAAAGTACAACATTTTCATCTGATTCCTTATTTGTGTGTAGGCTTATTTGTAACGTTATTACTCCATTGTTGTCCAGAAAAGTATAATCTTTCAATTCCGTTTCTAAATCAATGGGAAAAGGAGTTTCGAGAGAAGGGGCTGTTTCGCTTCTTTTTTCTATGAATCCACAAGCCGACAACATTATAATAAAAATAAAAACTATATTGAAATGTACCATTTTTTTCATAAAAACCCCCACATTGAAAACGGAATAGTGAATCTCTGCCATCACCAAAGGCATTAAATATTATCTATTTTTTTGAACTACCTGAGAATAATAAGGGAAGTTGAGTCAACCGATTGTTTCTATTCATTTTTTTCAAAACGGGTTTCTTTGGCTGAGCGTTCTAGTTTTGTCTGTGCTGCTATACCTATACTTTACATAAACAACTCACATAGACGTCTATGTCGAATCGTTCCCTATTTACTGCTCCCATAACAGTGACATTCTATTATCCCCAAAATACTATTCATTGATATCAGCTTCATACTCAATAGTAAACGTTCCATCATCAACACTAAATACGATATCCCTTAAGCCACCCCATCTTCCATTTTCATCTTCCTCTGATAAGGCTTGAATCTTTATATTATACTTGCCGTTACGCAAATTTCGGATCGGTACTTCAAATTCTTTACGGTCACCCTTTGGTAATACGCCATGAAACAATTCTACTTTATCTACTTCTACCATTCTATCTTTGGTAAACCTACCTAATTCGTATGTCAGATTTACTCTTCTGCTCGTCTCTTTATTTAGTTCAAAACCTACATGTAAGTTGTCTTGTCCGTCACCACTATGATTAAATCTCGTTTCAAACGTGAAAAACACTTCATGATCTGGTCCTGTGTACTGTTCATCTTGACAACCAGTGGTTAAGAGAATGATAGCAAGCAAAAAGAGGGAAATTCTACTTACTGAGTTCATATGACTTATCCTACTTTCCTTATTAACCTAAGGCATTCCAATATAGTAAAACTCTGATGACAATTTTACTATCAAATCCCCACGGAAATCATTAATAGTTTATTATTATTAAATTCAACTCCCCCCTACTGTAAAACCTCTGTTATCCATGGGACAATTATTTCTGCATTTTTGTCGGTATTCGTTATACTCAATTCTTTCCCACCAGTAATTATAATGCTTTCCACAGTTCCCTTTACATACCTGACCCCATACCATTCTTTTTGACCTACAATACCTTCAGTCGGGTTTTGTGTATAAAGGATTTCACTTTTTTTGTTGATTTTAAGAACATATGCATAGTATTGATGTAATTCCACTAAATCTATATTTCCAATTAACACACCTTTTTCGTGCGATTCAGGTTGTTCTAGTAGTTCATTAAGAATATGGGGCTTAAGAATACCTTCAAACTCTCTAATTTCACCTTTTGAATTTATAATAGTAGAGGATAAATCACCTAAATATGAATCGCTCAATTTATAGAATAGAACTTCTGGGAATACAATTTCTTTTGAGCTACAACTTGAACTAGTTAAAACTAGCAAGAAAGGAATTAGTACTACTAACCATTTTGAACATAGCATAATATAACCTTCTTCCTTATTAATTCGATAACTCCTCATTCGAGTTGGGCACCACTCGAAATCCGAATCACTACATCTGAAAATGAGTGTTATAGATGGTTACATATTCTTTGGAAAGCTCAGATAATAGTTTTCTTATATCCAATCCTTCGTCTGGAAATGTTTTAAAATACAGAATGAAAGTATAAAAGAAAAGAATCATAGAATTTGAAGTTGCTGTAATAATTCCCCCTGTATAATATTCAGCATTTTTATCCTTCTTATCATTAATATCATTAGATAGATGATCATTAAATGAAAAATTAATGCCAAAGGATGAACCGTGAATGGATTGAGACGTTGTTTTATAAAAACTTCGATACCACAATTTTTCATCTAAACTAATCCCCTCCACTTTATCCAATAATTTTGTTATACTTATCTGTTTTTCTTCCTTAAAACAAGGTGCCACCTTTGCCCATGCATAGTTTGTTTTAGGATGTAAATTGGCTTCAATAGATTTGATGTAATTTGCTGAATAGGCTTCTGCAACATCCTCTCCCTGTTCTAGAATAAAAATAATAATAACCGAATACTCAAGCAATGTTCTCCACCGCTGCATCGCTCCGTCTGGAAAACCATTTTCAATGAGGCAAATTATCTCGTCAAATACGTCTATATACTTAATCATCATTGGTTCCAACGCTTTATATCTTTCTAAACAATTATTGAGTTGAGTTTCATTCTGAGCCACTAGCAAATCAATATTTTGAACGCCAAGAATACATGCTTTTCTTATACCTTGTATGACATCAAATAAATCCGTGTATTTGTTTCCTATCTCTCTACGAATTCTATTTCTGTCAGCCTTATAGCCTTTACATAACTGTAAAAGTCGTTTATTATCTTGGGTTCTTTTTACCATTTCAATGCTTTGACTGAGATTGTTAAAATCTTTTTGTAATGTATCTCTTGTTTTTTTCATTATCAGTCCCCTATATTCCGCGCTTCTTGTAACCATGACTATATCATTACGCTATTAAGGAGTCATTCAACATTTACCCTATTTTTTCCTTTAATTCATCATTCCCCTGTGAAAAAATAAAACAGCCTTTCCAATAGAAGGAGAAGACTGTTTTATTTTTACTTATTTAATTCTAAGCTATAATCTCCAACAACTTCTCATTGACCTTCTTCTAATGAACGATTAAATTTACCGTATGTAAAACAGCCTGTCCTGAAGCTCATTTTCTAATACTTCATGAATAGATGCTCATCCACCGCTGAAGCGTTTCTTTCATCTTCTCCCGATAAGCAACTGGCTCTAGTATTTCTGCGTTTGGCCCGTATTTCATTAGCCATTGTAAAAACTCAGTATCATCATTGAGAGTCACCTCAAATAGCAAACTACCATCTGGCTCATCTGTGAGCTTCGGGCGCACAAAAAGCTCTTCCTCTTTAATATACCTTGCAACATTGGAATGAAATCGTATTTTAAAAGGAATCGATTGGTTACCTTTTATAATCGACCACGTCTCGTTAAAATAGTCTTGGATATCAAAGTCTTGTTTCTCATACGATTGTCCCGTTGAGTTAACTTCTTTTATTCGACTTAATCTAAACGTACGCATCTCATTGGCTCCATGACAAAATGCAATTAAGTAAAACTGGTTGTCTCTTGGAATCAGATAGTACGGGTCAATCTTTCTTGTTGTTTGTACATTTCTGCTTTGGGTATGGTATATGATTTCAATTGATTCTTGATGTAAAATCGCCTCGATGACTGGATATAAGTGGTCATTGGCTTGCTGTCCGAAGGCAGGTGTTCCTAGTTGAATAATCGAAATCATGTTTTGTAACGTATTGGAGAAGTCTTTCTTTTCTTTATGATGCGAAGCCATGACTTTTTCATAGGCTGTGTTAAAGCTTTGCGGAAGCAAGTGACTGCTTTGCTCTATCACTTTTGGAAGTAACCCAAACGCAATCGCTTCTTCATTTGTAAAATTTGTAGGATAAATCGAAAAGTTCCCTAAGTACTCATAGCCTTTCCCGTAGCCACTATTAGAAATCGGAATGTGAGCTGCACTTAACACTTCTAAATCTCGATAAATCGTTCGCTCGGTCGTTTCACATCTTTCCGCTAGCTGTTTGGCTGTAATTCCTGGATTGGCTTGAATGAGGATGATGATACGTAATAATCGAATGAGACGCTCGGACATGTGCTACACCTTCTTTACTCGTTTTTCGTAGTTGTTCTATAGGCTATGAGGATAATTCTCCAAAAAAAAAGAAAAGTGACTCTCTCACTTGCAGTCAACTTTCTTTCTTCCCCTAATCCCATAATAAGTCATTCTCACCCTTCATTGCACCTGTTTTTCGACAAGAAGGACAGGGGATGTTTTCTAACTCGGAAGGTTCTATCACCTTAAGTTGTTTCCTTCTACAAGACTTACAAACGAGGTCGCTTTGGTAAGTTTGATTATTCGCTAACGTAAGCTTCAACAATGGCCTATCCATTAGAGTAAAGCAAGATTGACAGTGAGCCAATACATACTCAAACTTATACTCTACTAATTCGTTTGATGTAAGTAAGTCATTTATCTTGCGTTGCGAATTTTTGTTAACACACCCAATACAGTTTTCAAGTGTTGAATGATGCATGCCAACTCCAAGCATAAACGACCTGGAGTACCAGCAATCATTACATCTAGCACGAATTCCAGTTCCCATCACAATCCTCCTTTTCAGGCCAGCTTTTGTAATACACTAGAAAAGTCAATTCGCTCTCCTATTGTCGAGACAAATGACGGCTTCATGTATGATTTATCCTTTTCCACTCGCTTAAAAATTTCATAGGTTGTCAAAGCATCATCTAATGCACGGTGATGATTGCCTACTCCTTCTTCGCCGTATTCTTGAATCGCTTTCCAAAGACCCGTTTGGTTTCTGTCTCCAAAAAACTTCTTATATTCTATTGATAAATCACGTTCTCTCTTACGGAATGGGAATCTGATATTATGGCGTTTGCAATTATTGAACAGCACTCTCATGTCTTGATTCCCCCACGTCACAACCGTAGTGGGTCCAAGGGATTGATACTCATCAAGCCACATCACCAACTCTTCAAAGGAAATCCCGCTGTCGACTTGTTCTTGCGACATATGTAAAAAGCTTTTGCAACGCTCGGTTAGCACATGGTTCACCATTGGCTTTACATATGCAGCAAACGTATCATACACTTCACCATTCACAACAGACACTAAACCCACTTCAATAATCTCTTGGACAAAAGTTCTAGACTTCTTTTCCTCAGGCATTGAAAATTCAAAATCAATAAACAAATAGTGCTCACTCATCGACATGACCTCCTTCATATGATTACCTTTATTATAAAAAAAGACGCTGACAGAAGTATGTCAGCGAATAGGTGTTTGGTCTTGTGAATTATTGCTTATCCTCAGTTTTTGTTCAAATATTGCTGATTAGCTTGATAAGAAACTGTTCCACAAAGTTTCATCAACCATAAAGAACTTTTCGTGTGAACATACAGCCAATATACATCTATCATGATGATAAAACATTAAGTCTTCTGGTAGTTCTGGTTTAATCCAATCAAAAAGAGAATGACTATATTCCTTTAAAAATAGCCTTGTAGCGTTATTCATCTGAAAATAATAAACGTATGCTGTATCCCCCGAAAGTTTTGTGGTCTCCCATTCTCGTTGTTTATTCCTTTCAATTAAGTGACCTTTTATATCAACTATCAGATGCTCAACATAGGCAAGACGTTCTTCTTCAATCTCCATCATCTGTCTATTCTCAACAAATGCAAATTAATTACAACGCTTTGATAATATGTCTATTAATTGCTTATAGCGTTTGCCCTTCACATTTTCAGTTATCGTCATCATTTTGATTCCCCCTTAAGTAAGGTCTTTAAATGGCACTACTACACATTGAATGATGAGGTAATCTTACCTGGATGTTTGTTCTTTTGTTGATTATAACAAGAAATAAGGTAGGGTTTTTGACTACATTTACTGTAGTTAACAGGAACTAAAAGAAAACCCGATGCTCCCAACAAAGCGATGTTGGATTTCGGGTCTTCTTCACTTATGGTCATCTCTATTTCTTCCTTACAGTCATCCAGATTTCACTTTGATTGGCTTTACTCGCAAGAATCTCAGGCCCCTCTACATGCTCATAGGTAGAGGAAGGGAACCATTCCGAATAAATTCTACTCCAAGTCTCTTGTACATTATCCCAATCTCCTTCGACCTCAAACACAGCCCATGTATGTTGCTGTATCTCAAGTTCCTCAAGATTGTCTGGGCATGGTTTTGTTGTGGCCGCTGCAATAAAGTAATCCAACTCTCCATCTTGACTTCTCTCGTCAGAAAAATTGGTACATACATTAATAATCCCTCTAGGTTTCACATCCGATAGTTCTTCAATTTGTGCATAGGTCTCATCACTAATGGTCTCCCACATTTCCGATATGTCCGGATTCGTCCCTGTAGGCACCAAAGCCACTCTCTTTTTCCAACCTACTACTTTAAATGCTTCCTTATGTTCAATTCTGTAATTCATTTCCGTGCCTCCTTTTATAGTCAATTGGAAGGTCATCTTAGGAAATGCTTTAAGTGAATGGCCATGTTGGCGTGCCTCTGTCGGTGTCACTCCATGTAGACTTTGAAACGCTCTTGTAAAGGCATCTGGTGAATGATAGCCGTATTTCATGGCCACATCAATCACCTTTTCATTCCTATCCTTTAAATCAAAAGCCGCAAGTGTCAAGCGACGCCGTCTAATATATTCTGAAAGTGACACGCCAGCTAGAAAGGAAAACATCCGTTTAAAATGATACTCAGAGCATTGCGCGATTCTCGACACCTCTTGAAAGTCGATATCATGTACTAAATGCTCTTCAATATAACTTATGGCTCTATTCATATTTGTTAGCGAATCCATCGTTATGACCTCCCTTTCAACACTAGAATACCAATTTTGGATTAGCGGGACCCGACTATTGGTGCACGCTTTTGCAGGATAACGGCGTCAGCTCTTATAAACTCAAGTGTAGAGTTCTCATTCATCAATAAGACCTACTTCAAATGATTTTCTTTATAAAAAAAGAAGCTGACAAAATTATGTCAGCAAATAGGTGTTAGTATACACAAAAGACTAATAGTCATCTTTTGCAGAAAGGTGGCCATCCAATGTTAATCCTCCACCAGGTTTCGATGGCGTTCCTCATTACAATATCATCAATTTCCCAATAAAAAACATACCATTTAAACTTTTTCAACTTGCCAGTATCAATCTTAATTCCAAGTTTCCCAGTTTTCTCGTTACTTTCATTAAATAAATGCTGTCTCAGCCTAACGTTTAAGTTCGCTTGAGTCCCATTATATATAATATATGGTTTTTGTAAATCCTGAGCAATAATACTAGTTTTCGTTCCTTTTGGTACATTCACTCTATTTTTTTCTTTTATAAACGTCATCACTGAATATATCACTTTCAGGCATCGTCGTTTCAATCCAGTAAACCCCTGGTCCTAAAGGGATTTTGTTCATATCTGCTTTACTTCTAATTCTTACTCGCTTTTTATTTTCTTCAATAAATCTACCTGCTTTTTCTAGTGATTCAGACGCTGTATTAAGTGGCATCGTACCCTCCAATTAAATAAATTTTTTCATATTATAAATCTGCATTCTAATATGAATAACCCTTCACTTCAAAACCCCAATTACCTTACCATTAATAATGACATCTTCCCTCTTCATTTGAATCGGTTCGTATTTACTATTTTCTGAGATGAGTAGGACGGAGTCTCCCATGAGCATGAATTTTTTCATCGTTGCTTCTTGGTCAATGATGGCAATGACGATGTCTCCATTGGATGAGGTGTTTTGTCTGTTGACGATAACTTTGTCTCCTTTGTCAATTCCTGCTCCTACCATGCTATCTCCTGTAACTGTTAAAGCAAAGGTTCCGTTAGGGGAGATAATCCAATCATTTGGTAGGGCTATCGTACTTTCGAATTGTTCGTTTGCCGTAATGGGTATACCTGCAGCCACATTTCCAATGAGAGGTACATTGGTTTTCATTTCATACTCAATAAACAAATCACTGTCTGCATCACTAATTTCAACGTTCTCTGCATCATCTAGCTCTGTGGCATACGTGTATTTTTTACCGTTTTTTAAATTCATGTATATCCGTTTATCCTTTGTTTCTGGTAAAAAATGAGGCTGGCATTTCGGAAGGTCAGTAAGAATTTCCCCTTGGCGATCGATACATTTTACTTCCATTCCATCCGTGACAATCCCATAACGTACCGAAGAGTTAGCTTCCATATAAGAGAGTAATTGTTCGGTTGCCCCATCAATGCCTGTCCCAAACCGTTTTATCTCAGCAAAAATATAAGGGATTGGTTCGCCCTTGATAAAAATACTAACAGCAATATCTACATAACCTCTTTTGGAAAATTGCTGCACAGCAAACTCCAGTTGAATCAACTCCAAAGGATAGCCATACGTACTCGTCAATTCTTTTACCAACCACTGCCGGATAACTTCTTCTTTTGCATTAATATCAATAATTTGATTCGTTAGTTGATAATCCTGAATACCAATCGACTGAAAAGGTCTTAACGAACAATTTCGCTTCATTCTAAGATGCTCATTACTAATTTCCTTAATAAACTTCGATGGCTTTCTTACAGATGATATGTAAAGAAGGTCATTTGCTCTTGTCATCCCTACATACAGTAATTTCCGTTCTTCCGAGTCTAGCATGTCATCATCATCGAAATCATAAAGGCGGTCATTAGGCATAACCCCTTCATTTATATCAATGAGAAAAATAACTTTAAACTCTAATCCCTTAATTGAATGCATCGTCACTAGTTTTACTTTTTCAGATTCAAAGTTTGAACTCGAGTTGTTTAAAATCTCACATGGAATTGAAGCACTCTCTAATCCCTCACTAGCACTCTCAATGAGACGTTTTTCTTTGGCGACAATACAAATTTCACGAGGCTTATAATCATTCAGTAGTACCGTAATTTCATCAACTAAAAACTCCAGTTGTTTAGCACTCGTCTGAAAGAATTGATAGATAGGAGCATGCCCATGTCGGTCAATTAGCGATGGTTTAACAAAATCAACATTACTATTAATATTGGTGTCGTGCTCAATTAATCCATATGCTGCAGTGGAAATCTCAGTTGTTGTTCGATAATTTTTCGTCAGCATTCTTGACTTCCCGCTCATGTCATAGCCAATCGTTGTATAAGGTCGCCCTTTCCCTAGCCAGGAATGGGAGTAAATGCTCTGTGTATTATCAGCCACAAACATAATGGAGGAATGACCTTTATCATTGTAGATACACTTTAAAAACTCAAGCTGAACCTTCGTCAAATCTTGACTTTCATCAATAATAATATGAGTATAGCGCCCATGATTCATTTGCTGCGCCTCTTCTAAAGCTAGTAAATTCATCTTTTTAAACGTGATATAGCCATGTTGTTCAAGTAAATGATTAAAGGTCTCCATTAACTCAAATATAGCCGCTCTTAATTCTGAGTTTTTCGTTAGTTTTTGCGGTGTCCCACTTCCACCAGTTGTACGTCCAACCCGGTCAATATTCTGGTACGTTTCTACATCAAATATGTTGCAAGCATTAATCCACGTGACTTCATCTAGTAAAAAATAACTATATTTTGGCGATAGCACTTTAATGGTAGGGTATTTATCTTTCAACTGATGAATCGCCTTAATCATCACTTGATTCTCCATTTGAATGGTTGCGATTTCATATTTTTTCTTCACTCTAGTTAAATAGCGGCTGAAATATTTAAACATGAGACTATCGATCGTAACAATCGCAATCTCACCATTTGGCTTGAAGAAGAGTTCAAGCTGTTGCTCATCTTCTTTCATTTTGTCATATTGGTACTTGATATAATTCAATAACGTTTTATTATAGGTAACTAGTAATATATTATCAGATTCCTCATGGCAATAACGTTCGTGCAAAAACGAAATTCGGCGAACTGAAACCGTTGTTTTTCCAGATCCCGCAACACCCTTTATCATCATATGACCATTAGGTTCAAGCTCTACAATCCTTCTCTGTTCCATGTTAAGTTTCATAGTCTACCTCCACAATCGTCCCGAACTAATTATAAGTATATATTACCATTATAACAGGAAATATTACTTGTTTTTACAAAAAATGACGGAAATCCTTAGGACGGAGTCCAAATAGTATCATAACCGTTCTTTATAGAGTAATCATAAAGCAGAATAATTTTTTTATCCTTATAGTTGGTCATCATATTGACGACTTTTGGGTCTTCTTTTTTTTCGACTAATTTATTATTCCGGTTAATAATAAACTCAAGATAACCCCTTTCCGGTAACTTATCACTCTTTGAACTATTACAATGGCTACAAGACAAAACGAGGTTCCATATATGATCAGATTGAACAAAGGACCATGGGATGAAATGATCAACATGTGTCTCCCTTTTGGCATTAGATAATGTTTTCCCACAGTAAAAACAAGTTTTTTCAAAATATTGAAGTAGTAACTTTTCAAAAGGGCGTAATGACGAGCGCTCAGCTAATCTCTCTACTTTACCCAGCAAATAATTAATGCTAGGTACTTCATTTAAAGCCTCTATCATGACAGCCATATGATAATTTGTTAAATTAACAATTAACCTTTGATAGTTAAGCATAAAATGATATACAACAGGATTTAGTTTAAAATACTCTCGTTGGTGATCGAACGCATAAAAACTCCCTCGCGTATCTCCATATAGCGCACCATAGACATTTATCTTCATTATACTTTTTACTTTTTTAACTAATATTAATTGAACGGCTTCATCAATCTTATCAAAGCTGAAATCAGAAGGGATACCATGTTTTGTTTGCTCTTCTTTGATAATGGTAACAACTCTTGCACTTTTCCCTGCATTTTGGTGAATTAACTCATGGTTAACAATTAAATTCCAATAAATTTTAGTAAATGAATAAGCCAACTGGTCATAAGATAATTCATATTGCTCGTTGACCTGATATAAGTTTTCGATTAGTGCTTTAACTAGAGCGTACTTATATGTAGATGATTTAACAGATTTACTTGATAAAACAATCGTAAATATCCTCCATATTTCTTCATCAGTTAAATAGGTTTCTTGTAATTCCCCTACCCTCAGTTTATGACCCATTGACTTACCCCTTCTTGTTTATAATCTTCCTTCATACACCGACTAGTATCTCATATTTAAGGACGAAATTTTTTAGACTTTCGCTAACTATTAAGAGTATACTTATTCTACACGGTTATATTGAAAGGACTACTGAAATGAACAATCAACTTTTCCCAACTATCATTGGAGGCATCATTTGTTTTGTTATCTTTACATTCGATTATTTCCAATTCAGTTTGATAGAGAAATTTTTAGTGTTTGCGTTTTTTGTGATACTACCACTCATCATCATTTTAATAGATTCCAATGAACAAACAAAGCTACAAAGAAAGATTTATTTCTTCATTAAGGTTCTGCATTTCCCTACAGCCATACTTTCTTTAGTTTCTCTGATGAGCAATAAAACGTGGGAAACAGGAAATAGTACGATTTCAGGGTCATTGTCTCTTGCGTGGCTTTTATTTACTTTCTTACTCGCTTTATATGGAGTGCTTCTCATTTTAAAGAAAAAAGAAAAGATAGAAGAAATCGCAATCGGGGCAGGGTTAATTTATTTTTTCATTGGAGGGATTTGGTTTACCCTTTATCAATATGAACTAACCTTTCTATTAGTTGAGCCTACGGTCAGTTCTTTAAGCGCCGTTCATTTTCATTTTTCCTCTGCTATTGTTCCTATCTTTATCGGAATGCTTGGACGTATAATGGTCAAGAAAAGCTGGTATAGCTGGTTAGTTATCATTGATATCCTCGGACCAATTTTGATCGCGATTGGGATTGTTGTTTCTAAACCACTGGAGATTATAGGTGTAAGCATCTTTGCCGGTAATATTGTCATTTATAGCGCCTATCTCCTTATGAAAATAAGAAAAAGCAAGAAAAAGAGTTACGGTAACTTAATGCTAACTATCTCTTCGCTTGCTTTTTACAGTATTATTGTTGTTTCTATTTCTTATCCGATATTGAAGCGGTATTTCTCGATAACCATTATGGATATGATACCTATCTATGGTTCGCTACATGCGTTTGGGTTTGTGTTATTTGGGTTGGTGGGATGGATTTTGGTATTTCACTATCAATACAAACGTGTTGATTGAAGAAGAATAAGTAATATTTATTACCTGGGTAAGACATATTCAAAAGATTACAATGGGAGTAGTTACAAAATTTAAGAGGGACATGCCATAGGGGAGGAAGGGTATATGTTCAGAGCATTATTAGCATTGACTTTTCTGCTTAGCCTTTCGGGTTGCGCAGGTGATTTATACGAAAAAGAACCTGTTGACGAAGAGTATTTCTCATTTTCAGGTGAGGTATTCGACTTAGGTGAACATCTCGACTTTTATCATGATGGTGAGGAAATACTATACACCCTTGCATTGTTGAATCTTTCTTCCTCCATAACACAACCTGGATTAGAAGAATATCATAAACGGTATCGAGTTGAAACCAGGGAACGTCACGTCGAACTAACAAAAAATACGAAGATACTTGTAGGTGATAGAGAGGGAACGATATCTGATATTAGAGTTGGGAGTAAAGTCCAAGTCACCGTTCGAATTATGGAACAATTTCTACTAGAGGTAACGGAACTACAAGTAATTCAATAAATCTTATCATGAATTTCCGGGTTCGGGTCGACCACTGGTACGACCCGAAACATGCTTCGTTACTTTCCCTATTACTAGAAATACACTAATCAATGTCATTTTTTATATAATTTAACTACTAACAGTACTAGAATAAACAATATAATGAATCCCAATATATATACATAGTTTTTCGTTTGCTCCTCATCATTTACAAAGTCTAGTAAATCCTCAAAATTATATACCTGAAGATTAGTTTCTTTGTTATCTGTTATAGTAATCACAAAATCTTCTTCTTGGTTAGGCCTATTACTGTAACTTATAGAAACAATTTCCCCCGAGTTTAGTAACTCCTGTAATTCGTCTTCATACTCTTTCCAAGGAAAATATATTGCTTCTTCTTTATAATCCGGTGACCATGGCGTGCCATAATTAACATATTGAACATAGGTAAATGGTTCGTCAGTTGCTTCGATATAACCATTAACTTCTATGGAACTATCATAAACAAATACTCTATATTCTGTTTCTACCCAATCTGGCGGTTCTACAATAGTGGTTAAAAAAATTAGTGTAAGTAATTGTATTAATAACATAACCTTTTTCCCCCTTGCTGTTTAATAAAAATCAATTTATTAAATATTGCACTTTAACTTCATACCCATAAGTTAATGAGATCACACTGGCTGATATCAATTCTGATTATAACTTAGCCTTTGGGATATATGAGTCATTATTTCATGTAAAATTATTGAAGTGTATAGTTTTTTTGTAATTATTGAATAAATTTTTATGAATATGTATAATTTATGAAACTATTAATAAATACCAGGATACAGCCCCCAAAAAAAGGATATCTGTTTCTTGGGTTCCATTAAATCGCATTTTTCAAAGCTAAAGAATTTTGCTTTAAGTGTTAGGGTGCAGGGAATAGTCATGTATGTATAAAAGTGTAGCCCTATTAAATAGATCATTTTTAGGGGTTCTTATATGAGTCATTTGTCGAATAGGAAGCGGCTTTAGTTGTTAACGAATATTCTTGAGATGGAGACGGATGATGGGCATGAGTTATCATTTCAAGAAATACAAGTTTTGGTGGCGCAGCATTCAAAACGGTCGATATATTTAGCTAAGTTATTTTCCTGCAAGAATTGTTTGATATCCATTTTCATCACTCCTACTCATCCAGCTATATACCTATCATTTTAACATTCGGGTGGTGCCACGACCCGAAAAAACCTTGAAAGGTATTTAACCAATCAAGGTATAAATTTTATTATGTTTTTTAATCAACTAGTAACTCCAAGTAATATTTATCATTTTCTTGTATCTTTCTTAAAAATTCTTCAAGAGAAGTCGCAATTTGAATATCATAATAGTAAACTGCACTATTAGTATTTTCGTTTAATTCTATTGACATTAAAGCTGATTCGCTTCCTTCAAAAAATATAAGTTTGTTATTCTCAAATTCATCATAGATTTCTATGTCGGGATAAAACTCATAGTCATTAACTCTTAATCGGAAATCTCTTACTGAATATGGGTCCATAATACGATTAATGTTAAACTCTGAACCCTTAATAAATCCGTAGCCGACCTCTATATAAAAAGTAACTAACTCCTTAGGAAATTTTATCTCGAGTTCCTTCTCAACTTCTTTTATTTCATTTTCAGTCACTAGATAAAAATTATTTTCTTGGTTTGCCTTAATAAATTCATAGCTCATTATTTTTTACCTCCTGATGTAAATCTTTTCGTACTAGCATTAATGTTCTTCCATCTTCCACATGGTGCTATGTGTAATTCTTCTACTAGTCTATATAATTGTCCAGTCTTAGTGTCATAGTATTTACCTATTGGTTTACCAAAGTCTATTCTTTCTTTTTTACCGTTTGGTAGCGGTTGACCTTAACCTGCAAACTTATCAAGCAATTCTTATAAACACGATATAGGAAATAAAAACAAGAGGGTTAACTATGGACGAGCGTTATATCTATTCACAGAAGAACAGCATTTTACTAGGCCCTAAATTCCAAAAATAAAGTTTACTAACCCTTAAGAGTGAAAGTAATTTCTCTTAAGGGTTAGTATCAATCTCCTACAACAACAATATTTTTTTCTTCATTTATTGCCTTTTTAGAAATTATATAAAGTTCATTGACAAAATCTTTTAAATCAGCAAATTCCAAATAGGTAATATTATTAAACTCTTTTTTTAAATACTCGCTAGTTTCTTTTTCACTAAGTATTTCAATTAAGCGATTACTCATCTCGTATATTTGAACAATTTCTTGTTTATTTAAAACTTTATTTCCGTATGGGTCAAATGCTAAAAGCTGTTCAACATAAGGTGAAAAGATATTCTTGTATTTTTTTTCGTATTAATTCTAGCAATGTATCTTCAATATCAGCAACCTCTCTGGTTGTTGCTGCCTCATCCATGTTATTAGCTAAACAAAATCTTAATCCCATTTTCCCACCCCCTATTATGGAGTATAGTTTGATGGAAATGCTGTTGTTACATTTCCGTTTTCATCTACTACTACTTTAAGATTATACAGTGGTTTACCTCGTTTATTATTGCCAATTGGACTCCCTCTAAGGACACCTACACAAAAGGTATGCCATACCCTGTGTATTTATAATGCTATAAACAGTAGAATACTTTATATAAATCAAACGTTTGATGGCGATTGTCGTACTAAAGGATTTCTGGATACATCATAAAGGGCTTATATGGGTTATCTCTTTCGGTAGGTAAATGCGGTTTATTCGGCACTAGGTAGCCATTGAAATAAGTAAACCTTGAGAGGCATGAGCCAATCAAGGTTTCTTTTTACAAAGTAGATTG
Source organism: Bacillus alkalicellulosilyticus (assembly GCF_002019795.1). Classification (GTDB taxonomy): domain Bacteria; phylum Bacillota; class Bacilli; order Bacillales; family Bacillaceae_F; genus Bacillus_AO; species Bacillus_AO alkalicellulosilyticum. The sequence continues at coordinate 902,863 of NZ_KV917381.1, read as the reverse complement.
TATTTCTTCAAACCATTCCCTGGAAATATCATCTGCTGTTTTTTCAGGGTGGTTAGAATACACCATATCATACTTATAATCTGCACTCAGACTATTATTAACAACACTATAAATTAACTTAATCTCTGATGGCATTTCTCTATTATATTCATCACAGAGGTTAATCATTTCCTTAATGTTGTTAATTAAGATAGTTAGAACTCCACTTTGACGTTCACCAGAAGTATCATAATGAAAATCATTTGGATTACTAATAGCATCATTTAATTTATGTTTTCTAACAACTTTTCCGTTTATACAATAAAAAAAGTCACTAGAAATAACTCTCGCTTCAAAAGAGCAGTATATAAATATTTTTTCTGCTCTATTTTCAACATATTCCAAACAGATGGCAACCATGTCTGCTTGTAATTCACTAAATTTATCCTCAAAGTTCTTGCTCATATATATCACACTCCTTAATTAAATAAATCCTTAATAAACCGCTCTCCATCTATTTCATAATGTACATTAAACGATGATGGTCTTGTACTATTTCCATGATATTTGATTTCTAAATTTACTGTTACTTGTTTAGGTGGTGTTTCTTTTAAAGCTGCAGCCCATTGGTTTTCTAGTTTTTTATACTGACTTAGATTAATGTTGCTAGCTTGTGATACTAAATTATCTAATTCGGGTGAACCACCAAATCTATCACCAGCTAAGTGCCCTGCGTGATCTCCTGGTTGTTTTCCTGGTGTATTAGGGTTGTGATTTAATCTATTTTCTCTTTTTGTTAATTGCAAATTATCTGTCTCAAACTTACTAATCCTTCCCAAATTATCAGTCTCATAAGAATAATTGTACTCACCCGACTTATATTTTATATTCGGTTTCAACTCTCCTTTATTATTATATGGGTTATTAACATAAGGCTTTGCACCATTATTATTACCATTAGTTTTTGAAGTCTGTGCACTATTTACATCCGTACTACGCTTATCAGTCAATTGAGTTTTAGGTTCTGTAGATGGAGTATTGCTTGGGCTACTAGAGTTATTAAGCCTCCTTGCTTTGTTTAAATCTAAAGCTTTATCTACCACTTTTGCAGGTTTAACTAAAATAAATCCAGCCGCAAGGGCTTTATCTCCTATGCTGGCTTCTTTGTCCACTAGAGTGATGACATCATCTGCCCAAAAATTAATAACCGCATTCGAAAGGTGACCGGCTGTATGCATATTAGCTTTTGAGTTTGGATTGCCCAATACTTTTCGATAGTCCTCAAAATGAGGTGCCGGTCGTTCGATGTCAGATGAGGCATTAAATGATTTCCGTTCTAAGTTGGTTGGATCGCTTAGGTATCGCTTAAGAGCTTCCTCCTCATCTATTGGAAAGGAGGTTTGAGATTTATCCATTAAGTAGTCATTACTAAAGACATACTCAGACATGTCGTCTTTGACATTTTGTGTATTCAGCATGGTCGATTGTGTGTTCCAATTGTAGGGTTCATTAATCGTTGCATTATAGACACTTTTTACTTTGGCTTTGATGTACATCGTGCTAAGTACTCGGAAGATAGCTGTAATATCTTTAGTGGTTTTAGCTACACTCTTCCGTATCTTTTGTTTCTTAGCCGAGAACTTGACTTTAATTCCTTTAAACGCATTCCAATTCTTTGATTTGACGGACTTTCTTGAGAGTGTATACTTTTTCGCTAGACTCACTAGTTTTCTTTCGTTGTTTGAGTATGCGGTCATCGATTGGTTCATAAACTTCTCAAGAGCCTTTAGTTGTTGTTCGATGTCATGAAGAGCACGTTGAACCTCATCTAGACGACCACCTATGTTGCGCCTTGCTACAATTTTCCTATCTAAACTATTCGATACTCCCTTTATATTTCCTCTTGCAGAAGTAATCATTGACCTTTGTTTTTCTAGCTGACTGTTGGCTTGAAGTATTTCTTTTATTCGTATATCAATTAGAGACAAATTCCCACCCCGCTTTATGCCAAAGAGATCCCTTTCTCAAGGAATCTCTTTTTTGGAAAATAGTTACTCCTAGCATAAAACAAAAGCGTACAGAAAGTGAGAGACTATAGTAATAATTTCCATTTTATATGGTAGTCCTTATGTCTTATTCAGGGCGTGCCAGGCACCACCCGAAACATGCTTCGTTACTTCCCTATTACTAGAAATATTCTAATCAATGTCATTTTTTAAATAGTTTAACTACTAACAGTACTAGAATAAACAATATAATGAATCCCAATATATATACATAGTTTTTCGTTTGCTCCTCATCATTCACAAAGTCTAGTAAATCCTCGAAATTATATACCTGAAGATTAGTTTCTTTGTTATCTGTTATGGAAATCACAAAATCTTCTTCTTGGTTAGGCCTATTACTGTAACTAATAGAAACAATTTCTCCCGAGTTTAGTAGATCCTGTAATTCGTCTTCATACTCTTTCCAAGGAAAATATATTGCTTCTTCTTTATAATCCGGTGACCACGGCGTGCCATAATTAACATAATGAACATAGGTAAATGGTTCGTCAGTTGCTTCGATATAACCATTAACTTCTATGGAACTATCATAAACAAATACTCTATATTCTGTTTCAACCCAATCTGGCGGTTCTACAATAGTGGTTAAAAAAATTAGTGTAACTAATTGTATTAATAACATAACCTTTTTCCCCCTTGCTGTTTAATAAAAATCAATTTATTAAATATTGTACTTTAACTTCATATCCCATAAGTTAATGAGATCACACTGGCTAATATCAATTATGATATAACTTAGCCTTTTGGATATATGTGTCATTATTTCATGTAAAATTATTGAAGTGAATAGTTTTTTTGTAATTATTGAATAAATTTTTATGAATATGTATAATTTATGAAACTATTAATGAATACCAGGATACAGACCCCCAAAAAAGATATCTGATTCTTGGCTTACCTTTGAATCGATTTTTTCAAAGCTAAAGAATTTTGCTTTAAGTGTTAGGGTGCAGGGAATTGTCATGTATGTATAAAAGTGTAGCCCTATTAAATAGAAAGTTAGTGCCTGTCCTGACCTTTTTAAAGTATTACCTATTTGGGTGGGGAATTTATTTTGGAAAAACTTTCTGAATGTAATAGAATGAAGTTCCAGCTCTAACTGGATAAGAAGAGAAACCTGGGAAACGGGAACTAGTGCGATTTCAGGTTCTTTGTCTCTTGCGTGGTTTTTATTTACTTTCTTACTCGCTTTATATGGGGTGCTTCTCATTTTAGAGAAAAAAGAAAAGATAGAAGAAATCGCAATTGGGGCGGGGTTAATTTACCTTTTCATAGGAGGGATTTGGTTTACCCTTTATCAATATGAGCTAACCTTTCTAGTTGATCCCACTGTTAGTTCTTTAAACACCGTTCATTTTCTTTTTTCCTCTGCTATTGTTCCTATCTTTATAGGAATGCTTGGACGTATCATGGTGAAGAAAAGTTGGTATAGCTTGTTAGTTATCATTGATATCATCGGACCGATTTTGATTGCCATTGGGATTGTTGTCTCTAAACCACTGGAGATTATAGGTGTAAGCATCTTTGCTTGTAATATTGTCATCTATAGCGCCTATCTCCTTATGAAAATAAGAAAAAGCAAGAGAAAGAGTTATGGCAACTTAATGCTAACCATCTCTTCACTTGCTTTTTACAGTATCAGTGGCGTTTCTATGAGTTATCGGATATTGAAGCGATATTTCTCTGTAACCATTATGGATATGATACCTATATTACGGATCACTACATGCGTTTGGATTTGTTCTATTTGGGTTGGTAGGATGGAACTTAGTGTTTAATTATAAATATAACCGGACCAATTGAATTGATATACTTGTCAAATCTATGGCGACTGACTGATGTGTAATAAAACGAATATTTTTACCAAGTCCTTAAGATATGCATGTTAAAGAAGGGTAGGTTGAATAGTTGTTAGAAACACCGGGTCGCCATGGACTCCTTTTCCCCACGATTTTTAATTTCATATAAATGTAAATCGAGTAAGAAAATATGGTCGTTTTATTAAAATGTCAATGCAACCGCAACCTTTCTTATACGTCAGCTTTCCCAATGGTGTTGATTTAAATAAAAAACCTTGAAAGGCATGTAGCCAATCAAGGTAATAGTATAAGTTTAGTGTGAGTTTATTTTAGCTAAAAATTTCTCTACTAAGTCTTTATATTCATTAAAGTCCTCATCACTCATAAAATTATCCATTTCTACATTTTCTTTTACGTCCATAAGTACTTCTTTTAGTGGTTCCTTTTGTTCAGTAATTTTTTCCATATCAACAGAAAATAGTACCTCTAATAACTGACCATCATAAACATCACCTTCTAGAGGATTAAGCTTAAGAAACCCTATTGCTTTATCTATTGCTAATTGAATAAAAATATTCTGTTTAATCATTCTACATAAATCAATAATATCTAATTCTGTAATATCTTTATTTATTAATGTATTATACCATTCATCCAATGCATAGTCTTCTTGGACTTCTTCCTGTGGCAATTGATAAATATCCCTTATCTTCATCTTTATATCCCTCCAAAAGGTTCAAATAAGTCTTCTATTTTTTTTATGTTTTTATTAGCCTTATCCAAACCATCTTGTAATACTTTTCTTGTTGCAGCATCTAAGTTCGGGTTATTTAACGAACCTTCTAACCCTTTTTTTATCTTAACCAGTCCTTTATATGAATCCTGCATTTCTTGAAGATGGTTCCAATATCCCCCACCAGGTTTAGGAACAGGATTACCTTGTAGGTCTCTTAAAGTTCCTGAAAAATCTTTGTCTGTTAAATGTTTTTTTTCTATATTGTCTAAAGTTTCAAGGTTTCTTTGTTGTGCTCTAGTAATATTACCATTACCATTACCCTTATCCCTTGAAATCTGTGCACTATTTACATCCGTACTACGCTTATCAGTCAATTGAGTTTTAGGTTCTGGAGATGGAGTATTGCTTGGGCTACTAGAGTTATTAAGCCTCCTTGCTTTGTTTAAATCTAAAGCTTTATCTACCACTTTTGCAGGTCTAGCTAGAATAAATCCAGCCGCAAGGGCTTTATCTCCTATACTGGCTTCTTTGTCCACTAGAGTGATGACATCATCTGCCCAAAAATTAATAACCGCATTCGAAAGGTGACCGGCTGTATGCATATTTGCTTTTGAGTTTGGATTGCCCAATACTTTTCGATAGTCATCAAAATGAGGTGCCGGTCGTTCGATGTCAGATGAGGCAATAAATGATTTCCGTTCTAAGTTGGTTGGATCGCTTAGGTATCGCTTAAGAGCTTCCTCCTCATCTGTTGGAAAGGAGGTTTGAGATTTATCCATTAAGTAGTCATTACTAAAGACATAATCAGACATGTCGTCTTTGACATTTTGTGTATTCAGCATGGTCGATTGTGTGTTCCAATTGTAGGGTTCATTAATCGTTGCATTATAGACACTTTTTACTTTGGCTTTGATGTACATCGTGCTAAGTACTCGGAAGATGGCTGTAATATCTTTAGTGGTTTTAGCTACACTCTTCCGTATCTTTTGTTTCTTAGCCGAGAACTTGACTTTAATTCCTTTAAACGCATTCCAATTCTTTGATTTGACGGATTTTCTTGAGAGTGTATACTTTTTCGCTAAACTCACTAGTTTTCTTTCGTTGTTTGAGTATGCGGTTATTGATTGGTTCGTAAACTTCTCAAGAGCCTTTAGTTGGTGTTCAATGTCATGGAGTACACGTTGAACCTCATCTAGACGACCACCAATGTTACGCCTTGCTGCAATTTTCTATCTAAACTATTCGATACTCCCTTTATATTTCCTTTTGCTGAAGAAATCATTGACCTTTGTTTCTCTAGCTGACTGTTGGCTTGAAGTATTTCTTTTATTCGTATATCAATTAGAGACAAATCCCCACCCCGCTTTATGCCAAAGAGATTCCTTTCTCAAGGAATCTCTTTTTTGGAAAATAGTTACTCCTAGCATAAAACAAAAGCGTACATAAAGTGAGAGAATATAGTAATAATCTCCATATTTTGTGATGATTCTTATGTCTTATTCGGGTGGTGCCACCCGAATATGGAAGTAGGAGTGACGTTTTATTCAGAACTAGGCTTAGCTGTAAAAAAAGAAACCTTTTATAGCATAGCGCCAAACAAGGTTTCATAAAAATACTCAAACAGTAATATTTGTCTTTTCTGCCCACAAATGAATTATACTTATATTATAAAAGCCCTGAAAGGCATATAACCATTCAAGGTTATAATTAAAATTTTTTATTTAATTTTGTTTTAACTCCTTCTTTCAATTTCTCTACTATATTATTTAGCCACTGTAATGGGTTTAATTTAAGAGCTGAAAAATAAACTTCGGCATTATTTTGAATAATACTTTCTTTCTCCTGTTTTGTTAATTTACTATTCAAAAACTTTTCACAATCCTTTATTGTATACTGCAGGCATTCTATACTAGCTTCTTTTATAAACTCCTCTAATGCTTGTTCTGGAGAATTGATGTCTTGATGAAATGTTCCTCCAAAAAAATCTTCCAATTCCTCTAAGTAATCATAAGTTTCATCCATTAACTATCCCTTCTTTCTATTTAACAGGATATCCTGTTAAAATAAAAAAGCCTTGAAAAAGTTACTCGAACTTGTTCATGGCTATCTTCATCTGCATTTTTAATTCAATAATTAAATGATTTAATAACTGACTCTTAGGTAAAACTACATATTTTGGATTTATTAAAGGTAACTATTAATCAAACTCTTGAAGACAGTGCTTCTTCCAACATAATTTGAAAGTTATTAAAAGAATTCATTTCCGTACCTGATGGCTTATCGAGCTCTAAATATATTTTATTTTCCAAGTCATAGCAATACCAAGCAGTATCAGAATCACCGAAGAAAAGATACTGTTTTTGCCAATTATTCTCATGCCATATTTCATTTATCTCGACAAAACCATCAATATTTTCAATTTTATTATCTAAGAAAGCATTATCGACACCATAAATAACCAAACCATTAAAATCTAAACCATTCAACTTTTTTAGAAAATTCACATAACTATCAGGTAATAAAAATCCGTTGAATTGAACTTTAATATTCTCCTTCATTTTATTTATTTCATTACTAGTAGCAGGTCTTCTTAGACTACTCCCAAAACTTTCTTCAATTTTTTGTATCTCACTAACCATTTTCTCCCACATACAATTATTCCCTCCCTACCAATTCTTTTCTGGCGGATAAATATTTCCATTAGGGATTGGCCAGCTAATTGTTTTACTTTGCCCCGGCTCTAATCCTCTTGTTAATTCATTTTGTTTATTAGTTATTGCCTTATGAAAAGGGTCATTTTTTATAAGAATCAAATTATCATGAGCATTTGTTCCACCATCATCCAGAGGTAGCTTATGATGAACCTGCCATCCTTCTGGTGTTAGACCTTTTTTCATTCTTGCAATGTCAACTTCTGTTAGACCTGCATTAGTAAGTCGGTTCACTTTAATAGGGTCATTTGCAAAATCTTTAAGATAATTTTTTCTAACACTATTATTGAATTCTTTACGAAGTTTTAGCGTATCTTCGGGCGGTCGTTTTGTATATATTATTTGCTCCATCTTCACTTTTTTTAGGTGAACACTTTCACCTTTTAATACACCTACAAAATCATCTCCATCTTTACCCTTATTACTCGGATTCTGTGCACTATTTACATCCGTACTACGCTTATCTGTCAATTTAGTTTTAGGTTCTGGAGATGGAGTATTGCTTGGGCTACTAGAGTTATTAAGCCTCCTTGCTTTGTTTAAATCTAAAGCTTTATCTACCAATTTTGCTGGTCTAACTAGAATAAATCCAGCCGCAAGGGCTTTATTTCCTATGCTGGCTTCTTTGTCCAATAGAGTGATTACATCATCTGCCCAAAAATTAATAACCGCATTCGAAAGGTGACCGGCTGTATGCATATTTGCTTTTGAGTTTGGATTGCCCAATACTTTTCGATAGTCCTCAAAATGAGGTGCCGGTCGTTCGATGTCAGATGAGGCAATAAATGATTTCCCTTCTAAGTTGGTTGGGTCGCTTAGGTATCGCTTAAGAGCTTCCTCCTCATCTATTGTAAAGGAGGTTGGAGATTTATCCATTAAGTAGTCATTACTAAAGACATACTCAGACATGTCGTCTTTGACATTTTGTGTATTCAGCAAGGTCAATTGTGTGTTCCCATTGTAGGGTTCATTAATCGTTGCATTATAGACACTTTTTACTTTGGCTTTGATGTACATCGTGCTAAGTACTCGGAAGATTGCTGTAATATCTTTAGTGGTTTTAGCTACACTCTTCCGTATCTTTTGTTTCTTAGCCGAGAACTTGACTTTAATTCCTTTAAACGCATTCCAATTCTTTGATTTGACGGGAGTATTATACGACCATCTCTAGTAAAAATAAAACCTTAAATATATTTGACTATATAAAGCATCATTAAGTCCATTCCTATCAATTGTGATTTTTTTCTGTTTTATTTTCTCCTTTGATTTCTTTATATGAAAAAAAGTTTATTCCTAACTCATGCAAAGTTGGAATAAACCTTTTGAAAGTTTATGAGCGTAGTTGTGAATAGAATTTGCTTACCGCTTAGTGTATTCCTTAAATTCTACTCATTGTTCAAACTTTTATTTTGTAACCATTTCCTAGCTTCTTCACCCATTAAAATTATTGGTTTTTCTGCAGTTCCTATATTAATACTTTTTATAAAAGCCTCTTCTATTCCACGAATGCCAGTTAATATAGCCCCGTTTAGCAATACACTTTCAAACGTTGCTAATCTTATATCAGCATTTAATAAAATTGCATTACGAAAATCAGCCTCATCGAAAAGACCAGCTACTAAATTAGCCTCTGATAAATCTGCTTTAGCAAACACGGTTTCAATACATTCACTATCAGCAAGTCTAGCAGATTTAATATTGGCATTTGTGAAGTCCACATACGAGACATTAGATTTTCCAAAATTTGCTCCTTCTAAATTTGCAGATATAAAAGTTGATGAACATAGTAAAGATGACGAAATATCCTTGTTATTTAAATCCATTCCATCAAAGATACAATCTGTTATATACGCTTGGTCTAGTGGATAAGGAGACAAATACACATTTCGCAAATCAATCTCATCTAAACCTAGTTTTTCTCCTTGTTCCCCAATAGTTTCAGTCCAAAGACGGTGCGACTCTAATTGAACGATAATTTCTCTGATATCAGTATTCATACTAACCTCCTTGGAGCGCACGTATCAGGTTTCCTTCAAAAATAGCTTTATTTTTCTTGTTATCTATTTTCTCTAATTTTTTGTACTCTTGGTTCGTAAGCAGCAATTACATCTAATATTGAGTCACTTGCAATAAAGCAAAAATGCAATAACTGTTGCGAGTCTGAAATACCATACGACTGTTCAGAAATCCATTGAATATATTCAGAATTTTCCACTTTGAAAAATGTCCAGTTTGAATAAAAATCTGTTCCATAGCTCTCGTCTATACTATTCATCATCTTTAGATTAAAGCTCTCCTCAGTACTTCTATATGCATGTACTGAGTCTTTAAATAACACTTCGACCTTATTATTCCCATCATAATCATCGGAAAGAATAATTTGAAAACAATTAATACTATCTTTGATAGAGTCAATATAATATTTTCTAGATAAACCCTTAGTAGGTTCATACCTCTCCCATTTCTCATTCAATTTATTCACTCTCCGTAACGTATTTTAATTGAATTTTTACCATCGAAAATCTCTAGTGTTGGTCTACCATCAGAACTTTTATTTCTCACACTAACTGTTCTTCCATCTGGTAATGTACCAACCCTACCATTAGGTATTTCTCTAATATTAGTAACACCCATATTATTAAAATCATCCATTGCTTGATTATACCCACCTGATTTATCATATTGTGTTGCTCTTCCTTTAGTTGCTCTACCTGTAGTAGCATCCTTTAATATATCATCTACATTTTTACCCTTAACCTTATTCTTTGAAGTCTGTGCACTATTTACATCCGTACTACGCTTATCTGTCAATTGAGTTTTAGGTTCTGGAGATGGAGTATTGCTTGGGCTACTAGAGTTATTAAGCCTCCTCGCCTTGTTTAAATCTAAAGCTTTATCTACCACTTTTGCAGGTCTAACTAGAATAAATCCAGCCGCAAGGGCTTTATCTCCTAGGCTGGCTTCTTTGTCGACTAGAGTGATGACATCATCTGCCCAAAAATTAATAACCGCATTCGAAAGGTGACCAGCTGTATGCATATTTGCTTTTGAGTTTGGATTGCCCAATACTTTTCGATAGTCCTCAAAATGAGGTACCGGTCGTTCGATTTCAGATGAGGCAATAAATGATTTCCGTTCTAAGTTGGTTGGATCGCTTAGGTATCGCTTAAGAGCTTCCTCCTCATCTATTGGAAAGGAGGTTTGAGATTTATCCATTAAGTAGTCATTACTAAAGACATACTCAGACATGTCGTCTTTGACATTTTGTGTATTCAGCATGGTCGATTGTGTGTTCCCATTGTAGGGTTCATTAATCGTTGCATTATAGACACTTTTTACTTTGGCTTTGATGTACATCGTGCTAAGTACTCGGAAGATGGCTGTAATATCTTTAGTGGTTTTAGCTACACTCTTCCGTATCTTTTGTTTCTTAGCCGAGAACTTGACTTTAATTCCTTTAAACGCATTCCAATTCTTTGATTTGACGGACTTTCTTGAGAGTGTATACTTTTTCGCTAAACTCACTAGTTATCTTTCATTGTTTGAGTATGCGGTCATTGATTGGTTCGTAAACTTCTCAAGAGCCTTTAGTTGTTGTTCGATGTCATGAAGAGCACGTTGAACCTCATCTAGACGACCACCTATGTTGCGCCTTGCTGCAATTTTCCTATCTAAACTATTCGATACTCCCTTTATATTTCCTCTTGCAGAAGAAATCATTGACCTTTGTTTCTCTAGCTAACTGGTGGCTTGAAGTATTTCTTTTATTCGTATATCAATTAGAGACAAATTCCCACCCCGCTTTATGCCAAAGAGATTCCTTTCTCAAGGAATCTCTTTTTTGGAAAATAGTTACTCCTAATATAAAACAAAAGAGTACATAAAGTGAGAGACTATAGTAATAATTTCCATATTTTGTGATGATTCTTATGTCTTATTCGGGTGGTGCCACCCGAATTCATTCTTAGTATCTTGCAGAGTTTGAAACTACCACTGGAACTTAAAAACGATTGAAAATGTTATTGTTTGTTATGTGAAGGTGGAATAAAATGCATGTATAATGATAACCATCTCTTCGCTTGCTTTTTACAGTATCATTGTCGTTTCTATTTCTTATCCGATATTGAAGCAGTACTTCTCCTTAACCATTATGGATATGATACCTATTTACGGTTCACTACATGCGTTTGGGTTTGTGTTATTTGGTTTGGTAGGGTAGATATTAGTGTCTTCTTATCCACATAAAAGAGGTATTTGAATTGATATACTTGTCAAATCCATGGCAACTGACTGGGGTATAGAGTCGACATCGACTCCTTGACTTCAACACGATTTTTAATTTCATGTAAATGAAAATTGAATAATCAAAGTATGTCTTATTATCTTTCTTAATCAGCTAATAGCTCCAAGTAATATTTATCATTTTCTTGTATCTTCCTTAAAAATTCTTCAAGAGAATTCGCAATTTGAATATCATAATAGTAAACTGCACTATTCGTATTTTCGTTTAATTCTATTGACATTAAAGCTGATTCGCTTCCTTCAAAAAATAATAGTTTGTTATTCTCAAATTCATCATAGATTTCTATGTCGGGATAAAACTCATAGTCATTAACTCTTAATCGGAAATCTCTTACTGAATATGGGTCCATAATACGATTAATGTTAAACTCTGAACCCTTAATAAATCCGTAGCCGACCTCTATATAAAAAGTAACTAACTCCTTAGGAAATTTTATATCGAGTTCCTTCTCAACTTCTTTTATTTCATTATCAGTCACTAGATAAAAACTATTTTCTTGGTTTGCCTTAATAAATTCATAACTCATTATTTTTTACCTCCTTTAAAAAGTGAAATAGCTGGTGAACCTGTTCCATGTATACCAGCTTGATGCTCATTTGGGAATTTTGCAGGATGAATATTCCACCATTCATGTTCTCCTCCAAAAGTATTATCAATTATATGATGAGCATCATACTTATCTCTCTTTTTCCTAATTATTTTTCCTGTTTTTACGGAAATAACATTTTCATTATACACTGGCCACTTTTGTCCAGTATTTACTTCCCACTCTTTAATTACTTTATTTTTTACTTTATCAAATTCTGCCCTGTGCTTAGCTGTTTCTATAGGTGACATTTTCTTAGATTCTTTATTTCTTAAGGCTTCCTTCAACTTCTCTATTTTATATTGTATGAAAAAAGGTTCATTCTGCACTGGGTAGCCCCCGCAAAAAATAAAACACTGAAAGCATGAAGGCAATCAGGATTTCGCGTCATTATTTTACAGTTATGTAATAGACTTAAAAGGCGGATGACCAGTGTCTTGGTTTTGTAACAGGCTAGGATTTCGAAATCTTAAACTCGTTTGCAATTCAATAATTGGTACATCTTCTCTAATTTCTTTAAATTCTACGTTAATCCAGAGAGGACATAATGGAATCCTGCACGCAAGCATATTGACCACTGATTCGAGGTCAAATTCCCTTCCGCTCAAATTCTTTTCATTTAACATCCCACGATGCAAATACTCATCAGTAGAGTTTAGAGATTTACCACGTTCAATTACAGGTACTACTGTAAACTTCCAATTTCCTTCTAAGTTTATATTTCGAGATATTGATATCTCGTTTAAGGCTTGTAGCAAGTGGTCTTTAAATGTTCGTTTATCCATGTATTTTTTCAATTTTTTCACTCCGTCAATTTTTTTGAAATCACTCTCGAGGAATCTATGATGAAACCATCAGCGTCTATTTTGTAGCTATATAATTCAATCCATGCACCTTTTACATTAACTCCGGCATTTTTAAGGAGTTGAGGGTAATTCATTGCCTCTTCAGGTGTGAGGTGATAATGTCCAGATTCGTTCGTTATTCTTCTCACTTCTCCTTGTCCATTTATTTTAAGTTGACCTGCCGCAAGAACATCATCCTTATTACCTAAAGCATGGTGTCTTTTACCTATAACAAGGTTTCCATTTTTATCAATAACGAAATCAACCTCTGTTCTTCCATCAATTCCTTTTACTTTTCCGTTCTCTAAAGAATACGAAAGTATCTTACCATCCTAGGTAATTGCTCATAAGTAAATTTATTTTTAATAGTTGAATAATAATTACCCGTATCCTTAGTTTTATCAGCCCCAACCCGACTACCTGTCCTATTCCCTTCTGCCGCTCTTGGTTCTCCATAGTCTTATTATCTATTGAACTATTTGTTATGTTTGGTGTGCCTTGACTTCCACTAGGCTTGGTAGAATGGACGACCCTTTATAAGCCCTAGCAATATAAAAACACTCTCACGTTACCCATTGTTTATCGTCACGAGCTTCGTGTTTCATGTAAAAGTTTAATTTGAGTAGTTAGTGTTGTTTTTTTTAAAACGTCACTACAAGCAATTTCGTAAGTTTGCAACTTGCTTATCATAATGAACTTTTGATTAAAAAATGATATTGTTTTTACCATAGAGTTCTTAATGATATTGTTTTTACCATAGAGTTCTTAAGTTAAAAAACCTTGAAAGGCATATTACCAATCAAGGTTTTGAGTATCTTTGAATTTTCTTTTATTGAACAATAATTAACAATTAAAATATGCCTTCAAGAAATCAAAAAACGATGACCAAGTTTCTTTTAACTCTCCTTTTAAAAACAGTTCATCTCCCCCCTCAAAATTAACTATATAAACTTTATCTGTTGCAGTATCCAGCACTAATACAGCATTTGCTGACATTTCACTTAAAACAAGATATTGCTTCGAAAAACCATGTTCTTCTCTACAAATGAGTGTGTATGATTCAATATTATTTTCTTCATCTGCTATATCTAGTAATTCAAAGGGTACATGTTCTTCCCAAAAAGGGCCTGCATATTTGATATAAAATTCTTGGAAAGTATCTGATGCGTTTACACCTAGCCTTATTAAAGCATCCTGTACTAGCTTGCTATCTTCACGTTTATATATTTGTTCTGCTAGAACTTCATCTAGTCTCTCAGGCAAAATATTCATATTATTTTCCTCCTAAAACTTCTTGTCCTCGTATTTTCCAATAATTAATAGAATCTACTTTTTGAAATGCCCCTCTAGTTGTCTCATCCATTGGAAAAAATGGGTTTAACTTTCCTTTATAAGGATGTAGTGGAGCTCTTTTAGCATTACTGATATTATGATACCTAGTAGAAGCTTCAAATAATGGTCCAACACCTTTTTGTTGTGAATGATGCAATGTTGCAACACTCCCTGCATCATCAAGAATAGGAGCAAGTCCATATTTCGCAGATGCTTCAGCATTTGTTAACCCACGCCCTTTTTTAGCACCTTTTGTTCGGACCATATCCCAATTAATATCTCCTCTTTGATATACTTTGTAAGTAAATCCTGTGCCATCTTTACCTGCATTATACTCTACACTCCGAGTAAAATATTGATTATTCTTATAATCCTTTAGATGTTGATATGTTTCTTGACCCGTACCCTTAACCGTACCAACCTGACTACCTGTCTTATTCCCATCTGCCGCTTTTGGTTGTGTCACAGTCTTATTATCTATTGAACTATTTGTTATGTTAGGCTGTGTGCTTTGATTTCCGCTAGGTTTGGTAGCCGGCGGTACCTTCGTCGCTGGCTTTATTGTTGTCGTTGTGGTTGCTGACTTTATACTTTGGGAAAGTGCCCCACCTCCGACAACTGTTCCAGCTAACCCCATGCTGTTTAACCAATGTTCTGCGGAAAGGGGATCATCTGGATTCACTGCTCCAATCGTCATATCGACTCCGCCAAGCGTTATCCAATTGCTAACAGTTCTCAAGGATGGATTTTCTACCATTTCGTTATAGTTATTCTCTAAACCTTGATAAATTCCTTTAGGTATTCCAAAGGATATCGCATTGCCAAAGTCTCCCCAGGAATCAAACATTTTGTCCGATCTTTCCATATGTTCGTCCCAAATCATCGTACCTATTTCTTTGAAACTATTTAGCGATTTCTTTGTACCTGTAGTAAAGGTTAACTCTTCTGTTTCACTCGTATCGATTTGTGTTTTTCTTGTCTTGTTTAGTGAGCTTTGAAAAATCTTTTGGAGAAAGGTTACGCTTGCTACGCAATAAGGATATCTCTCCTTTATTTTTGTAGCCGTAGTGTATACGGCTTGCACTGGCTGTATTATCTGTTTTTCAATATTTTCAATCATACTAGAATAGAAGGTTTTGGTTGCGCTTTGTACCCAAGGGCGTGTTGACCTTACTGCATCGAGTGCAGTTTGTGCTTTACTCATTTGATAGTCTTTGCTATATACATGAGTTGGAAACATACTAGTAACCTGTTGTGTGGTCAGTTGAATGATTCGTTTTGACCAACTATAAGGGTCTTTAATTGTTGCCTCATACACCTGTCTCACTTTAGATTTTATATATGTCGTGCTTAGCACTTTGAATATGTTTTTGATGTCTATGGCCTTAGCTATGTTTTGACGGATTTTCTGTTTTTTCTTAGTGAATTTTACTTTGATTCCTTTAAACGCATTCCAATTCTTTGATTTGACTGATTTTCTTGAGAGTGTATACTTTTTCGCTAAACTCACTAGTTTTCTTTCATTGTTTGAGTATGCGGTCATTGATTGGTTCGTAAACTTCTCAAGAGCCTTTAGTTGTTGTTCGATGTCATGAAGAGCACGTTGAACCTCATCTAGACGACCACCTATGTTGCGCCTTGCTGCAATTTTCCTATCTAAACTATTCGATACTCCCTTTATATTTCCTCTTGCAGAAGAAATCATTGACCTTTGTTTCTCTAGCTGACTGGTGGCTTGAAGTATTTCTTTTATTCGTATATCAATTAGAGACAAATTCCCACCCCGCTTTATGCCAAAGAGATTCCTTTCTCAAGGAATCTCTTTTTTGGAAAATAGTTACTCCTAGCATAAAACAAAAGCGTACATAAAGTGAGAGACTATAGTAATAATTTCCATTTTATATGGTAGTCCTTATGTCTTATTCAGGGCGTGCCATTTTGGGTCGTGCCAGGCACCACCCGAACCATAGTCATTAATGAATATAGAAACCCAACGACTCCAAAGATATTTAAGGAAGTCTCACGATTTAATATAATTCCATCTATTTCAACCCACTCCGGACTTATAAAAGAGAACATGAAACTCCCAACAACAACTCCGACACTACTACACAAAATTACCTGTAAGAAGAGTGAAAGGTACTTCAGTACTCTTTTTCGGGCTAGAAGATCAGTTATGACAGTCAGTGGCAAATAAATAAAAAGGAAAACAAGAAATCCAAGATAAGTACTATAAAAGAATCCAATTTGTACGTGTTCAAACGGTATTACTTTTTTACTTTCTACATTTTCTAAAATCGTAAAACCTATTGCAAACAATATGATGTATAATAGCCCTAGAATTGTGTAGCGAATCCATTTTTTCAATTGAATACCACCCTACTATATTTTCATTTTAGTTCGTAGCAACACACTGATCCTATCATACTTAGAAAAATTCGCTACTTTTTTTATAGCTGTTGCGTATGCATAGGTATGAAACCACCTTTGGAAACTCACACGATGTAAATGTTATTGTTAGTTATGTGAAGGAGGAAGAAAATGACCGTTTTAGAAGTAAAGAATTTAAAAAAATCATTTGGTGCCATCCATGCGGTTCAAGACATTAGCTTTTCTGTGGAAGCTGGTGAGGTCTTTACCATTATCGGACCGAATGGTGCAGGTAAAACAACCACCTTAGAAATGATTGAAGGCTTAGTTCCACCTGATGGGGGAGACATCCGTTTTGGAGAGTTCAACTGGGATAAGCATGCAAAAACGATAAAACAAAAAATTGGCGTACAGCCTCAATCTAGTGCGATGTTTGATTTATTAACTCCTGAAGAAAACTTGAACCTATTTGCGACCTTCTATGATAAAGCCCGTCCAACCGAAGAAATCCTAACCTTAATTAACTTGACTGACCACCGCAATAACCAAGTGAAAAAGCTCTCAGGTGGTCAACGACAACGACTTGCGATTGGATTAGCTATGATTAGTGATCCTGACATAATTTTTTTAGATGAACCGACGACAGGACTTGACCCACAAGCTCGCCGCAACATTTGGGACATCATTTTACAACTAAAGAAGCTCGGTAAAACAATCATCTTGACTACTCATTATATGGAGGAAGCCGAAAAGTTAAGTGATCGAGTGTGTATCGTGGACCAAGGAAAAATCGTAACCCTAGATACACCTTCAGGACTGATTGAAAAATTAACAGAAGAACGGGAAGTACGCCTGTCCTTCATCAATGGACCTGAGGCTGCGGAAGAGGCAAACCTCTTTTCTAGCAATCTACCATCCGTCAACCGAACAGAGCGTGAAGAAGCGTCCTTAATTCTTTGGTCGACCGACCCAGAGAATACGTTATATAGCTTATTTGGGTTTACAAAAGAAAAGAATTATCAGGTAGAGCAAGTCTCCATTCGTGAAATGAGCTTAGAGGATGTGTTCATTGCGTTTACTGGAAAGGAATGGAGGGATTAATGATGAATCAATTCAAACAAATGTTTCTGGCTCAACTCAAATTAACATTTCGTGAAAAACAAGCTTGGTTTTGGGGAATATTCTTTCCTGTCATTTTAATGTCTATCTTTATGGTGATCTTTACGGGTGGTTCTGACAATGAGTTTTCTGCAAAAGTAGCCATTGTGAATGAAAACCAAAATGCTACATCCGAAATGCTATTACAGCAAATCACGCAAATCCCAGTTTTAGAAATCGAAACGGGTGACACGGTAAGTCGTGAGAAAGCGGATGAACTTGTAAAAGACCAGGACGTTCAAGCTGCGATTGTCTTGCCTGAATCCGCAGATGATACTTCTATTCTACTAATCGTCAATAGAGAAAACGAACAAGGAGTAACTACCCAAGCTCTATCAGGAATGCTTAATAACTTTGTGCAACAGGCCAATCTCCAGGCCGCAGGTGCCGTTCCTACATATGAATTACAGTTTGAATCGATTACCTCAAGTAGTAACCAAATCAGTTATACAGACTTCCTTTTGACGGGTATGATTGCGTTAGCGATTGCTCAAGGTGGAATGTTCGGTATGGTTGATTTAGTAGAAATGCGACGGAAAGGATTAATCAAAAGGTTGCGCATGACTCCAGCTAATATGAATATCTTTGGGTTGAGTGATATGATCATGCGATTACTCTTTAGTATCATACAAATTATTTTATTAACCCTCATTGGCGTGTTCATTTTTGGGGCTAATGTATTCATAAATATCCCTAGCTTACTCGTGGTCTTCTTACTAGGAGCTTTATCTTTTAACGCGTTAGGATACTTATTCTCCTCTTTTAGTAATACATCCGAAGCGTATATGGGAGTCGCCAATATTGCCAGCTTCCTGATGATGTTTTTGAGTGGCGTATTCTTTCCGATAGAGACCATGCCTGAGTGGATTCAGCCAATATCCAATATCCTGCCACTTACTTATTTTGTGGAAGGGTTACGAGAGAGCATGGTTTACTCCACGAGCATCTTTACAGCAAGTCTTTGGACAGCGATTGGAATCATGGTCCTTTGGGGAGTTGTTGCCTTTATCGCTGGATCATGGCTTTATAAGAGAAAGTCGATTGTGGCGACGAGATAATGGCAAAATAATAAATAAGTAAAGCGCTTGGATAGCATCCCAAGCGCTTCTTCTAATTTTAGACTTCTGTTGTAACAATCATATTTTACCCGTATTATTTCTTCTAGGTTTAATTAGGTAGAACTAGGATTTACTCTTATTTTGAAAAAGCTGGCACCCTTAATTATTGCATTTACTATAAGATAGCCAATAACACTACCTAATGTGTTAAGTATAATATCATCAATATCAAATTGACCTACTCTTAGTGTGAATTGTAGAAATTCTATTGAAAAACTTATCATTAGAGTGCAAACCACCACTTTTGACATTGTATTTAATTTATTAAATATGATGGCAAGAAATACTCCTAAAGGAATAAAGATAAGAACGTTTCCTAAAGTGTTATCGATTACGATATTTAAATTGAAATTCTGGTGGTTCACTATGTAGTTATACATGTTGCGAAAAGGAATAATGTTAGCATTTAATTTCCAAACCTCAATATCTAGAAAACCATTTGAATTGGGTGGAGTATAAAAATAACGATTAAAAAGTTCATAATTATTAGAAATAGCATGGATGTAATCATTAATACGAATTAGTATTCGTTGAAATAGCAGATTAAATAGAACAATGAATGCGTACAAGCAAAATAAAGTCCACGTCCCTATTTTTACTATTTTATAATAAGGGGATAAAGATTTTTGAAAATCATCTTTTAATTGTCTAGATTCTCCAAAACTCTCCAATGCTTTTTTTGTAGCTTCTTCATCTGATATCCCTTGCTCTAGGTACTCATTTTTTAGTAAGTATAAATGGCCTTTTACTTCTTCAGCTATATCGCTTTTTTCTTCCTTACTACACTCTAGTTCACTAACAATTTCTTTAACAAACAACTCGATGTTCTTATCCACGCCATGCCCTCCGAACATACTTTTATTAAATTATTTACTTTTTTCCATTCTGAAAGTTTTCTTACTAGCTCTGTTTTCCCTTCATCCGTAATTTGATAATACTTCCTTCTCGCACCCACTTCTGTGTTATCCCAATATGACGTAAGCCATTTTTTGTTTTCTAATCTTTTCAGTGCAGGATATAAAGTCCCTTCACTCATACTATAAAGTTCATTACTATTTTCCTTTAATGTTTTTACCATTTCATACCCATACATATCCCTTTTACTAAGGACCGAAAGGAGTAAAATATCAATACTTCCTTTCATTATTTCTTTATCCATAATTAACATCACTCCCATATAAAGTAAAGTTTCTATTTGCATCGTATCACCTTATACATCGTATTACAAGTTCGTTTCCAAAAAAAAGTTACTAATTTCCAATTGAAAGTAAAGTTGATAGAAGAAAATGATACATAAAAGTACTCTACTGACCTTCTTTTTTATTAATTATTTATTGCTCCCACCAGCAAAATAAATATATGATTGATTCTCCAGAAGTTCGTTTAACGAATAAATAAAGTTTGTTATAATCAATATTGTAAGCGTTTTCCGTTTAAGCATTACATAACGATTATGAAAATGGAGGCAGTATAATGGGACAAAGCAATCAATTAGCACACCGTATGGCTTCAAAGAGAATTAATCTAGTGGATGCATCAGGTAATCCTGTTGTTGGAAAAGAAGTACAATTAAAACAAACTAACCATAAATTTTTGTTTGGTAGTGGGATTTTTAATGCAATTGAAGTAGCTAACAAAAATGTACCACCAGACAGACTTGCCTTTTTGGAAGAGAAACTAGATAAGTTTTTAGATATATTTAACTTTGCGACACTCCCTTTTTACTGGGGAGTATTTCCTGGCTATTGGGGTGGGTTTGAGCCTGAAAGAGGAAAGCCACGGACACAAGAGTTAAAGGCTGCTGCCCAGTGGTTAAAAGATAGAAACGTAACAGTGAAAGGCCATCCTCTTGTCTGGCACACAGCAACCGCTCCATGGCTTCTCGACATGAGTAATGAAGAAATCCTGAAAGCACAATTTGCAAGAATTGAACGCGAAGTAACTGACTTCAAAGGATTAATCGATATGTGGGATGTTATCAATGAAGTGGTGATTATGCCTATTTATGATAAATATGATAATGGGATTACTAGAATTGCAAAAGATTTGGGGCGAGTTGGTATCGTGAAAGAAGTGTTTGCAAAGACAAGGGAATCAAACCCTGGCTCCACTCTGCTTTTGAATGACTTTAATACATCAATTAACTATGAAATTTTACTTGATGGCTGTCTAAATGCAGGTATACAAATCGATGCCATCGGTATTCAGTCACATCAGCATCAAGGATATTGGGGTCGTGAAAAATTAGAAGAAGTATTAGATCGCTTCTCTCAATTTGGACTACCTATTCATTTTACCGAAAACACACTGTTATCCGGACACCTTATGCCACCTGAAATTGTCGATCTGAATGACTATAAAGTAACAGATTGGCCGTCAACACCTGAACATGAAGAACGCCAGGCAAAAGAAGTAGAAGAAATGTACACAATCCTATTTAACCATCCTTTAGTAGAAGCCATCTCCTCTTGGGAATTCAGTGATGATGGGGCTTGGATTAATGCGCCTTCCGGATTTATCCGAAAAGGTAATAGTCTAAAACCGTCATATGAAGTGTTACAGAAACTAATCAAAGGCGATTGGTATACAAACACGACTTGTGAGACCGATGAAAACGGAATGGTTTCATTTGAAGGATTCCTAGGGGATTATGAACTGATTTGTGGAGATAAGAAAGTAAGCTTTACATTAGATATAGATGCTGAGACTGTACGGATGGTAATCTAATCGAGGGCTAATACTGATACGATTAAAAGCGCTTGGATACTTTTCTTCCAAGCGCTTTTTCTAATTTTAGACTTCTGTTTTAACAATCATGTTTCTTCTAGACGAAAGTAATTTACTTCCGTTCTTCAAAATTATAGTCAATAACCATAGTTTACTGAATGAGATTGATAAATAGACATAATTCCATTCTACTGCCTTAACAAACCATTTTCCTATTAAGGTGCACAAAAAAAGACAAGGCTTTTACACCCTGTCTTAATGTTGTATAAGCTAACCAGTCTATCAATATTATGAAGATGTTTGCATCTTTTTACGTCTTATAACAGTCGTAAGGATTCCAACTATTAATAGAGCCAATCCTATTAACAGCATATTGTAGTAATTTGTAGCAGTGGCAGGAAGCTTATCTGAACTGTCAGGATCTGTTGGGTCTGGATCTGTTGGGTCTGGATCTGTCGGCTCTGGATTTGTTGGCTCTGGATTTGTTGGGTCTGGATCTGTCGGCTCTGGATCTGTTGGCTCTGGATTTGTTGGGTCTGGATCTGTTGGGTCTGGATCTGTTGGGTCTGGATCTGTTGGGTCTGGTTCTCCCACATTCTCACCTTCTAAATCTTGCGCGAACATCCAGTCAAAGACATCTTCGTATCTGCTATCTAAAGTACCGGCAGTCGGTGCCATGTTCCAATCTGTCTCATATACCTTATTATAAAGAACCGCCGCTTCAACTTCATGCGCTATATAAGCTTGCAAAGGAGGATTCTGTTCAGGATTCGGTCTCTGATCCGCCTGATCGAATTGATTATAGGGCCATACAAAAGTTTCGTTGCTATCAAATAACGAAGCCCTCGCGTTGGTCATTTTCGGTAGATTCTCGTTTATAAAGTTTTCGAGGTTAGTCTGGTATGACCCGCCGTCATAAGAATTCACAAACATCCAATAAGCCAAGTCTGCGTGCGCTTCATCACTACCCGCGTTTGGCGACCCGGATACCGGAGACATCGGAGCGCCGGCCGCGAAAAAGCCAGGATATTCGTTAAGTAATCTGTTCGTATACTGGCCGCCCCATGAGAAGCCCGCCACATAAATACGGTTCGGGTCTACCGCTCCGCTGGTAACCAAATCGTCTAATACCGCTTTAACATTGGCTGTATTTGGAGTACTAATGCCATTATAGGAAATATTCAGCACATGGCTGGCATATTTGTCGGGGTTTTCACCCATTTTTTTCATCAATGCGACCGCGCCATTGGCAGATTTCATAGCCGCTTTTTGGTCTGTTGCAGCGCTTTGGCCGCCGCGTCCCATACCGTGGATGTATACATACAGCGGTAATCCTTGTACTGTCTCATCATTTTCATTCGTATGAAGGTAGAGCGCGCGATTGACTGAATGATCAGAGTGTGTTGTAAACTTGTCAAGAATAGGGTTCACAACTTCTTTTTGCACAAAAACCACATTCTCAAGCGAGCTTCCTTCCGTCAGAGTGATATCTCCGGTTTGAGTGACACTGTATTTTTGCAGCGTCGAATTACTGCTGCCATCCAACGTTGTCACACCACCGGTCGCTGTATAGAATTCAAACTCGACTACGATATAACGGCCACTTTCCAATCCGTCCTGATAATCCGGCGAATTTGCTACCCTTCCCAGATAGCCGCGAACTTTCGGTTCATTATTGGCGTAAACCCTTGTAATCTTGCGCGTTCCTTCAAATGCCACCGCCGTGCCATCTAAGGTCGTGTCCCTGGCCGATACGGTAAACATCTCCGGTGTCAGTTCGGAGTTTTCCACCGCATTACCTTCGCCCAAGTCAATAATGACCGCCGTTGTATACTCGCCTTTTGCGAAGTTGTCATTCCACACGATAAAGTCAAGCAACTCCGCACCCGGATCATTTTTGAATGTCGCGTGTATCTTATGGTTAGCGCTTACATTTTCAATGGTATAAGTATTGTCCTCCGTTACACTCACATCAATATCGTCTACCGTTACGGTATCTAAAATCTGGCCATGCTCGGGGATAAACGTAAAGGTTCTGTCTTCTCCCTCTCCTACTCTTAAGACATTGCCGGGTGCGTTCGGCGATATTTTACCGCCCGATCCTGTTGTGGCTGTAATTGAGAATCTGTCGTCTGGCTCGGTTGCGGCAATAAGTGTTAGCTTGTCTCTAAATGAAGCGTCGCTGCTAAAACCCGTATCCGGCTCTCCGAAACTGGAAACGACCTCGTAACGGTCATTGCCCTCTGACGATGAGTTGTTGATATAAACTTCAAAAGTGAACGGGCCTTCCTCCAAGGTCAAGGTTCTTTTGGGTAATCTCACCTCCACGATATACCCCGTTTCCGTAAGCTCAGTCCACCCCGCTCTGCCCTGGGCATTCACTCCAGACCACAGCCCCATAGCGCTGACACGCCATTGGTTAGACCCGCTTCTGCCTGGGCCGACATAAAACTCCACGCTGTCGTACATGTGATTCGGACCATTCCCCACAAATACATCGCTGTCCTCCACGACTACACGAGCGTACAGATAGTCCTCGTCCCAAAGAATCCTGGCTGTGCCCGTAGCTTTTGGTCTGGGGTCATCGGGTACAGTGCTTCGGTTAATGCTATGTTCCATTGTTTTCTCCCACAGCGGATCGTTCGACCCAAGTTCGGGAGTCCCGTAAACGGCTGTCGCTGTCTCATCTGTCAATATGCTTGATCCTAGGTCAGTTTCGGCAAAGCCTACAGGCGTCATCGGCACCAACATTGCCAAGCAACAGAGAAAAGTGAATACTCTTTTAAAAGTCTTTGACATAGATTGAATCCTCCTCATTTTTTCTTTCTTTGGTGAATCAAAACTAAGCGTTGCTACTAATAAAAAAAACACACAATAGCACCAATTAAAGTAATTTATGTATTCTAAAACCAACTCCTTATTTGTGAGGTTTAGGTTGAATAATTTCCAGTTACAAACCTCAGATTTAATATAAATTAACTGGAAAATATATGTCTTTCTTTGACATATCAATAGTGTGATTAACTGCTTACCACAGTTAATTCGCTTCGCTCAGGGAGTCAAGTGGAGACTGAACTTCATCTGAACATGGAAGCTAATTAAATCAGTCTTCTTTCATGACCGACTTATAAAGGTCAGCGTCTTCTGAAGACATTGATAAATTTTCGGCGGCTTTACCGACCTGGCAATTCATTTGATATTTAACTTTACTAAATACTCGTTGAACAATTGTATTAGGCTATCGATGCGTTAGATATTTAACCGTTTCACCTTCAATTACTTCTGCTTTTATGCTGTACGTATACTCGTTTCTTTGTCTTCCAAAATACCTATTAGCACATCAGTGCAACTGCTGTCTATTTTTCAAAAGGAACTTCCTTTTACACTGACATATCATCTTGTTACTAAAAATGCCCTGCTTTTGTGATCAACACAAAGGTCATTTTCCGCATGCAACACTTCTACCTTATCTTTGGCACTTAATAATGCCTGTGAGTTTTTAAATGTACTTACAAGTTTACTATAAGTGTTATGTGCATTCCTTACTAATTACGTAATCATAGATTACACAAAAAATTGATACGTATATAGCAAAGTACAACAGATATTCGATAGAAAGCGCTTACATTTTACATAAAACGACACCCTCATATACGTACAAGTGAGCAGTAAACATCACAAACTATATATTTGAACATACAAGTATTATATATATCTACTTTTAAATACACAATACTTTTTCAAGAAAATAGCGCAATTGTCCCATTACCTTTTTCTTGACTCTAGTGTGGTAGAATGTTATTTTTCTTGCAATCTATAGCTAAAATCATAGTTTTATAGAGCTAATAATAAAGAAATAAATTAATAAGAATTTTATGTTGTACGAACAACTTCTAAAGAGAAAAAATAGTGCCTGTCCCCAATACAGTAAAGTTATACACTGAGAGCTTCTTCTACTTTCACATCATCACGAGGAACAAGAGTTGAAAAGTGTGACTGCATAAAAATATGTGCCAGCCCCCCAGCACGGTAAGGTATCACCGTACAAGGGGTCTGGCACTTTAAACCGTTGCTTTAATTTATCCGCATATTGATAGACACTAAAACAAACAAACGAAATATGCAATGATGCAAAACTTATAATGATACTGGGCCATTCATAGCGCTTTTGGGTAATGGTCTACTACTTTTATTGGAAGTTCCTTGTGTAAAATTTGTGTAATACCAGCTAAATCCTACCATTTTCTATTTTTTCCTAAAAGTTAAAAAAACTCACAAATGTTGATGTATCAACACTTGTGAGTAATTAAACTTTATTAAACTTAACCTAACTTTATTTAATGGTACCGGTGGTCGGGGTCGAACCGACACTCCGTGAGGAACACGATTTTGAGTCGTGCCGAAAATTTTTACTATACGTCTTTAATACGTGATATTGCGATATATTCAGCGTCCATTGTACTCGTCTACTACACTCACTTTAATCGTATTCGCACGATTGGTATTAAAATCCATTATACTCGTCTAGCATTCGGTATGCAAGACTTTTCTTACAAAAAAAATAGTGCAAGCTCTAGCTCTTTAAAGCTGTTGCCTGCGCCTGTCTTCCTACGTTATTTTCTATAGTTATACGGCTTGTTCACATACTCTTTTAGCGTTTTGCTATAGCTACCTAAATAGTCCACAACGATTTGCGGCATCAAACTGCTTTGACGCATACTCTTTACTGCCTCTAGCGTTTCTTTTGCCTCCTGCGCCCCTTGTGGCAAGCCTCGCTCGTATAGCTCCGAATGAATACGCCCTAGCTGTTGCTTTACTTGCTGCTTTTCGTCTTCGTTAGCTATTGCTATTACTTCTCTTGCTAGACTTTGTATTACCTCTGCTGCCTCTTTTGCAAGAATTGGTTCTTGTGTATCTAATACGGTGCCTAGCGCCTCTATCGCACTTTTTGCGTTAGTTGCAAACGTAACACTAGCTTGTACTTCTCGCATTTTCTCGTTAAAGATTTCTTGCGTTACATCGTCTACCTTTTCTAGCGGCTGTATTAGCATTTGTTGCGCTGCTTTATTAGCGTTTTCTAGTGCCTCGTCTTTTACTCTCTGCATATCACTAGCGAATTGCATTATGTCGTCTTCAAGCTTTTGTGTAAGTTCTGAAAGCTTGCGTTGCTTGCCTTCATCAGATAGGTTACGATTAGCGTTAATAGCTGCTCGCTGCTCTAGATAAGGTAAAACATAAAACTCACGCATTGCACCTGCTGCGGTGTTTCTCAAGTCATACACTTTCTTATAGTTCTCTCTAATAGTCTCGGTGTAGTTATTCATAATGGTAGCCCCCTTTAGTGTTTGTAAATACTTCTTTTCTCTTTCGCTCCTTGTGCATTATAATAGCCCCTTTTGTTCGTACTCTTTTGCTGTTACTCGTACTTGCTCTAAGCGCTCTGTACTTAGCCCGTAGGCGTCCATAACACGCAATACGGCTTGTTTACTTAGCTTACGCTCCTTTCTCTCTACTTTTGAAATGTAACTAAGTGAATAGCCTAGCTTTTCAGCCGTATCTATCTGCCTGTGCGCTGCTACTGCTCTAATTACTTTCAGCATGTTAACTGTTATCTCCATTCACCCTTATCCCCTTTACTAGTACATATCGTCACATTAAAAACAAATAAAAAAGAGAAGAAGCTAGGGCTAACTAGTTCTCTCTCCTTTTATGACGTATTACTTTTGCATAACGTCCTTACGCTTATATAAAGCGTTCTAGGGAATGACGAGTTCCCTTACTATTAGGTACTTATGCCACACCATTTCTTGTATAGCTTTTTATACTTTTTCTTATTTACCATATTATCTCTGAATTATCATCTATTTCCTCTTCTACCTCTATACCTTCCGCACTAGATACGCTCTTTATTTCTGTCGTAGTGCTTAAGTTTCCTTTATCTTTAGCCTGTTGTGTCAACACTCTATATACGTCAAGGGTAGGCTTTATTTTTTCACCATCTTCGTTTATTACAAACCCATCATCGCTTACTTTTGTAACATGTAACGCAAAATATAGCTTTCTCCTCTTAATACCTTCGTAAAAGTTTACTGTCTTTATTAGTCCGTTTGCCTCTAATATGTTACATAACGGCGCTATACGATTTCTACTTATTCGCATATGCTCTGCTAGTTTTGTCGTGCTTACCCAACTAGCGCCTTTATAATCGTTATTTTCTTCTGTATTCGCATAGCTTAATAGAATACCATACAATAAAGCTATGTCCTTTACGTCTGGCTTACGCTTTGCTCCTGCGTATGCTTTATCGTATGCGTCACTAATTATTCTAGGGATTACCGTTTTATATATTGCGTTAGGTAGAACGCTCCACCCTCCGTTATCTTTTAGTTGTTCCTTTTGGCTATGCGCATACTCCCTTATTTTTGCTATTTCCTTTTTTGTAGCTTTTGCTCTGTCTATGCGACAGTCTTTGTTTTCCATCTTTATACCCCCTACGCTATTAATCGTTAAAGCAGCGTAATAACTGCCCCACACATTTATAGGCGCAGGTGGATAGTTCTCTTGGTATCTCCTATAGTGCATAGCGTTTAGTTATTCTATTATTCTTTTAAAGTTCTTTCCGCATTATCTTTATATATATAGTTTCTGCGTCTACGCATTCACTTTAGTGAATACATTGTTAGTTCTTTTTACTTTAGTTCTTTTTACTTTAGTTCTTCTTATAGTACCTAAAGGAGATATAAACGAGCGCACTACCGCAAATACTAACGAAAACACTCTAGTAGTTACTAATTGATAATTCAGTGTTTCGCAGTTCGTTTGACAAAACAACAAAGGCGTGCTTTCATTCTTAAACACAGACTTTATAAGCTCATTTTACAAACTAAACAAATTATGTTTTTGCTCATATCTATATAGGCGCCCATTGGCACTAATTATGGTACGTAGTAGCATCCCAATAAAATACATTCTGCGCCTATGTTATTTTAAGGGATTAGGAACGCTTTACATTCTCCCTTTGTAGGTTGTTTAACTAACAAATATTATCGTTCTTTTTATATCTAAAAAATGCTAAAATATAGTTATTCAACTAACGAAGCAGAAGAGTTGAAGAAAGATTTCTGTAATATTTTAACGATGGAGGTTAGCATGAAATTACATAGAATATGTTTTTTGATAGTGTTTGTTTTGTTAATGGTAAGTTGCTCGAATGAAGAATTTACTCTGGAAGAAAGGGTAGTGAATGGACTAAATAATTCTGATATTTATTACGATGAAATTGTTCATTTCGAGATAAAAGATAACTTTGTTTTTGTCTTTTACACTGTTGCTAATAGACTGTTTTACGATGTTTTTGATTTATCTTTATCTAACATGGAACATATTGGTGGCGGAGGTAGTTTGGATGAGGATGGTGGAATTTCAGTTAGTGGAAAAAGCGATAGAATTCCATATTACTTCTCCTATTTTATTAGTAACAATCCAGAAGTTGAGCAGGTAGAAGTTCATGGTAACCTTGCTAAAAACGTAAAATCTAAAGGTGTATCATTATGGATTATTTTTAGTGACCAGAATTTAGAAGAGGCAGATTATATTGCATATGACCAGCAAGGTAATCAAGTTAATCTAATACAAAGAGATTAACATTGAGGATTCTTGATCTAACGAGTGCGTTAGTTTAGGAAAGAAATAGGCGTATTTGTTAGGCGTCCTACTGCCGCTTAGCATATGCGCTCTTTTTTTACCCCTTGAGTTAAAAAATATATTGTTTAATTTGTGTGCGGTAGTAGTGTAGGGAATGCTATGGGGCTTGGGCGGAGACGGCTTTTTTTGCAGCTTGTGGCGCTTATATTTCCTCTGTATACATTCTTTTACGCAAGTTAGTACAATCTTTAACGACTAAAGAAAGAGCGCCTAAACAGAAGGAAATGAGCTTTCAATAACATTCTGCTTTCTTTGTTCTTTTCGCTGCTCCTGCTCTGTCACCAACACTAACAAGCGCAGCAGCTAGCTAGAATAATGCTATACATTAAGGTATTAGGTAAGTGTATGTATATAAGTATGCGTAGCCCTGTGTTGTCCTATAGCGCCCTATTTTCGTTAGTAACATACATAGCCCTAAACTGTTGTAATACATAGCAGCGTATAACCGTATATTGCACCCTATAAGCAAATACAACAAGACTATTTCCTCTACTAGCTGCCCCTTGTTACCCTAACTCGTCTATAGCCTACTGTTGCGCCATATATAGTTTCATATAGTGCCTCATATATAAGCGCATATAAGCGTATGAGCCTATTTGCAGGCGTGTATAAACATGTATAGGCATACAAAAAGAGCGCTTATATAGCGCCCTGTATTTCCTCTCGTTTTAGTCCTCGCTTTTGTATCTCTCTATATAGTATCGACTTACCTACGCCTGTACTCTCTTCTATTTTCTTAATAGTCATATCTCCCTGCTTCCATAAGGTTAGCGCATGCTCTAGCTTTCCTTTAGCTATACCTTTGCGCCCTAGTTTGACGCCTTTAGCTTTAGCGTTCTCTAGTCCTGCGGTACGCTTTTCTGCTAGTAGTTCTCTTTCGTTCTCTGCGAGCGCTGACAAAATTGTAAGAAAGAGCTTACCGTTTCTATGTGTCGCCTCTATACCTAGTTCAATAATGTAAAGCGATATGTTATGCTGCTGTAGGTCTTCGACTAACTGTAGTAGCTGCTGTGTGTTACGCCCTAGACGGTCTACTCTCGTCACGATAATAGTATCGCCTTCGTTAACGTCCTTTAGTAGCTGCTCTAGTTTTGGTCGCTTGAATGTAGCGCCAGTCATTTTCTCTTCTATAATAACGTCGCATTTCCTAGCCTGTAGCTGCTGTAGCTGCGTCTCTAAGTTTTGGTCTTTCGTTGATACTCTCGCATATCCGTAAATTGTCATTATGTATCTCCCCTCTTCGTATCTCGTTTCCCTAACTCTAGCATATCATTTAGGGAATTAAAATAGGGAATTTATAAAGCTAGTAAAATCAAGGGTTAGAACTTTATTCCCTTTTACTATACTTTTAGGGAATACGAACACTCTAGTTGCTGCTTTTGAAAGATAATATTCAATAATACCCCTTGAGTTTGCGCATTGCCTCTCGGTAGGAAAGAGCAGCGTTAGTAAAATGCTCCCCCCTACATATTGACAATGTAAACAATTGCAAACCCTAGAATACGTTAGAGCACTTCAATGCCAATAGTTTACAAATATAAGCAATAGTTTACAAAAAAAATAGACGACAAGGTAATCGTCTTACTTTAAAGTTAAGCTACAATATTTATTTAAGGCTTCCCTACTATTTATTTTTACAGGTTCATTGATAATTCTATTATTTTTATATTTCCATAGCACTCTATATTCAAGTTGATATTCATATCTCTTATCCTTAATTAAATAAGGCTTTTTTAATATAATCTCTTTATCTTTTTCAGTAAAAACTTGTTTCCTTTTTGAAATATATTCACAGGCTCCAGCATCAAACAATTCTATCCCCCTATTCTCCAATTCCATAGTTAGAGCTTTGATATAACGTGGAAAGTCATGTATTACTTGCATAGCACCACCAAATTCTCTTTTTACAGAATTATCTAAAGAGAGGCAGACACAATATACAAAATAATTATTATCTACTATTTTATTAGTAAAACTCGAGTTTGTTACATGGATAGTGCTTGTATTATCATAACTAATGAACCCTAGGTCTTGAACTATATTATCTAAAGCTATGTTTTGCTGTTGGGCATTCTCTTTCTTTCCAAATGTATAATCACCTATATTAATATGACTATTTAAATGTCCTTCTAGGTTGTCACCTATTTCTTTTCCTAACATATCTTCAGGGTAGTTATTTAAATGGTTTATATATATTTGACTTGTTAAAGATAGGCTATTAAGCCTAGATGGTGTCATAAACTTGTAAACTTTTTTAGGTAAGTCATCTATTGTTAGTAACATCACTTTCCCCCTCTATAGCACCAAAACATTATTTTATTATATAGCCTTAGTATATCAAAAAATTGGAAGTATAAATATACTAGTTTCTACTTACTTTGGTTTATAGTTTGATGGGTTGAAAGGAAGGAAAACGGCTTGGGACGAAAATCGACTACCTAGTAACGCAAGAAAAAAACAAGCGTTAGTAAGTAGCAGGCGACTTCACATATATGATGGTATATCAAGTTAAGGTTTCCGTATTGTACACGCCCTATTTATCGCAGGATTTCTCCTAACAAGCCTACTGCGCCAAGTAGCCCTAGCAGTTTCCTTTCGTACTTATGGCTTGTCCTACACGCCCGAGAGCGTCTACCCTTCCTTCGTTCAGCACTTATGGTAGCTTTCACCTAGACTATCTACTGCGCAAATAGGGAAACGCTTTTTTGTAGACACGCTTATTTTTCGCATTGGCTAAGCTCACCTGTCAAGTTTAGTTTAGTATCGTGTTACTAGGCTATTCCACGATAGGACTGTCGTATAGCTAAAAAAGACAATAGGAAACTAAGCCTTGCACTCTCTATTTTTTTTCGATAGAATGAAAGCTATAAATTGTCGGACTATACGGCTTGTCCTGTATTTAGTTCGTTTGCTGTTTTACTGGCGTACGTTGCAGCGTACGTTTTTTCTATGCCTCTAACTCCCCTGCTAACTCTAGTAGTTCCTTTCTTAACTGTATAGATTGCTCTACTATTAGCCTTACCTGTCTTTCGTTATCAATCTTTACTACAAGCACTTCCCCTTTGCTGTCTATTAGCCTAGCGAATAACGCTAGCCCTTCTGCGCTATATTTCCCTTCTACTGCATATCCTGCTAACTTTTGCAGTATAAAGCTCCTTCCCTGTACATATCCGTCTAGTATGGTCAGTGTATCAATCGTAGCCATCTAATGCGCCCCTTTCTACTAGTGCCTTCTTTTCTCTAGTACCTTTAACGGTGAAAACTTCTTGTGACTGTCTCTAACGTCTGTACCAAACAAGTTTACGTATGTTTTTACAATTTCCATGCTCGTATGTCCTAGGATAGCTTGTAGCTCGAATATGTTAGCCCCATGCTGTACGCTTAACTTAGCGAAAGTATGCCTAAACGTATGACAACTACAACGGACGCCTTTTATTCCTGCTAGTTTGCCGTACTTCGTAATACGCTGCTGTAGTCCCCTTTTTGATAAGGGCGTATTGTCAACGCTTATAAATAATGCGTCTGTCTCAGCATAGCCTCTTATCGCAATATACTTCTTTAGCTGCGTTTTCATAGTCGATTGCATAGGTACTAAACGCTCTCGATAGCTCTTTGCGTTACGAACGCATATTAAATTATCTTCCCACCGTATATCTGCTAAAGTTAGCCCTATCGCCTCATTAGCTCGTATGCCTGTCTCTAAAAAGAGCAACATAATCGTATAGTCTCTTACACCTGTAAACGTCTTTAGGTCAGGCTGTCTAAATAGCTTGTTTAGCTGCTCTTTCGTAAAGGTCGCTATAACATGCTTGCGGTCTTTCAGTAGTTTTATATGTTCGAATGGGTTTTGTGGTATATGCTTGTCCCTGTGTAGAAAATTAAAGAACCCACGTAACGCACGCAGTCTAGTATTAACTGTGACTACTCTAGCCCCTTTGTATTTGCGTAAATACAGTATTACATTTTCTTTTATATGCTCTTCTGTAACGCTGTAAGGCTTTAGTACATTTACGTCTATATCTTGTTCTTTTAAGTAGTTTAGAAAAGTGTTAATTTCGCTTTGATAAAAACGAATAGTATGAGGTCTAAGATTGCGTATCTCACAGTCTTTTAGAAAGAGGTTTATTGCGTCCTCGAACGTCTCTACGTACGACTTGGACTTTCTTTTCATAATAGCTAATTCGCCTTCGTCTAAAACATTGCTACGTCTTGCCATATCACACATACCTCCTATCGTAGTAATAAACCGTTACGCACGATTAGAAAAGTGTAGTCTGCGGTAATAAAGGCGCTATAAAACACAAAAAAGCGCCTCCTACTCGTAGTAGAAAACGCTTGATATTTCGCTATATTCTCGTATATTGTCCGTTAAGACTAACGTATGTAAATCGTAAAAAAGTACCGGTGGTCGGGGTCGAACCGACACTCCGTGAGGAACACGATTTTGAGTCGTGCGCGTCTGCCAATTCCGCCACACCGGCATGTTATTAATAAGGCAGTAATAAAACAAAAATTTGCTATTGGTTGTAGCAAAGATTCAGTAGTTTTTTCAAGTTCAACTAAATGCTCCTGCGTCTACAAGCATATGCTTCGCAGAAAGCTTCCTCGTCGCAAAACTGCGAAGAAGGTTTTTCAAGTAGTTGTTTTGGTACCGAGGGCCGGACTTGAACCGGCACGATAGTCACCTACCGCAGGATTTTAAGTCCTGTGTGTCTGCCAATTCCACCACCCCGGCATGTACAAAAGAACTTGAAAAAAATATGATATTAAATTGGAGGCGGCAACCGGATTCGAACCGGTGGATAAGGGTTTTGCAGACCCGTGCCTTACCACTTGGCTATGCCGCCTTAATATTGGAGCGGAAGACGGGATTCGAACCCGCGACCCCCACCTTGGCAAGGTGGTGTTCTACCACTGAACTACTTCCGCAAAATGGCTGGGCTAGCTGGATTCGAACCAGCGCATGACGGAGTCAAAGTCCGTTGCCTTACCGCTTGGCTATAGCCCAATAGTTTGGCAGGGGCAGTAGGAATTGAACCCACACTGACGGTTTTGGAGACCGTAGTTCTACCTTTAAACTATGCCCCTATAAAATGGTGGAGGGGGACGGATTCGAACCGCCGAACCCTAAGGAGCGGATTTACAGTCCGCCGCGTTTAGCCACTTCGCTACCCCTCCACATTAAAAATGCGAACAGTATATCTTATTATATTCATAGTTTAAATGTGCTTGTTAGTGAATAAAAACTAAAAAAACAACTCAACGAAGAGCAGTGCTCCTGCGTCTACATATTATGCTACGAAGTTAATTCCTCGTCGCAAACCTGCAGTGATGTTTAGCCAATGTAGTTGGCTTGGTGCCGGCCAGAGGACTTGAACCCCCAACCTACTGATTACAAGTCAGTTGCTCTACCAATTGAGCTAGGCCGGCAAATAAAAAATGGTGGCTCGGGACGGAATCGAACCGCCGACACATGGATTTTCAGTCCATTGCTCTACCGACTGAGCTACCGAGCCAAATATTTAAATGGCGGTCCCGACCGGGATCGAACCGGCGATCTCCTGCGTGACAGGCAGGCATGTTAACCGCTACACCACGGGACCTTATTAGTGACAAAAAAATCGTACCCTTTTATTAAATCATAAAATGCACAATTTTTAAAGTTTTTTTGGTTGCGGGGGCAGGATTTGAACCTACGACCTTCGGGTTATGAGCCCGACGAGCTACCAGACTGCTCCACCCCGCGATGTTATTAAAGATATGGTGGAGGATGACGGGATCGAACCGCCGACCCCCTGCTTGTAAGGCAGGTGCTCTCCCAGCTGAGCTAATCCTCCATATTTTTTTGTTGGTGACCCGTACGGGATTCGAACCCGTGTTACCGCCGTGAAAGGGCGGTGTCTTAACCGCTTGACCAACGGGCCATTTTCTATATGTAAATGGCGGAGAGCGAGGGATTCGAACCCTCGAGACGGTTTTACACCGCCTACACGATTTCCAATCGTGCTCCTTCGGCCAGCTCGGACAGCTCTCCTCGTCTATAGCCGTTTGTTTTTATTTAGAAATAAAAAGCCTAGCAACGTCCTACTCTCACAGGGGGAAGCCCCCAACTACCATCGGCGCTGAAGAGCTTAACTTCCGTGTTCGGCATGGGAACGGGTGTGACCTCTTCGCTATCGCCACTAGACTTATTTAGTTGAAACATCACTTACGTGATCTCTCAAAACTAGATAGTATGCATTGTAGTCAATCTTCGTCTTATTTATAGGATAAGTCCTCGACCGATTAGTATCTCTCAGCTCCACGTGTCACCACGCTTCCACCCGAGACCTATCAACCTCATCATCTCTAAGGGGTCTTACTGGATTAACTCCATGGGAAATCTCATCTTGAGGGGGGCTTCACGCTTAGATGCTTTCAGCGCTTATCCCGTCCACACGTAGCTACCCAGCTATGCTCCTGGCGGAACAACTGGTACACCAGCGGTGTGTCCCTCCCGGTCCTCTCGTACTAAGGACAGCTCCTCTCACATTTCCTGCGCCCGCGACGGATAGGGACCGAACTGTCTCACGACGTTCTGAACCCAGCTCGCGTACCGCTTTAATGGGCGAACAGCCCAACCCTTGGGACCTACTTCAGCCCCAGGATGCGATGAGCCGACATCGAGGTGCCAAACCTCCCCGTCGATGTGGACTCTTGGGGGAGATAAGCCTGTTATCCCCAGGGTAGCTTTTATCCGTTGAGCGATGGCCCTTCCATGCGGAACCCCCGGATCACTAAGCCCGACTTTCGTCCCTGCTCGACTTGTCGGTCTCGCAGTCAAGCTCCCTTATGCCTTTGCACTCTTCGAATGATTTCCAACCATTCTGAGGGAACCTTTGGGCGCCTCCGTTACTGTTTAGGAGGCGACCGCCCCAGTCAAACTGCCCACCTGACACTGTCCCTGAACCGGATCACGGCTCGAGGTTAGAATTTCAGTACAGTCAGGGTAGTATCCCACCGACGCCTCCACCGAAGCTAGCGCTCCGGCTTCCAAGGCTCCTACCTATCCTGTACAAACTGTACCAAAATCCAATATCAAGCTACCGTAAAGCTCCATGGGGTCTTTCCGTCCTGTCGCGGGTAACCTGCATCTTCACAGGTAATATAATTTCACCGGGTCTCTCGTTGAGACAGTATCCAAATCGTTACACCATTCGTGCGGGTCGGAACTTACCCGACAAGGAATTTCGCTACCTTAGGACCGTTATAGTTACGGCCGCCGTTTACTGGGGCTTCAATTCAGAGCTTCGCCTTGCGGCTAACCCCTCCTCTTAACCTTCCAGCACCGGGCAGGTGTCAGCCCCTATACTTCGCCTTACGGCTTCGCAGAGACCTGTGTTTTTGCTAAACAGTCGCTTGGATCTTTTCACTGCGGCTCTCTCGGGCTTGCACCCTATCAGAGCACCCATTCTCCCGAAGTTACGGGGTCATGTTGCCGAGTTCCTTAACGAGAGTTCTCCCGAGCGTCTTAGAATTCTCTTCTCGGCTCCCTGTGTCGGTTTACGGTACGGGCACCTCTCACCTCGCTAGAGGCTTTTCTTGGCAGTGTAGGATCAGGAACTTCGGTACTTAATTTCCCTCGCTCTCACAGCTCAGCCTTCATGGTGAACGGATTTGCCTATTCACCAGCCTAACTGCTTAGACGCACATATCCATCAGTGCGCTTACCCTCCCTTACTGCGTTCCCCCATTACTCAAACGGTGAGGAGGTGGTACAGGAATTTCAACCTGTTGTCCATCGCCTACGCCGTTCGGCCTCGGCTTAGGTCCCGACTTACCCTGAGCGGACGAGCCTTCCTCAGGAAACCCTGGGCTTTCGACGGAGGGGATTCTCACCCCTCTTTTCGCTACTCATACCGGCATTCTCACTTCTACGCGCTCCACCAGTCCTCTCGGTCTGACTTCGCTGCACGCAGAACGCTCCCCTACCACTGTCCGTTAGGACAATCCCTAGCTTCGGTGATACGTTTAGCCCCGGTACATTTTCGGCGCAGAGTCACTCGACCAGTGAGCTATTACGCCCTCTTTAAATGGTGGCTGCTTCTAAGCCAACATCCTGGTTGTCTGTGCAACTCCAGATCCTTTTCCACTTAACGTATACTTTGGGACCTTAGCTGATGGTCTGGGCTGTTTCCCTCTTGACTACGGATCTTAGCACTCGCAGTCTGACTCCCGAGGATAAGTATTTGGCATTCGGAGTTTGACTGAATTCGGTAATCCTGTGGGGACCCCTAGTCCAATCAGTGCTCTACCTCCAATACTCTTCCCTCGAGGCTAGCCCTAAAGCTATTTCGGGGAGAACCAGCTATCTCCGAGTTCGATTGGCATTTCACCCCTACCCACACCTCATCCCCGCGTTTTTCAACACGCTTGGGTTCGGGCCTCCATTCCGTGTTACCTGAACTTCACCCTGGACATGGGTAGATCACACGGTTTCGGGGCTACGACCACGTACTAACTCGCCCTATTCAGACTCGCTTTCGCTACGGCTCCGCCTTATCAGCTTAACCTTGCACGTAATCGTAACTCGCCGGTTCATTCTACAAAAGGCACGCTGTCACCCATTAACGGGCTCCAACTACTTGTAGGCACACGGTTTCAGGATCTATTTCACTCCCCTCCCGGGGTGCTTTTCACCTTTCCCTCACGGTACTGGTTCACTATCGGTCACTAGGGAGTATTTAGCCTTGGGAGATGGTCCTCCCGGATTCCGACGGGGTTTCACGTGTCCCGCCGTACTCAGGATCCACTCTGGAGAGAACGAAGTTTTGACTACAGGGCTGTTACCTTCTTTGGCCAGTCTGTCCAGACCGCTTCATCTACCCCGTTCTTTTCTGACTCCGTATAGAGCGTCCTACAACCCCAAGAAGCAAGCTTCTTGGTTTGGGCTGTTTCCGTTTCGCTCACCGCTACTCAGGAAATCGCATTTGCTTTCTCTTCCTCTGGGTACTTAGATGTTTCAGTTCCCCAGGTCTGCCTTCACATATCCTATGTATTCAGATATGGATACCATCCCATTACGGATGGTGGGCTCCCCCATTCGGAAATCCCCGGATCAAAGCTTACTTACAGCTCCCCGCGGCATATCGGTGTTCGTCCCGTCCTTCGTCGGCTCCTAGTGCCAAGGCATTCACCGTGCGCCCTTTCTAACTTAACCATTAGAAATGTTAATCAAAGATTAACGTTGTCAATCAATAGATTGACATAAGACGATTGAAGAATTCTTGACTATCTCAGTTCTCTCTTCTCAACATCAATAGATGTTGATCCAGTAAAACTTCAATTTCAATGCATTACTATCTAGTTTTCAAAGATCCCATTGAGAGATAACTCCCTCAAAACTGAACGAACAAAGCGCAAGCTATAGTTCAAACACAAGGTTTGAACTTCGACTAGAGTATTACTCCATAGAAAGGAGGTGATCCAGCCGCACCTTCCGATACGGCTACCTTGTTACGACTTCACCCCAATCATCTGTCCCACCTTAGGCGGCTGGCTCCTAAAAGGTTACCTCACCGACTTCGGGTGTTACAAACTCTCGTGGTGTGACGGGCGGTGTGTACAAGGCCCGGGAACGTATTCACCGCGGCATGCTGATCCGCGATTACTAGCAATTCCGGCTTCATGTAGGCGAGTTGCAGCCTACAATCCGAACTGAGAATGGTTTTATGGGATTCGCTCAACCTCGCGGTTTTGCAGCCCTTTGTACCATCCATTGTAGCACGTGTGTAGCCCAGGTCATAAGGGGCATGATGATTTGACGTCATCCCCACCTTCCTCCGGTTTGTCACCGGCAGTCACCTTAGAGTGCCCAACTGAATGCTGGCAACTAAGATCAAGGGTTGCGCTCGTTGCGGGACTTAACCCAACATCTCACGACACGAGCTGACGACAACCATGCACCACCTGTCACTTTGTCCCCCGAAGGGGAAAGCCCTATCTCTAGGGTGGTCAAAGGATGTCAAGACCTGGTAAGGTTCTTCGCGTTGCTTCGAATTAAACCACATGCTCCACTGCTTGTGCGGGCCCCCGTCAATTCCTTTGAGTTTCAGCCTTGCGGCCGTACTCCCCAGGCGGAGTGCTTACTGTGTTAACTTCGGCACTAAGGGCATCGAAACCCCTAACACCTAGCACTCATCGTTTACGGCGTGGACTACCAGGGTATCTAATCCTGTTTGCTCCCCACGCTTTCGCGCCTCAGCGTCAGTTACAGACCAGAGAGTCGCCTTCGCCACTGGTGTTCCTCCACATATCTACGCATTTCACCGCTACACGTGGAATTCCACTCTCCTCTTCTGCACTCAAGTCTCCCAGTTTCCAATGACCCTCCACGGTTGAGCCGTGGGCTTTCACATCAGACTTAAAAGACCGCCTGCGCGCGCTTTACGCCCAATAATTCCGGACAACGCTTGCCACCTACGTATTACCGCGGCTGCTGGCACGTAGTTAGCCGTGGCTTTCTGGTTAGGTACCGTCAAGGTGCCGACCTATTCGAACGGCACTTGTTCTTCCCTAACAACAGAACTTTACGACCCGAAGGCCTTCATCGTTCACGCGGCGTTGCTCCGTCAGACTTTCGTCCATTGCGGAAGATTCCCTACTGCTGCCTCCCGTAGGAGTCTGGGCCGTGTCTCAGTCCCAGTGTGGCCGATCACCCTCTCAGGTCGGCTACGCATCGTCGCCTTGGTAGGCCGTTACCCTACCAACTAGCTAATGCGCCGCGGGCCCATCCTGTAGTGATAGCCGGAGCCATCTTTTAATTTGAGGTCATGTGACCTCAAAGTTATCCGGTATTAGCACCGATTTCTCGGTGTTATCCCAGTCTACAGGGCAGGTTGCCCACGTGTTACTCACCCGTCCGCCGCTAACTGATTAAAAGCAAGCTTTTAATCAGTCCGCTCGACTTGCATGTATTAGGCACGCCGCCAGCGTTCGTCCTGAGCCAGGATCAAACTCTCCATAAAAGTGAGTTGATTAAGCTCATTAAAGTGTTGCTTTCGCAACTTGTTGTCATTTTACAATGACGGGTTTGCCATTTTGCAATGGCAATGAGATATCATGTATCTCTTTCGCTTGGCTTTGTTCTGTTCAGTTTTCAAAGAGCTATTTCGTCCGCGTTTCACACGTTTTGTGCTAATGGCGACTTTAATATAATATCATGCGATGCATTTTGTGTCAACAAGTTTATTCAACTCATTTTCGCTTGTATCGCGTCGCCGTTTGTAGCGACAAATAATAATATACCACGGACGAAATAGAACGTCAATACTCCTTCAAAGAAATTACACTGTTAATATTTTACACGGTAAAGATACTCAAACGTCCCTTGTGTTGCGGTCTCTCTTTTCGTTACGACAACAACCTGACGTTGCGCTAAATACTCCATCACAATTTCTAAATCAATCTCATACTCACGCAAGTCTGGATGAGTCATC
Source organism: Bacillus alkalicellulosilyticus (assembly GCF_002019795.1). Lineage (GTDB taxonomy): Bacteria > Bacillota > Bacilli > Bacillales > Bacillaceae_F > Bacillus_AO > Bacillus_AO alkalicellulosilyticum. The sequence goes on along the minus strand of NZ_KV917381.1, from coordinate 861,952 downwards.
AGCTGGGAGATTTCCCACGGCTCTTCTTTTTCGTCCATTACAGATAGAAGATAGGCACTCGCTTTTTTTAATTTAGAAGTAATCGCAAATTCATTAGCAATTAATAAAAGCTCTAGTCTTTTATCGATGACTTCATCGCCAACGAGCAACTCTTGGTAAAGCTTGTATGTTTCTGGCTCTATGTTTTTGACCTGATTCCATAATGTCACCTCTGGATAAAAGCCATGTTCAATCAATGCAAGTCGTGCTTGATGATGAAGAGCTTGAAGAATATGATTAAACGAATCAAAGTAATTTTCTGTATGGTAGAGCTCTTTCCCGTCTTCAAAGCGACGAATCAACTTGGATAATTCAACGACCATTTTCTTTTGGCGTTCTTCCATAGGAAACTCATGAAGTCGCTCGCGCATGTTCGTGACATACTCACTTGTTTCATATATAAGCTTCCCGCAAAATAACCATTCCACAAAACGACTCTTTGTTCCATTGCTGCTCCAGCGATTAAGAGTTTGCTCATCAACCAAGTGAACCTCCGCTTTATTTCCTAAACATTCAAAGTGTGATACATGCCAAAGCGGATAAGTTGTATTTTTTATAACAAGAAAAGAAACTTCCTTATATTCAAATATTGAATCTTGTTGGGGCTTTTTTTCTATGAATAAAATCCCTAGTGTATCTTCTTCATCTATATATCGTTCGTATGTCCCCTTAAATAACACTTCCATCAAAACGCTCTCCTTTCATCTTTACAAGAATCCAAGCGTCCTACTTACTTCGACGCCAAGCGTTTTTTCCCTTCTAAAATAAGCCTGTCACGTCTCATTCATGATTTTTCGAATAACTTTATGCTATACTTTGTCCTAGGAGGGAAAATGATGGCGATTAAATATTCGAATAAGATAAATAAAATCCGTACATTTGCGCTCTGTCTTGTTTTTGCAGGAATTATCGTGATGTACGTTGGTATTTTCTTCAGAACATCTGCTTTATTAATGAGTCTTGCGATGATACTTGGAATGTTATTAATTATCGGAAGTACGGTCGTTTATTTTTGGATCGGAATGCTTTCCACAAAAACGGTACAAGTTGTTTGCCCGAATTGCGGAAGACATACAAAAATGCTTGGTCGTGTCGATGCCTGTATGTATTGCAATGAACCATTAACACTCGACCCTTCATTAGAAGGAAAAGAGTTCGACGAAAAATATAACCACAAAAAAAGCTGAAGGTCCCGTTAAGGACATTCAGCTTTTTTAATGTTTTGTTTTACAATCCGCACACGTTCCGTATATCTCCATTCGGTGTGTCTGAATCTCAAATCCAGTTACACTCTCTGCTAGAGTTTCCACTTCATCTAAGCCTGGATAATGGAAGTCCACTATTTTTCCGCAGTTTTGACAGATTACATGGTAATGGTCAGATGTGACGCAGTCGAAACGACTTGATGAATCTCCATACGTTAATTCTTTTACAAGTCCTACTTCTTTAAACACTCGAAGATTATTATAAACCGTCGCTACGCTCATGTTTGGAAATCTTTTTTCAAGTGCTTTATAAATTTCATCTGCAGTTGGATGTGTCATTGCGTCAAACAAAAACTCTAAAATCGCATGACGTTGTGGGGTCATTCGAACTTTCGTGTTTTTCAACGACTCAATTGCTTCTTGCAAGCGATGATTTCCCATCGTCATGCACCTCACTTTCACTGATGAGTTTCAGTAGTTATTCTTACATTATAAATATTATAATTAGTATAGGATATATGACAAACGGTTGTCAATATTTCTACTATTACAATAGAAAAAATACTATATAAAATACCTATGTCGGTTACGTCAAAATATGAGCCAGCATTGGGTTTGCATCGACTAAAAAGGAAGTATATCTGTTTTCTTGGCCTTTTCTCTTTCCTCTCACTTGTTCGACTTCCAAACAAGCTTCTTGAAGAGCGACCTTCAATGTATCAATGTGTTCTTCATCAATACCGAACAAAAATGTAGTATTCCCTTTACGCATAAATCCACCAGTACTCGCTAACTCTGTCATTCGATAGCCTTTTTTTCGTAATTGTTTTTCTACATTATCAGCGTAATAATTATTCACAATGCAAACCATTAATTTCATGTTATACTCCCCTTTTCATTTCTTAATATCCACGTTTACGCCAAAAATATGAATAACGACTAGCGTTCGAGCATCATGTAAATTGACCTACGTTTGTTCCGGTACAAATGTCTCATCTTACTTCTTATTTATTTCGGCATCGTTTGGACTATTCCCTACTTTATTTATATTTCAAAAAAGCAAAATTGTCACCTATGAAAATGAGTTGGGATATGAAAAAAAGGATGACCCGTCCATCTTCATGAGTCATCCAAACCATTTTTACAGCTCTTTAATAAATTGTAATGCTTCTTCGACATGGTCTTTTACTTTGACTTTACGCCATTCTTTTACAAGCTTTCCATCTTTATCGATAATAAAAGTTGAACGTTCAATGCCCATATACTCTTTACCAAAATTCTTTTTTAATTTCCACACATCATATAGTTGTGCAGCCTTTTGTTCTTCATCTGCTAACAAAAGGAACGGCAAATCATATTTTTCAATGAATTTCTGGTGACGAGCAACAGGGTCTGGGCTAATTCCGATAATGACAGCATTTACATCTGCAAAGCTTTCATGCTTATCACGAAAATCACACGCTTGTGTTGTACAACCTGGTGTCATGTCCTTCGGATAAAAGTACAAAACGACATGCTTTCCACGAAAATCTGAAAGAGATACATCTTCTCCTGTTTGAGAAGGTAATGTGAAATCTGGGGCTTCTTGTCCGATTTCAAGGCTCATTGTTCATTCCTCCAATTACTTTTTTCTATGTATAGCGTAGCGAATTTCACTTCTTCTTACAACTATTGTGTCCTTCTATCATAAATCACAGTCGTAACAACAAATGCGGCTGGTAATACATATCCGATTAACGCTTGCATCATCGCAATCGGTCGACCAATGCCAAGCGGTGTAATGTCCCCATATCCGACAGATAATAATGTGACGGCACTAAAATAAAGAGTATCTTCTATTAAATGCAATACACTTCCTCCAACCTTACGTTTATCCTCTGTTAAGACAGACCACCCTAACATTTCTAATGCCATATATAAACAGCCAAATGCTAATATCATCGTAAGATACACTAAAATTAACACCACGAAATTACGGAGAGAGACCTTTTTCCCGCGGATTGGTTCGTTTTTTAACAGGAGCAACATGCTCATAAGTACCCCAATGATTGCCATAATGATTACAACAACGACAATGACCTGCCCCATCATATCACCTCTGTTTCATCTTATGATGGAAGTGATAAAGATAGGACAGGTCCGTAACGGGGTGTTATTTTTTTTCAAGCATTCCCGCTAAGTTAGCAATCGACAGCGTTTGGACCCATACTTTCCCCGGTCCTGTTAGCCTTGTTAAAAATAAGCCTTCTCCTGAAAGGAAAATTGTCCGTATCCCTTTGACTCGTTCAATATCCATCGACACCGTCGATTCCATTAACGCGACATGCGAGGTGTCAACTTTCAACTGTTCTCCAGGAGCTAAATCAAATTCAACGACGTCTCCGATAATATCAACAAACGCCATGCCATGACCAGATAACTTTTGCATGATGAAACCTTCTCCACCAAACAGCCCGGTCATGATTTTCTTTTGAATGTGAATGTCTAAATCGACGCTATCTTCAGCAGCCATAAACGCATCCTTTTGACATATGTATTGTTTCGAGGCAGATACCTCTAACGGCAATACTTTCCCAGGAGCAAGTGGTGCAAATCCAAGCTTTCCTCTTCGGCTTGCTTGAAATGAAGTCAGCGCTAACGACTCCCCGCTTAACACTCTGCGAATTCCTTTAGCGACTCCTCCTTTAACATTTGCGGACATCTTAATATCCTGATCCATCCACAGCATTTTCCCCGGTCCAGCATACACCGATTCATCCGCAAGTAACTCGACCGTCAACGTTTGCATTGTTTCCCCTTTGATTTCATATTGCATCGTGTTCACTCCTTTTATATCCTTTTTGATATATACGCATTTATCGCTTATTAGGTTCCTTTTCTACAATGTGACACGTCTGTTGTTTTTTATTATGAATTTGATAAATGGCTTTGCTACAATAATTACTTCATATAGCGATACATAGGTATTTGTTTACCTAAACATATCGTCTAATAATGACTAGATTATTTTTAGTAGACTAAAACCGAGTGTTAAAAAAAATAGTTAAATCGGTTCAATTGTAAGCAACTTCCCTTTTTCTGGTGACAGTGAGTTCCACCTGTAGCTGCCCATATACTGTTCATCTACAGTTATTAAATAAAATTCATTTTCAGTAACCCTTACTTTTGTATCATTGATTGTTACATAATACTTAGTTTCTTCTTGTTTTTTATCGGTTACCAATAACACTCCGCTCGTTGTAACCTCGTTCAATTGATAAATCGAAATGCCACACATTACTGTAATTAATGAGGTTACAATGATAGCTTTAATAGCTGTTTTAATTTTAGGAAAGCCTATTCCTCTTACTTTCAAATACTTTATCCCAAAATAGACATACACTAGTATTGCGATGGGAACAAGAAACATTAAGTTAGCCGTTGCAGATACTATCTCATGCAAAGAATAACTATATAATATAAATAAATCTGTTCTACTTACTTGTAGTCCAATGAATGAAATAATACTTATTCCTAGTAACCAATATAAAGCGATTACTTGTTGTTTATATGCTTCTTCTATTTCAAACTTTTTGTTGACCATTCACTTTCTCTCCATGCTTTAATTGACGTATTTACGATGAAATGTCTTATCTATTCTTACACAGTTCACCTACTGATAACTTCGTAAATAATTGGTATTGCAAAACAAGCAAATAGTACAAGAGACATAATAGAAAAGAGCAGTGTATTGTGAGGTAGCCTTTTCTTTCTAAAGGTGAAGAATAGCATAAAGTTAGGTATGAGAATGACTAAAAAATTTATAACGATAGCAATAATACTAGCAGCCATTCCATCACCCCAGTAGATAACAGCCACAAACACAAAAAAATAAGATATTAAGTAGGCTAGATAGTAAAACGGCACCAAAACTAAATTGCCAATTAAGTAATAGCTGTATTGCATGTTTTTCACCTCCTATCTTCGTCTTTCTTTTTCCAAATCATCAAATCAGAAAAAGCCAGTCCAATTGCCAACCCAAAAGGAATCGCAAAATCATAAACACTCATTTCCGATGAACTAAAATGTGAAATAAGAAATTTTAAGGCACTAAACCATAAAAACCACGCAATAAACAGATACAACCTTTTCTTAATTTGATATGTACTAACCTTTTTTGCATTAGCAATCACTAGAATTATAGAGAACAAGAAATACAACAGAAGATAAATGGCATAACCAATGATAAATGCAGAAGAAAAAGTAGTATCAATACCCTTATAAATAATAACTACAGTTATGATAGTTCCTACCCAAAAAAGAATATGCAAAATTAGGTTTAACGAAATATTTTTCTTCATCTTTTACCCCTACTCTAGAATCTCAATAAATATATATAATCCCAAGTATATCACTTTTCCCATTTTATGTATTATCTTATTTCTATTGACATCCTATCATTTTGTACCATCGATATAAGCTGATTGAAGAAGTGGTTTACTAGGTTATAATTAAACCATTCATAGTCACGTACAGTTGCATGAGGAGGAGTGCTAAATGATTCAAAAGTTAGAAAAACAGGATTATGCTAAAGTTAAGGACTTGTTAAAACTTGAAAGTGAAATTTCCAATGTAGGCTTGAATTCTGTTATTAACGGAACAAATAGAGGAATTGTATATGTCGATAACACCGAACATCCTACTACAGCACTCATTTATGTTGTAGGGGTCATTTTATTTTTAGTAGGAGACCCACATAATAGAGCTTTTAATGAAGACTTAAATAGGTTGATAGATAATGAATTAAAGCATGATTTTATCGATGCATGTGGTGGAACGTGGTTCATTGGAACATCGTTTGATGAAAGATGGGAAGTGGTATTAAAGGATTTGTTTTCAGAGAGGAATTACGGAACCTATTTTGAATATCATTTTACCTTTAATCTTGATAAGTTTCTTCTAAACAAAAAAAGCTCCTATTCTATGCATAATGCTGTTCTTACCAAAATTGATAAGCAGTTGTTACACGATCCAAAAAACGAAGATATATTCACTGACTTTTGGGATTTTTGGAGAAGCGAAGATGATTTCTTTAAGCAAGGCTTAGGTTATTGCGTTGTTGAGAATAATAAAGTAATCAGTGTTTGCTTCTCTTCTCATGTGGATGATAATAAACATGAAATATATGTTATGTCATTAGAGGAAGCAAGGAATAAGGGTCTTGCTACAATATGTTGTACCGCTTTTATAGAAGACTGCATAAAATTAGGATTGGAGCCCCACTGGTCTACATACGAAACCAATACAGCTTCAGTAAATCTAGCTTCTCGTTGTGGATTTCAACTAGACAAGAAATTGGTAGCTTTTGAATTTGAACTTTAAAAATGATAAGGTACGTCAAATTAAATAGTCTGTAGGCGTTCCATAGTAAAGTGTATGATCAAATTCTGGATATTTCGATGTGTACCTTATAAAAATAGGTGAATGGAGTAATGTTGGGTAATTCGCAAAAAAGTTCTTATCTCCATAAAACATCCCTTTTAATGCTAAACTCATTTCTTTTCGAAAAATGTTATAACGAAACTGAGACTGTTCTTTTGAAAATTCCCCTTCATCAACATGCGCTTTTCCGACAAGAAATAATCTATTGAGTTGGTCAATCTGCCATTCGGCTAGAACTTCATCACGCATATCCCAATCAATCGCTTGGTAATTATACTCCGTACCAATATCTAAAAATAGTTCTCCTGTTTCATCTGAGTGGGTTAACGTGTATTTTCTTCCTTGAACCGGCTGCACAGATGTAGCAGGCGCCGTTAGATGCGTTGTTAATTTTTCTGGATCAAACATCGTTGAACCTCCTTCTTTTCTATAGCGTATGCCCCATTACAGTTACTGGACTGGGTAGATGCTCATCTAACTATTTGTACCGATCAATAATCATATTTTCAAAATCATCATAGAAATATTGGGATTTAATGCTAAAATAACCATAAGGAAGTATGTTGTTCAACTAAGAGTTGCATTACATGAAATAAATAGTTGTAATCTAGCATGTAAAGAGGTGAAAAATGAAAGATAGAGTGAAGGAAACGTTTAATCAACTTGCAAGCGTTTATGAACACACAGTTGATACAACAAGTTTGTATAATAGCGAATATGAAAGACCAGCAATGTTAGGACTGTTGCCACAGGATTTAAGAAATATGACTGTTCTTGATGCCGGTTGTGCGGCTGGATGGTACACTCACCAACTAATCCAACGGGGAGCAAATGTTGTTGCAACTGATATTAGTCCTGAAATGGTCAATTCTACTATGAGGCGTGTTGGGGATAAAGCTAAAGTTCTTTGTTTGGATCTAGAGGCAAAATTGCCTTTTAAAGAGAATACCTTTGATTACATTGTAAGCTCATTAACCCTCCATTATATAAAGGATTGGAGACATCCTTTTAATGAGTTTAAAAGGATTTTAAAGCCAAATGGCTTATTATTGTTTTCCGTACATCACCCCTTTTCAGATATTAAACTACTCCAAGATCCTAACTATTTCTCTACTGAATTAATTATCGATAAATGGAATAAAGAGGGTAAAACATTTGAAGTTCCCTTCTATCGACGACCTCTACACTCCATAGTAAATGATACACTTACATGCTTTTCTATTGAAGAAATGATAGAACCTACGCCCACAATGAACTTCAAAGCACAAAAACCAGAGAAATATGAAGCACTTATGAAATGTCCGCAATTCCTTATTATTAAGGCCGTTTCAAACTAAACTTTTGCGAGGAGTTGAAGTATGAAACAAAATTTAAAAGAGATTTTACTATACTTACTTTGGATTACTTCAGGATTATTAATTGGCGCTCTCATATTTATACCTATCTTTGAAGATACATTTATGGGTCTTTTGATGGGATTTGGTATAGGAACAGGTACATGGTTGGCTACGAATAAAAAGAAGAAGCGCTAGTAGATTTACAGACAAATTATTTCTATGGAACTTATGCTATTGAACAGATGAGCTAACAAGTACTATATTCTAATGGGGGAAGAAAGATTGGATATTTCTATATGAATTTTATCTTTTCTAGCTATATTTACGCTTCATAACTTAGAAGAAATTATAACGGTTGAAAAGTGGATTCAAGAAACGTATCCTCGTGTTTGTAATAAAATTCCTTCGTCTATCCAAAAAAGACTTAACAATTATAAAGATGTGACGTCCTCACAGTTTGCTGTCGTAGTTTTTGTATTTTCATTTTTTGTCTCTTTATTGATATTACTAGCTGTAATGACACAACATTATTATTTGTTCGTGGGGGTACTCTTATTTTTTGGTTTAAACATCTTAACCCATCCATTACAAAGTTTGTACTTACGTTGCTACACTCCAGGAGTCTTGACATCGCTATTATTGATAATCCCCTATTATAGTTTGTTTTTCTATCAATTTTACAATACTGAACTATTAACCTTTACCGCAATAGTTGTTATGTTCTTACTTATCCCTGTTTTTTTCTTAAGTCATAAACTTGGAGAGATGTGGAACTAACTTGGTTTAAACATCTTCAAACAGAAGCGTTTCTAAATAGGAACTTTTGAGAATCAAAAAATCGTAATAAAAAAACAATACTAATAAAAGTGAGGAGTAGTAAAAATATGAACAAAAACAATCATAAAAAAATAGAGATGAAAAAAAGTGAAATTTTCACATGGACAGCAATGGCATTTTCAATGGGGATTGCATTGGGATTTTTACTTTCACCAGCAAAGAATGGCTTTGGCAATAATTGCGGGAATACTACCAATCACTACTATCAAAATGACAAGCCTTCAACTGATGATGAATGACACTTTCCGTAGTTACATAAGCAAAAAAAGCACCTTAAGCATATTTTGAATTAGATATCACCAACCCTGTATTATTATTTTTGAAGCCCTTGAAAAAGTGGTTCAATGAAATCAAAGGAGGCGATGGTATGAAAAAAGTGGATGCACAGTCTGCAAAGGTATTGGAAGAAATTATTCGAGAACAAGATCACTCCTTTGAGTTAAATGGGCAGAAGTTTAAAATCATCGCTATTGATATTAAAGATGATACTGAAACAACTGTAGCTGAGGATGTTGAAAGAGATCCAGAGTTAAAACGAAAATTGTTACAGTCTAAAAAGGATATAGAAGAAGGAAATTATTTTACTTCGGAAGAAATGCGAGAAATGATACGTAGCGGTCAAGTATAATATGAGGTTTACGTAGTAACGAAGTAGAAATGAAAATAATAAAAAACGCTAGGATAAGTTATATATCCGAGCGTTTTTTGTACGTTCAGTTTGAAATCGCACTGCTAAAATACACAGTTAACTTAATCCCCCAAATGACTATCAAGAAACGCCAACACTCGTTGAGCATATTCTTTATCGTTTTCAGGATGCAAGATGTCTGTCGTGAAAAAGTGATAATCACCTTCCCTTGTGAAGGTTTCTACATGACTTGGAGCTTGAGCAATGATTCGTTCAAAATTTGAAAAGGATACCTCTGAATCATTTGTTGAATGCATAATTAATGCCGGCCTATCCCCCAGATTTTTTATTTGATTTTCAGGATAAATGTTTCTGGTGTTTAATCCAAATTTATATGCCGTATACAGTTCCAAAAATGGTCTCTGCATGGTAGCTACCATTTTCGGTGCACCTAAGGCTATCATGTTTTCAATAAAAACATCTTGCCATGAGGAATACGCGGACATGCTAATTAATGCCGCTATTTCAGGGATTTGCCCAATAGAATTTATGGCAACAGCTCCTCCCATTGATAGACCATATACTACGATGGGAACCTCCCTGTATTTCTCTTGAGACCTGATATAGTCTACAACCGCTTGGGTATCTAGCGTTTCACGATACCCTAGGCTGATGACCTCCCCTTCACTTTCCCCATGTGCTCGCATGTCATAAAGAATCGAGGCGTAGCCATTGTCACTTGCCATTTTTGCATGGCCAAAAAAGGCTGTCACGGATGGATTATGAATTCCTGAAATAAAAATAATAATGGCTTTGGGACGTTCCACCTCTACTTCAAACGCAGAGATTTGATACCCATCTTCTGTCGTCAGATGTAACTCCTGAGCGTCTAGATCATAGTCGCTAGCCTGATATACTTGGGAAAATTGAACAGATTGATTAATCATCCCACCCATAATAAGTGGTGGTATCGCAGTTAATACGATAACGAGGAATAAAGTGAGTACTGCTGTAACCTTTATTATTTTCTTTACATACTTCTTTCGTTTCAATTGTCCTTCTATGACGGTTCTCATGTCTCATCCACCAAATTTCTTTTAGTCTCTTCCCTTTTACATTTCCACAAATCTCAATACATTCCCTTTACTACCGTTCGAATCCATAAATAAAGAACCAAGGTTTCACCCTTAGTTCCCTGCTCCTCTATATTTCGTGACACCTTTGTTCCATAAGAACACCGCTAATATAAAGAATGCGATGGCGACAAACGGAGTCAATGCGGTGTAGAGATACCACTCTTCTCTTCCTAGGAAATAAGCCGCTGGGTACACCCCAACAAAGGCAAATGGAAGCACCCATGTTAATACGAAGCGGATGATGTTGTTATAAATATCCACTGGGTAACGGCCGTAGTTTCCGATGTTGTACATCATCGGCATAATGTCCGTTCGGCTATCGGACCAAAAGGAAATGCTCGCAATCATAATAAAGATGCTTGCATAGATGAACGCGCCCCCTAAGGCTAACAGCAAAAAGATAAACGGGTCATACCAGGAGAAGGTTAAGCCGAGCTGCATGCTCGCATAGGTCATAATCGCTACTCCTGTAATCACCCCAAACATCGATTCAAGCTCCATTCGTTCAAGTATAATCTGAAACAAGCTATGAATCGGCCTTGTTAGAATTCGGTCCATTTCTCCTTTGACAATATATCGTTCATTGAAATCCCATATGTTAAAAAACGAAGTGAAAATCGAGAACGGCACTAAAAAGAATCCATAAATGAAGATAATTTCTTCGCGACTCCAACCACTTAATAATTGCGTATGTCCGAATACGACGAGAATAAAGATTAAATTCACCGCTTGAAACAGGAGGTCAGAAAGGATTTCAACCACCGTATCCACGCGGTACGTCAGTCTTGTTTTTACATATTGAGAGGCGTATTGGAAAAACATCGATACATAATACATCGGTTAGCCCCCTTGCACGATCAATTGCTTTTTCGCAACGACCCATAAGATTTGAATAGGAATGATAAGAACAAGAGCCCATATTGCCTGAAGTCCAATCGCTTGCCATATTTCCGACCGAGCAAATGCTTCTGAGAAAATCATACTCGGAATGTAGCTAATCGCTTGAAACGGCAAGAACATCATCACGTCTTGTGCCCATAACGGGTAAAAACTTATCGGTAACAATAATCCTGAAAATAAATCAATGACCACCCGTTTTCCTCGAATCAGACCATCGTTATTAAATAAGAAAAACGTTAAAATTCCAGTGAGTAAGTTGATTTGTGTATTAATGATGAAACTAAATAAAATCGAGATGAAAAAGAATCCCCAAATGGATAGGTTTGTTGAGAATTGCAACGGGAAAATGAACCAGATAATGAGTAGTCCTGGTGCCGAGAAGAACACCAATCGGAATATCCCTTCTCCTAACCCTTGCATCGTTTTCATGCCGAGGTAGTTATACGGACGAATCATTTCAATGGCGACCTTGCCGTCTTTAATTTCTTGAGCAATTTCCCGGTCAATGTTGTTAAAATAAAACGCACGCGCCATCCAGGCAACAGCAACATACGTTGTCATTTGTATGACTGACATCCCTTGTATTTCTTCTTTTCCACCGTAAATCGCGGTCCATAAAAAGTAGTAGGCGGCAATGTTTATCGAATATATTAAAATTCCGCTGTAATAATTCGTTCGATACGCTAGCATCATTAAAAAGCGGATGCGAATCATTTCAAGGTATTTACCTGACATGGAACACACCTTCTTCATAAATGTTGCGAATAATCTCTTCTGTCGACACCGTATTGATTTTCATATCAGAAACCGTTAGTTTTGCAGCTACAGCACTTATGATTAATGAAACATCCTCATCATTATCTGTAACCGCAATCCATTCATTCGCCTTCTCGCCTTGCTTCCACTCGAGCGTTAGCGCCTTTGTTAATCCTTCTAACTCGGATTTTGATACTTCACGTTGAAAGTGGAAAAGAATTTCTTTTCCTGCGCCCCAATTTTGTTGAAGTTGTTGCAAGGCGCCGTCATAAATGATTTTTCCTTCATCAAGCATAATGACGCGCTCGCATAACGCTTCGATATCTGCTAAGTCATGCGTCGTTAACAGAATCGTAGTTTGATATTTTTCGTTAATTCGTTTTAAAAATTCACGAATCTTCAGTTTGACCAGGACATCTAACCCAATCGTTGGTTCATCTAAAAATAACAATGTTGGATTATGGATAAGCGCAGCGGCTAACTCACAACGCATCCGTTGGCCAAGTGACAACTTTCGAACTGGTTTATCAAGTAACGGCCCTAACTCAAGCGTTTCGACAATATCCTTCATATGTGCTTCGAACTGCTCATCTGGGACATTGTACACTTTTTTTAGTAAACGAAATGATTCTTGAACAGCAATATCCCACCAAAGCTGTGAGCGTTGCCCGAACACTACTCCAATTGTTCGTACAAATTGCTCTCGTTGCTTATGCGGGTTCATCCCGTTAACAATGACTTCCCCTGAGGTTGGAGTTAAGATGCCTGTCAGCATTTTAATCGTCGTTGATTTGCCTGCTCCGTTTTCTCCAATATAACCAACCATCTCTCCTTTTTTTATCGTAAACGAGACATCGTTCACAGCAGAAAAGATTTGATAATTACGTGTAAATAAATCTCGAAATGCACCTGATAATCCAGAACGACTCGAGTATTGTTTAAATTCCTTGCGAAGCATGTTTACTTCAATCATGTTCATCCAAGTCACTCCTTGTTTTTTGACTTTGATAGTGTACCGAATTTTTTCTATTTCTACAAGATGAATGCTTTGTGTTTATTACTCGGTTTCTACACATGCTAAAATAAATAGGAAGATACACGTATTTTAAGGAGGATTTATCATACTTATGAACCATTCACAATCTGAACGATTATATGATGAAGCATTAGCGCATATCCTTGGTGGAGTGAACAGTCCATCTCGTTCGTATAAAGCGGTTGGTGGCGGTGCCCCTGTTTTTATGGAAAAAGCAAACGGTGCGTACTTCTGGGATGTTGATGGCAATCGCTATATTGATTATTTAGCAGCGTATGGTCCAATTATTACTGGTCATGCCCATCCCCACATTACCGAAGCAATTACAAAAGCGGCGCAAAACGGCGTGTTATACGGCACACCGACTCGTCTTGAAAACCAATTTGCAAAAATGATTCAAGAAGCAATTCCATCAATGGAACGAATTCGCTTTGTGAATTCAGGTACGGAAGCAGTCATGACAACAATTCGTGTCGCTCGTGCGTATACGGGTCGCGATAAAATAATAAAATTTGCTGGTTGTTACCATGGCCATTCCGACCTTGTACTTGTGGCGGCAGGCTCTGGCCCTTCTACTCTTGGAACACCAGATTCCGCTGGGGTTACCAAAAACATTGCCAAAGAAGTGATCACTGTTCCGTTTAACGACATTGATGCGTTTAAAGAAGCGATGGATACATGGGGCAATGACATTGCCGCTGTGTTAGTTGAACCGATTGTTGGAAACTTCGGGATTGTTGAACCATTTCCAGGATTTTTAGAAAGCGTCAATGACATCACTCATCAAGCTGGTGGGCTTGTCATTTATGATGAAGTGATTACAGCCTTTCGTTTTATGTACGGTGGTGCGCAAAATTATCTTGGGGTCGAACCTGATATGACGGCACTTGGGAAAATCATCGGTGGTGGCCTTCCAATTGGTGCCTACGGCGGAAGAAAAGAAATCATGGAACAAGTCGCTCCTCTTGGTCCAGCCTATCAAGCCGGAACGATGGCTGGAAACCCTGCATCGATTAGTTCTGGAATTGCTTGTTTGGAAGTTCTACAAGAACCTGGTTTGTACGACAAACTCGACAAACTTGGCGCTCGTTTAGAAGAAGGAATTCTTGCTCATGCGAAAGAAAGCAACATTCCGATTACGATTAATCGCTTAAAAGGTGCGTTAACGGTTTATTTTAATCAGGAAAAAGTGACGAATTATGAGCAAGCCGAAAATAGTGACGGCGACATGTTTGGTCGATTCTTTAAACTGATGCTTGAAAATGGTATCAATCTCGCCCCTTCAAAATATGAGGCTTGGTTTATTACAATTGCTCATACTGAAAAAGACATAGAAGACACCTTAGACGTAGTAGACAAAGTGTTTAAACTATTAAGATAATTGAATATTTATACAACGTATACATGCAGAAAATCTTTGGTAATTTTGCATGTATTCTACTATTGATTAATGAAAACGCTTACAAATACAGTTAATTCCGCACTTTCCTTTTGTTCATAATATTTAGTAAATTACCTGTATTATCCACCTCGCTGAATAAAAATAATTGAAACACAAATAAAAATGTGATATACTCGTTCTACAGTTCTGGCAATTTTATGATGTCAGTCCTTGCTTAGCGCGCGCTGCTTTACCACAAAGGGTGTTCGAAAAGTTAACAAACAGTAGGAGCTTTTACGACCCTAGAGAACCGCAGCTAATTTATGTAAGATTTTTTTACAAATGTAGGCGTTGTTTTGCCGACTTTTCGAACAGACTTTTAACAATCGGGAGGTGACGGTCAGCTTATCTGACCAACTTATGAGAAAATGGAGTCCTAGTACATTTCGAGATTTTCAAAAAAATGTTGAACACGATAGTTGTGGAATTGTATCTGTCATGGAAAAAAAGCGTATCCCAACAAAGAAAAACATCGACGACTGTATTGATGCGTTAGTTAAGATGAATCACCGTGCTGGTTTTATTAACGAAGAAGGTGATGGTGTTGGGATTCATATCGACATCCCAAAAGCCGTCTGGAAAGAAAAACTTGAAAATGCCAATCAAGATTCTTCGATTGTAGACCGTCCTGATTTTGTCGTTGGACATCTTTTCATTGACCAAACCGCTGATGCTGATGCAACAAAAGCTGAAATTAAAGCTAAATTTTCTTCAGTTGGTTTTGACCTTGTTTTTGAAACAGATACGGTAACGAACTCGGAAGCACTTGGACCATTAGGAAGAAAAGAAGAGCCTGTTTTTTGGCAGGTTGCCCTATTACCATCCATTGACCAAGACAGCTTACACGAAACTATTTTTAATCTAGTCATCTCAATTGAACAAAATAAATTAGTCCATGTTGCTTCTTTAAGTAATTTCTATGCGATTTACAAAGTAATGGGAGCTGGAGATGTTCTTCCTCGCTATTATCATGACTTAGCGAACCCATTAGTCGCATCAACAATGACACTTGGACACAATCGTTACTCAACTAACACGTTGTCTAACTTTTTCCGTGTGCAACCTTTTAGTGTCATTGGACATAACGGAGAAATTAATACGATCGCAAAACTACGAGATGAAGCTAGAATGCTAGATATTCCTCTTGTTGATGGCGCGAGTGATTCTCAAGATCTAAACCGTGTGATTGAAACGTTAATTTATCGTCATGGTTTTAGCTTATTTGAAGCATTAGATGTTCTCTTCCCGCCTATCGTCAATGAGATTAAGGGAATGCCAGACCATCTTCAAGACTTATATGCGTATATCCGTGAAGCTTGGGGACATTTTGCTCAAGGACCTGCAGGGATTATTTCTCGCTTTGGAAACGAAGCTGCCTTCAGTGTAGATGCACTTGGCTTACGTCCTGTATGGATGGTTGAGAATACCTCTTCTTATTACTTTGCTTCTGAGCAAGGAATCATTTCTTCAAGTGAATTCGTTGCTGAACCAAAGCCACTTGCACCTGGTGAAAAAGTGGGCTTGCATTGGAACGAAGATGATACACTATCTGTCTTTTTCCATGATGAGTATCAAGAAGAAGTCTATAATCGCCTAAAAGGAAGATTAAACCTTGAAGGAAGCCGTAAACGCTTGAACACGCCTCAAATTCAGGCTGATGAAAAGGTCAAGCATTTACCTATCAAAATTACAAATGGTCACTATTCGGCATTCGGTTGGGACCGTGAGCACATTCAAATGGTTGAGCAAATGGCTGAAAAAGGTGTTGAACCGATTCGTTCTTTAGGACATGATGCGCCATTAGCTACATTACACCAAGGTCGCAAAAACATCGCTGACTTTATTAAAGAAAGTGTAGCGGTTGTTACAAACCCAGCAATTGACCGTGACCGTGAAATGGAACACTTCTCAACTCGTGTTATTTTAGGAAAGCGTCCTTCTTTAACCGAGCATGAAAGTGACCATACAAACCTTGAAATCATTTCACCAGTTGTCCTTGAAGGTGCGGCTGGAGAATTACTTGCTAACGATGGCCAACAGCCTTCTTATGAGCAAATCGTTTCTTACTATCAATCTTTGAAAGCCGTTCATGTATTATCAGCGACATTTGCTGATAATGAAACTGTCGCTGAAGCGTTAGATAGATTAGTAGAAGAAGGAGCAGCTGCGCTTGAAAATGGAGCTGAGCTTCTAATTTTAAATGATGAGCAAGCTCATACAGAAAATCACTTATGGCTTGATCCTCATCTTGTGGTTTCTGCGCTTGACCAAGGCTTAACGAAAAAGCAAATTCGTCGTAAAGGTTCGATCGTCCTTCGTTCTGGTTCGATTCGTTCCCTACATGATATTGCTGTAGTGTATGGTTTAGGTGCCGATATTGTGAACCCTTACCTTATGTTTGGCACAGTAACAGCAGATAGTGCTGAGCCTGGTGTGAAATTATTTGAAGCTCTTAACAAAGGTTTAGAAAAAGTCATTTCAACAATCGGTATCCATGAGCTACGCGGCTATGCTCGCTTGTTCTCAGCTATCGGTCTAAACAATGAAGTATCTGATGTACTAAACATCGTTAACTTCCTTGGCGGAGATGAGTTAAGCTATAATTTTGCAAAAATGAAAGAAGATGCGCTTGGTCGTCGTGAAGATTTTGCCGATGAAAAAGCTCGTCCAGGGAAAACGTTCCACTTCTTCCCTCGTATTTGGAAAGCCATCGGTGATATTGCTGCTGGTAACACAGAATACAGCGTATACGGCGATAAACTAAAAGAACAAGAAGAAAACAATCCGATTTCAATTCGACATCTTGTAGATTTAAAAACAGCTCAATCAACTATCGAGCAAGACAGTGTTGACCTAAGTGTCAAAAACCACAGCTTGCCATTTATGATTAGTTCGATGTCATTCGGTTCTCAAAATGAAATTGCATTCCGCGCGTATGCTGAAGCAGCTGACCGCTTAAACATGATCAGCTTTAACGGTGAGGGTGGAGAAATTAAAGATATGCTTGGCAAATATCCAAACACGCGTGGGCAGCAAGTCGCTTCTGGACGTTTTGGTGTTAACGCTGAGTTAGTCAACTCAACAAACTTAATTGAAATTAAAATTGGTCAAGGAGCGAAGCCTGGTGAAGGTGGACACTTACCTGGATCAAAGGTTACTGATAAAGTTGCCGCAGCTCGTAACGCAACAACGGGTTCGGATTTAATCTCTCCGTCAAATAACCATGATATCTACTCAATTGAAGATTTAGCACAAATGGTGACAGAGATTAAAACAGCAAATGACCAAGCGAAAGTCTGTGTGAAGGTTCCAATCGTACCTAACATTGGAACAATCGCAGTTGGTATCGCAAAAGCTGGTGCTGATTTCATAACGCTAAGTGGATTTGACGGTGGTACAGGAGCTGCTCGTGTACACGCACTTCAACACGTTGGGTTGCCTGTTGAAATTGGTGTGAAAGCTGCACACAACGCGTTAATTGAATCAGGACTTCGTCACAAAGTTGAAATCTGGGCTGACGGTGGAATTAAGTCTGCTCTTGATGTAGTTAAAGTTATGCTTCTTGGTGCAAACCGTGTTGGTTTCGGTACCCTATCAATGATTGCAGTTGGTTGTACAACTTGCCGTGGCTGTCATCTAGATACATGTCACGTAGGTATCGCCACACAAATTGAATCGGAAGCACAAGCAAAAGAGCACGGCCTTCGTCGCTTCGTTCCTCGTCAATTTGACCTTGCTGTTCAAGGACTTATGACGATGTTCAATGCACTTGGTTCGGAAGTTCAAGCTCTAACAGCTTCTCTTGGATTCTCTCGTTTACAAGATATAGTTGGTCGCTCTGACCTACTTGTTCAAACTCGTGGTGAAGATGCAATGGACCTTGCAAACATGCTTGAAGTCCTATCTGCTTCTGATGTGGCGATTATGCCTCAACTTGAAACAGCCGCAACATCTGAAGAGCAAAAACTTGCAGTTGCTGCAGGTGCTGAGTATCTAGATTACAACGTAGAAGACTTAAGCAAATCACGTGAATTTACAAGCGTAACGGCTGAACAACGTATTCTTGGTAGCCGTGTATCTTGTCACCGCGTTCGCGGAAAGCTTGATGGTTCATACCGTGAGCTTCCTGAGATTGAATTAAGCTTTAAAAACGGTTCGATTCCTGGAAACGGACTTGGAGCTTATAACTCTCATGGTATCGCAATTCACGTTGATGGCGGAGCTCAAGATGGAATTGGTAAAACAGCATTCGGTGGTCAAATGATGATCTTCAAAGCGAAAGGCCAAGACGGAAAATTTTATAACGGGTCAGTTGGTAAAGGAACGGGTTATGGCGCACAAAAAGGTGTATTCATGATTCAAGGAAATGCTGACGCTCGTGCCGGCATTCGTCTATCTGGTGCCGATATGATTTTCGGTGGAAGATTAACAAAACCGGTCAATGCAAGAAACTACAACATCGGTGTGAATGCCAACCTGAAAGGCTTCGCATTTGAATATATGACAAACGGTCGCGGAATCGTTCTTGGAGACCCAGGCCCATGGATCTGTGCAGGTATGACAGGTGGAGTCGTGTACCTCCGCAACCAGCCAGAAATGGGATTAACGAAAGAAGCGCTACAAGCTCGTATCGCAAAAGGCGCAAAAGTGAACATCGAGCCAATTTCTGAAAAAGGAAGAGCCGATATCACAGAGTTACTCACCATGTATACAGAGCAACTCACAAAATACGGACACACAGAAGAAGCTGCCATTGTCGCAGGGTTACTGGAAGACATCGAAGGAAACTTCGTACAAATCATCCCTGTCAAAGAGCAAGCTGACCCATCTGTATCTACTGAGTAATTGTAAGTTATGTAAAGAACCTAAGCCAATGCGCTTAGGTTCTTTTTCTTTTGCGGTGGTATGGGGTTTGGGTGGTTTGGGTGGTTTGGGTGGGCGGTTGAGTGTTTTTGGGGGGCGGATGGGGTATTCGTTACCGGCGGAGTGCTTTTCCTCCTTGGTAGGGGAACGATTATTTTTATTCGTTACCGCTCGACTGCTTTTTCCCCTTGGGAGGGGAACGATTTTCTTTATTCGTTACCGCTCGACTGCTTTTTCCCCTTGGGAGGGGAACGATTATCTTTATTCGTTACCGGGCGACTGCTTTTTCCCCTTGGGAGGGGAACGATTATCTTTATTCGTTACCGGGCGAGCGCTTTTCTTCCTTGGTAGGGTAACTATTATTCTTATTCGTTACCGAACGAGCTCTTTTCCCCCTTGATACGGGAACGATTATTCTTATTCGTTACCGGGCGACTGCTTTTTCCCCTTGGGAGGGGAACGATTATTTTTATTCGTTACCGAGCGAGCTCTTTTCCCCCTTGGGAGGGGAACGATTATTCTTATTCGTTACCGAGCGAGCTCTTTTCCCCCTTGATACGGGAACGATTATTCTTATTCGTTACCGAGCGAGCTCTTTTCCCCCTTGATACGGGAACGATTATTTTTATTCGTTACCGCTCGAGCGCTTTTCTTCCTTGCTACGGGAACGATTATTGAATTGCGTTTCCGTTCGACTGCTTTTTTTCCTCTCTCTAGGAACAGTTCTTCACTATCCGTTACCACTCCACTCCTTTTCCGTTCCACTCCTGTTCTCTCACACTCTGGTAACGGTTCCTCGCTATCCATTACCGCTTCACTCCTTTCCCCTCCCACTCTGGTAACGGTTCCTCACTATCCATTACCGCTCTGCTCCTTTTCGCTTCCACTCTGGTAACGGTTCTTCACTTCTGTTAACTCTCCCTCCCTCTTCTACCTTCTAACGATTGCGGTTCCTTGAAAAGCAAGCGAATAAAAGGATACCATTCCAAATACTTACAACAGCGTTGGTATTTTATGTTAAAATAGTATAGAGTCCCGAACTAGTATATATACCGTATTAATCAGAGGTGATGTAATGTCTGAAATTACTTTTTTAGCATCTTCTAAACCCTTTATCATTCCAGATGAAATTAAAGAATATAATAATCGAACTTATTTTGAAAGAATAGAAGATATGATAGGTTTAGGGGTGCATGAAATAGATCCTTATTGGAAGGATCTTGTGAACGATCTTTTTACAATGCCGTACATTTATACGATTTATGGCGCGGATAATAAATTATTTTTATTATATCTTGAGAAGTATATGGAAGAAGGAGAGATTTTGGAACTTCTAGAAATTCCGAATGAACACGCCTTCGAATATTACAAGAGCAGAATATTAGAAGATCCAAATCCTATTATAATAAACGTAGGAAGTCTCACTTATCAAAATAAAACTGAAAAATATCAATTAAACCCTAAAAAGTGGGTAGATGAATTAAGCCACAAAATTTTTGTAACACATTATTGCGTCACAACAATAGTAAAATATTAAAGTTTTCGGGAATGAGTAAACAAGGAGGCAACAAATGATTACAGAATTAAAGAAGTCTGATTTCTACAAATGCAGAGACCTGCTATTCGAGCAGGGTCAGATAGATGCTAAAGCAATAGTTGAAGGAGTAAATCCTGGTCGTATTTTTGTAGATGATATAGCTTCTCCTACTTCAGGTCTCATCTGGTTAGGTAATAACGATGGTTTTATCTTTATAGGAAATGAAAGAAATGAGGGTTTCAATTCCAATTTAAATACACTTATAGATACAGTAATCAAACCAGAAGCAATGAAAGTAGGATTAACTTGGTTTGAGGGCATTGGTGAGGATAGTAAGTGGGATGAGACAATTAAAAAGGTGTTTGAAAACCGAGGTTTAGGAAGTTGGAATCAGAAGGTTTATACGTTACATAAAAGCGATTATAATCACAACTCCCACCCTTCGATTGAAGAAGGATATACTATCGTTAAAATCAGTGAACCTTTTTTCAATAACCGTGATAAATCGAATGAGAACATTGATTTTTTACATTCAAATATATTGGATTTTTGGTCGTTACCTCAGAGTTTCTTTAATGAAGGTATTGGTTATTGTGCAGTTTATAAAAATAGAGTTGTAAGTCTCTGTACTTCAGGTTTTGTAGTTAATAATGTTCACGCTATCAATATTGAAACGTTGGAAGAGCATCAAGGTAAAAAGTTAGCACAAAAGCTAGCCTTATCTTTTGTTGAAGAGTGTTTTACTAATAATTTTGTTCCGTATTGGGATTGTATGGAGTCAAACAAGCCTTCTGTTGCTGTTGCAGAGAAAGTAGGTTTTAGAAATATCTTTGGTTATAAAGGGTACGAATTTAAGTTGGAATAACATTTACTAAACTACTGTTTGCATAATGGACAATGGACAAATAACATTAGAAATTGTTTAGGAGGTAAAAGCTATGAATATACTTATTCGAACTGCTACTCAAAGCGATTACGAGTCATTGTTGCCTTTATTTAGGCAGGTTCATGAGTTTCATGTTTTAGTAAAGCCAGATTTGTACAAAGAAAATTCCACTCCAGTTGAAAAAGAGTTTTTTGAAAACCAATTAATCGATGGCAAGCATCAAATTCTTGTGGCAATGATAGATAATGAGGTAGTCGGAGTTGTCGTGACAAAGGAAGAAGAAGTCACTGAAAATACTTTTGTTAAAGAGAGAAAAATTATATATATAAAGAGTATATGCGTTGCTGAAACACATAGAAAAAAAGGTATCGGAAAAAAACTGATTACCTACGTCTTTGATTTAGGAAAGAGCCTCAATGTAGATAGTATTGAGTTGGGAGTATCTGAGGAAAATACATCTGCTATTGAATTTTACAAGTCACTTGGGATGATTACGAAGAGTAGAAAAATGGAGATTACATTGATCTAATGGATGCGACTACTTACTAAGGGGTGATTGATTTGTATCTATACCATTCAGTAATAGAACGAGATAACGGGGATTTCGTAAATCCCCAAAGAGTCTTAGATGAAGGATTAAACATTCAGACAGAAACAAGGTGGTACACAAATGGTGGTAGCTTATATCCTGAAATCACCGAACATTATAAACCGATACATTCTCCAAAATGGATAGATTTTAAACTGGCAGTAGGTGCAGACCTTAATGCACCACCTAAACCTTATTATAGATTTTCTGTTTTTAGCGAGAAGATTCTAGTATTCAATAGAGATGTATCAAGTGATTTATTTGCCTATATAGAAGATGAATATATGGAGGCAGAGGCTGGGAAAGGATACTTTACAGTAGGGCTTCCTTCAAAAGAAGAATTAGTAAAACAATATTGGGAAAGTATGTTTACTGTTGAAGACTTCATAAAGTACAAACCATATAATAACCCAGAAGTCCTCATTTTCGAAACAGTCCCTGCAAAGATAATCGAATATAAGATATAAAAGCTTATGAAAGTCAGCGGTTCCAAAATGTCTACTCACTAAAACTTGGGACACGTCCAAGCTTTTAGTGGGTGTCTATGCAACCCATATCCCCTTGCTCTATTAACCAATTCTATTCAATATCCAGTAAAAAAGAATAACTGGCATTCCCTTGTTCCCAGGTAACTAAAATTTCGAAAACTGTTCTCCCTTTATGATTACTAGTATCTATTTCCTCATATGTGCCTGTAACTTTATTATTTTCATTCCATGTCTTTACTTGATATTTAATTGGTGCAGTCTCAAATTCTATGGAAATAGGCGTAGCAGAAGTTACTTGAAAAGGTTCATTGTTTTGAACTAAATTCGGTGGTGCATCTGAAGAAGCTTCAATACCAATCGTTTCCCCATTATTACAACAATAAGACCAGCTATATGGGCCAAGGACACCTCTAACTTGCTCTACACCACTTGAAATGAAAACTGTAGGTGGTTTTTTGAATATGTTTTCTTGAGTTTCTTCGTATTTGCCACTCACTTCATCGGAAACTTCTGTTTCATTCGCGCAACCCACTGGTACTGATAAAATCAAACTAAAAAGAATTAGTACATACTTAGTTTTCATATTTCCTCCATATTTTTATATTGTAATACTACATATATTAGACGGACTAATTAGAAATAAAGTTTCAGTTTTCGCATGGAGCTCCATACAGCATCTTTTTTTCGACTGCAAAAAGGAAATTAATGTTAGCATAAAGAAATAGTTGTTTACAGGTACTAGGCTTAGAAAAAAAAGGAGTAGTCACTATGAACCTATTGAGTATAGATGATATGTCTGAACGACAAGTAAATGAAATATTCACCTTAGCTACAAAGATTAAAAATCAAAATACTAGTCATGTACTAAAAGGAAAACACTTCGTACTATTTTTCCCTGAGTCTAGTTTACGTACAAGAATAACATTTGAAAAAGGTATAAAAGACTTGGGTGGAGAAACAACATTGTTCCCTCCAGAGACATTGGATAAAAGAGAAGAACTTAAGGATGTTATACAATATCTTTCAAATTGGTCTGATGGAGTTATTATAAGGCATGCTGATTTTTCAAAACTACAAGATATCTCAACGTATTCGAATATCCCAATCATTAATGCGATGACATCTGAAAGCCATCCTTGTGAAATTTTATCTGACTTGTATTCTATAAGTCAGGTAAGAGAGAATTATAAAGATTTAGTTTTTACGTTTGTTGGTCCAAAGAGTAATATTTCAAGGACTTGGAAAAGCATTGCGGAAATAATGGATCTCCGCTTTCATCAAGTTTGTATGCAAGGTTTTGAATTAGGGACAGACTCTCGAAATTATTCATTTCATACTGAACTTGAACCTATATTAAAAATCAGTGATATTGTTTTAACAGATTCTTTGCCAAACGAGCTTAGGACACAAATATATATAGACCAATTTCAAATTACGTTAGAAAGAATGAATTTAGCTAAGGAACACGCTATGTTAAATCCCTGCCCGCCTTTTTATAGAAATGAAGAAGTAAGTAATGAAGCTCTCTCTTCAAGCTATTTTGTTGGGTATGAATTTAAGAAAAATTTAATTTATGTTCAACAAGCAATAATCTTGTTTTGCTTAGGAATAGTAATTGACTAAAATGTGAGGTAAACAATATGTAAGTGCTGTTATAAGATGTATGCTACAATAAACAAAAGGTAAATTCTGGAGGTGTATGGATATGACGTGGGCAATTGGCATAGGTTTAGGTCTTCTACTATTGGTTTACTTAGCCTCAGAAATTGCAACTCATGGGGATAAAGGAAAAGATTTCCGGTCTTTTTTTAACGTTTTTAAAAAAGATTTAATTTTCGTCATCCCTCTCTTCGCTGTCGCAGGTGTCCTATATTATACTTTTTTCGGTTAATATCCACTAAAAATGGCCCAGTTCATCATTTTGAACTGAGCCATTTTTCAATCAAAATCCATTTTCTTTTACAACAACTCCACCCACATTTCCCTCATTGCTCTAAATCCCACTAGGTGTCTCCACTCAATATTTGTTGTATTAAGTTTGATTTGTTTTGTGTTCTGGATGAGGGCTTGAAGTGCGACCTGTCCTTCAAGTCTGGCTAAGGTGGACCCTAAGCAAAAATGTATTCCTGACCCGAATGCGAGGTGATGATTTGGATCTCTTGTGATGTCAAACTGAGCAGGATTCGTAAATTGATTAGGGTCACGATTGGCAGCCCCAATTAATACATAGACCTGCTCCCCTTTATGAATCTGTACACCGCTTAGTTCAACATCCTCTGAGGCGACTCTCGCTATCATTTGTGTTGGACTTTCATATCGTAAGCATTCTTCTATTGCTGATTCAATTAGAGAAGGATTTGCTCGAAGCATCTCATACTGTTTCGGGTGAGTTAAAAAACAGTATAGCGAGTTGCTAATTAAGTTAACGGTTGTTTCATGACCGGCAATGACTAGTAGTGAGGCTGTCGCCAACAGTTCTTGTTCTGTTAGCTTGTTCTCCTTCTCTACCGCTAGTAATCCACTTAGTAAATCATCCTCAGGAGATTGTCTCTTCTTTTCAATGAGTGTTTTAAAATAAGCTAGCATGTCTAAGGTGGTCACATTAGCCTCAATCAGTGAACGACGCGTTCGGGTTAAATCAATAGAATCAATTAAATCGATTGCCCACTTTCGAAACAGTTCGTTATCCACACTGGGAATACCGATTAGTTTTGCGATGACTTGACTCGCAAAAGGAAAGGCAAAATCAGAAATAACCTCGATTTTCTGTTTGTTCTTTACTTCCTTTACTAGAGTTAGAGCTACTTCTTCAATAAAAGGGCGGTACGACTCTATCCGAGCAGGCGTAAAGTACTGGTGAACGAGCATCCGTAGCCTTGCATGTTCAGGTGGATTTTTAAAAAGCATCATGTTGTTTTGAATCGTTTGTAACGTCTCATACCTTTTTTTATTCTCGGGTAAAGTCACTCTAGTTTGAAAACGATGGTCTTTGAGAATCGCTACCGCCTCTTGATAGCCTGTAACAAACCATCCGGGATGCTTAAAGAGATTTCCTTTATAAACGGGATGAATCGAACGAATTTCTTCATAAAAGGGGTACGGGTTTTGTATTCGTTCGTATGTCTCATTTTCAATCGTTTGATTACTCACAGTCTACCTCCTTCCTATCGTGCCAAGCGCAGAATGCGAGGACACTGAAAAAGTTCAGTTTTTAACTTTTACAGTGCCCTCCACAATCCTTCTTATTGCCCTGCTAGACTTGCTTTCATTTCTTCGACACTTTCAACCTCAAATCCAAGGTCAACTAGCATTTTATGGTCCTCCGTATCTTCTTGTCCTTCTGTTGTTAAATAATCGCCTACAAAAATCGAGTTAGCTGCAAATAGGCCAAAAGGTTGTAAGGAACGAAGATTGACTTCTCTTCCCCCTGAAATACGAATTTCCTTAGTCGGATTGATAAAGCGGAATAGTGCCAATACCTTTAAACAATACAAAGGATTTAACTCTTGAACTCCTTCAAGAGGGGTTCCATCAATCGCATGTAAAAAATTGACCGGGATAGAATCCGCATCTAATGCTTTTAAACTATTGGCCATATCGATAACATCTTGTTTTGACTCTTTCATTCCGACGATGACACCAGAGCACGGAGACATTCCAGAGTCTTTTACCGTTTCAACTGTGTTGACACGGTCATCATATGTGTGTGACGTTGTGATATTTTCGTGATTTCTCGCGGATGTATTGATGTTATGGTTGTACCTGTCAACTCCTGCTTCCTTCAAGCGTTCAGCTTGTTCTGGCTTTAATAATCCGAGGCAGGCACAAATTTTCATCCCATATGTATCTTTGATTTCTTTTACCGCTTCTACGACATGATCAATCTCATGATTTGACGGTCCTCTGCCACTTGCGACAATACAATACGTACCTATGTTTAATTCATACGCTCGTTTGGCTCCCTCTACTAACGTTTCTTTATCTACCATTTTATATTTTTCAATAGGTGCATTTGAAATAGAAGATTGAGAACAATAGCCACAGTTTTCAGGACAGAGGCCTGATTTTGCGTTCATAATCATGTTTAGCTTTACCTTTTTACCAAAATACTTCTTTCTAATTTGAAAGGACGCATGCATCAAAAGTAAAATATCATCTTCTGGACATTCTAAAATTGATAACGCCTCTTCATTTGTGAGATTCTCACCGTCTAACACCTTATTTGCAAGTTCATTCCATTGATTCATAGTAACCCCTCCATACGCATTAGTAGTTTTGATAAATCAACATAGTCTTTTATCATGTTTTTTCTAGCTTCTCTATTCGTGTCCTCAAGTTTTGGTGTCACACCTAACACAGGGACTCCGCATTGTTTTTCTATTTGTTTTGGATTGGTTTGTTCGGCTAAGTCAAATTCACGGCTTTTGCCATTGATTATAATTCCAGCAATCTCAATGCCAAGGCTTTCGGCATATTTGACTGTTAAAAAGGTATGATTGATCGTTCCTAGGTTCGGTCTTGTCACGATAATAATTGGGAGTTGTAGGGCCTTAATTAAATCACTAACTAAAAAGTCTGGGCCAAGCGGTACAGATATTCCTCCTGCCCCTTCTACTAAAAAATACCGATGCTTGTGTTTAATTTGTTCCCAGTGCTGAAGCACGTCTTGCAGATACACCTGTTTTCTCTCAAGCGTTCCTGCCACATACGGAGCTAGAGGTTCTTTCCATACAAAAGGTGTAATTTCTTCATGTGTGAGATGCGTTTGTGAACCTTCTTTCAGTAAACTCGTATCACTTTCTTCGTGTTCTCGAGGAACGCCACTTAGTAACGGCTTATACACACCAATATCAATTTGTCTTTCCTTTAACACAGCTGCTATCCCGCTCGTTATCATTGTTTTTCCTACATCGGTATCTGTTCCGGTGATAAAAAATCCCTTCATGATATCATTCTCAACTCTCTTCCTATCTGTGTACAAGACCTCAGCAACTGCTCGATATGAGACTCAGTATGAGCAGCCGTTACCGTTAATCGAATCCGACTTTCGCCGTTGGGAACCGTAGGTGGACGAATCGCTGGAGCATATATCCCCTCTTCTTGTAGGCGGTTTGAAAAAGAAACAGCTTTTTCAGCATCACCGATAATGACTGGAATAATCGGTGTATCGTCCCCGTATACGAGGAACCCTACTTCTTTTAACCTATTTTTGATTTGTTGTATCTTTTGAAATAACCTTTCTCTAAGTTCCTTGCTTGATTCGATGATGTCTAATGAGGCATACGCCGCTGCACAACTGGCTGGGGGAATCGCAGTTTGAAATATAAATGTTCTCGCATGATTCACTAAAAAATCGACTAACAGTTTAGACCCAGCAACAAACCCACCTTCAACTCCGATCGCTTTACTTAACGTGCCAATGACCACATCTGGGAAAACACCGAAAAACTCACTTGTTCCCCGCCCGCACTCTCCTAAAACGCCTGTCGCATGAGCATCATCGACAATCACATACGCGTTATATTTAGAAGCTAGTTTGCTAATTTCATCTAAAGGTGCAATCGTGCCATCCATACTGAATACACCATCGGTCACAATAAAACGGCGAGCATATGCTTGCGTTTCCTGCAACTGCTTTTCTAAATGTTTCATATCTACATGCTCATAAATCACCGTATCCGCTTTGGATAACCTACATCCGTCTATAATACTTGCGTGATTCAGTTGGTCACTGAGGATGACATCGCCTTTTTGGGGAAGCGACGAAAGAACACCAACATTCGCTAAATAGCCACTTGAAAAAAGTAAAGCTGCCTCTGTTTTTTTAAACGAAGCGATTTTATCTTCTAGCTTTTCATGCCACTCGGTATTTCCCGTTGTCAGTCTTGAACCACTACTTCCTACGCCAAACTCTCGTAACGCCCGGACTGCTTCTTCCATTAAGACTGGGTGATTGGCTAATCCTAAGTAGTTATTTGAGGAAAACACAAGTTGCTCTTTCTCGTTCACGAGCATGTGTGGCAAAGGGGCGGTGTTCATCGTCCTTAATTCGCGATATAAACCAGCTCTTTTTCTGTTTTCCATTCTTTCGTGGATCCAGTGGTCAAAGCTCACGTTCTGTAACCTCTTCAATCGCTCGTTTTATAATGTTGACCATGGCTTGAAGTTCTTCTGCTGTACTGACTAACGGTGGCATGAAGACCAGTACATCCCCCATCGGTCTTGTTAGCATTCCGAGCTCTCTCATTTTTAACGACACCTGATAGCCGATTCTTCCTGTTTTGGGAAAACTCTCTTTTGTTTCTTTTGATTGAACAAGCTCAATCCCACACATGAATCCTAACTGTCTAATGTCACCTACATGTGCCAACTCCATTAACGGTTGCAACAACTCGTGTAAAATTTGTGCCTTTTGAGTAACCTGTTTGATAATTTGGTCTTGTTCAAATAAGCGTAAATTCTCAATAGCCACAGCACAGCCAAGCTGATTTCCTGTATAGGAATGACCGTGAAAAAAGGTCTTTAATGTGCTGTAATCATCATAAAACGCTTGATAGATTTCTTCTGTCGTAAACGTAACAGCTATCGGTAAATATCCTCCTGTGATTCCTTTTCCAGCCGCCATTAAATCCGGCTGAACGCCTTCATGCTCACATGCAAACATTTTTCCGGTGCGACCAAATCCTGTCGCAACTTCATCGACAATCATAAGAACCTCGTATTTTGTACATAGCTTTCGAACACCGGATAAAAACCCCTCAGGCATGACGATCATTCCAGCAGCGCCTTGGACCATTGATTCTATCGAGAGTGCGGCAATGGTATCGTGGTGTTCAATTAACAGATGCTCTAACTGCTTTAAGCAATCATCCCTACAAACCTCAGGTTTATTGCTTTCAGAACGATAAACATATGGAATTGGAGCTTTAAAACTATCAAACATTAATGGCCCATACACATGGTGAAAAAGGTCAATCGAACCGACACTGACTGCCCCGATCGTATCGCCGTGATAGCCATTTTGCATCGAGATGAACTTTTGCTTCTCAGGCCTTCCGATATTCTTCCAATATTGAAAGGCCATCTTTAAGGCGATTTCCATCGCTTCAGCACCACTATCAGAATAGAAAACTCTTGTTAGCTTTTCAGGCGAAAGTGCAACAAGTCGTTCTGCAAGCTCGGTTGCTGGTATATTTGTCATTCCCAACAATGTGGAATGAGCAATCTTTTCAAGCTGTCGTTTAATTGCATCGTCTAACTCTTGTTTTCGGTGGCCATGGACATTTAACCATACTGAGGAAAAGCCATCATAATATTCCTTGCCGTTCACATCCTTTACTTTGATTCCTTCTCCACTTTCAATAATTAATGGATGTTCATCATAATCTTTCATTTGAGTAAACGGTAGCCATAAATATTTTCTACTTTTTTCGATTAGGTCTTGTGACATCATCTTCCTCCCACTGAATGAACATTGGTTGTTTTTCTAAATATGTTATATATGTATCGAGGTCATAGGACGTATCCACAAAAAAAATGCGGCAACCTCTCTCATCACCGTACGGTTTTAGCTTTGTAATTCGTTGATATCCTAATGTTTTACTAGCGACATAGCCTGTCACATACTCGGGGTCATCAGACCAGCATAATTCTGCAACTGTGGCTTGATGAGTTGACACTTTAGTCGCAAGCACAAGCGCTTCTTTTATTCTTTGATTGAGTGGCAGTGCCTTTGCTTTCACCCATTTTTCAAAATTCACTCGTTCCCAATCCATTCTTGAAACACGAACGCCTCGGTCTTTTCTTCCATCGATTCGCTTTCCTGTATGACAGTCTATTAAAATAGCTCCTCTGACAGCTTCATCAGGAATTTGCGCATAGGCTTTTTCAATGACCTGTTTTGAGACTCCGGCTTGTTCAAGTAACTTCCTTGCCTTTTGTTGACCTTCTTCAACAGAAGACACTTCAATTGTTTTTACAGTAAGGGGTGGAACTTGGGTAATCGGTTGGTCAATCAACTCACACTGAATTTGCAAGAAATCAGGTTTTCCTCTTGAGTGGGTTAGTGCCTTTTCTAGTAAAAAATCAACTGACTTTTTGAGGTCTTGATAAGAAGAGATGAGCTCTCCTCCAGAAATATGTTTCCCTCCCTTTTCATGTGATTGATTCTCAGACGCTCTCATTCTCACACTATAAAATCTACTATTGTCCATCATATTTCACCTTACATGTTTCTAATGTCAACCTATTCATTCGAAAGGTTAACAATATAGTATAATCGTTAACCTTGTATGTCAAATAGGTTAACAATAAATCCGCACTGTTCAACTGTTTTATTCTAGAATATAATGTAACCATGGTTACAATTAACGGAGGTAGAAAGATGAGTAACTGGTTACACCTCACTTATAAAATGCCAAGAAAACCCAGTTCTCCTCGAGTAAAAATCTGGAGGAAACTAAAAAGCCTGGGTTCGATTCAATTACATGATGCAATATGGCTTCTACCAAACACCCCTTATACATATGAACAATTTCAATGGTTAACTGTCGAGATTAAGGAGCTAGGAGGAGAAGCGACGATGTGGCAGTCTCAGCTTCTCTTTGGAATGTCTCATGAAGATTTACAGCATTTATTTATTGAGCTAGTGAATGAAAGTTATATGGAGCTTTTAAAACAGGTAGATGAAGGAAGCAATGATTTGGTTTCTCTGGCTAAGAAGTATCAACGGATTAGGAAAACGGATTACTTCAAGTCCCCATTGGAAGTAGCTGTACGTGAGAAACTAATTGAAAAAAGGAGTGGTCAAACATGAAGTGGGTTACATGGAAAAACATCGGAGTCGACCGAATGGCTTGTGGATGGCTCATTAAAAATTTTATTGATCAGGATGCGGAATTTTTTTTCATACCTGAAGGAGAACAGACGATTCCTGAAGGAACAAAGGGGTTTGACATCCCTGGGGCAGAGTTTTCTCATAGAGACGGTCGATGTTCATTTTATTCTCTTCTCGAGGATTACAGCTTAGAAGATGCCATTCTAAAAGAAATGGCCCAAATTGTGGATGAAGCAGATACAGTAAAAGAAGTATTTTTGGAACCTGTCGCACCTGGGCTTGATTTTATTTGTGATGGGATTAGCTTATGTAGCAAAGATGATGATGAAGCGTTGGAAAAAGGGTTCATTATTTATGATGCTTTATATGCAATGATAAGTGGGAGAGAATAAATATGGAGAAACCTAGTTTATGGACTATCTTTTGGACTTATATCCTTATCGGATTACAAGGATGGGGTGGGCCTGCTGCACAAATTCAAATCATTCACGAGCATGCTGTAGAAAAGAAAAAATGGATTGACAACGACCGCTTCCGAGATGCCTTTGCTGTTTGTGGGATGTTACCAGGACCTGAGGCAGCTGAACTTTGCATGTATGTCGGATATAGACAACGTGGTTATGTTGGTGGGTTTTTAGCTGGACTTGGCTTTATGTTGCCTAACTTCTTTTTAATAACGGTTTTAGCTTGGGCTTACTTTCAATATGCAGCCACTTCTGAAATCGCTCAAGGTTTATTATATGGTGTTAAGCCAGCGATGGTGGCGATTGTATTATTTAGCCTTTACCGTATCTCAAACAAATTTGGAGTGCTACAAGACCGAAAAAAACTATTGATTACGATTCTCATGATAACCTTAGCATTTATTACTCAATTTGATTTAATTCTATTACTTCTAGTGATGGGATTTGTGTATATGATAATCAGTCGTTCAACAAATAATTCCGCGCTAAGCGTGAACAGTCTGCCATTAATAGTAGGAGCATCCGTCGCGACTGCTTCTATACCAACTAACCTTTCTCTTTTATTCTTAAAGATTGGAGCGTTGAGCTTTGGTGGAGCTTATACGGTGTTAGCTCTTTTGCAATTTGAAGCCGTTGATAATTTTGGATGGCTCACAACAGAACAGTATATTGATGGATTAGCCATTAACGAACTTACACCTGGTCCAACTATTATGGTAGCGGCGTTTGTTGGATTCGCCGCCTATGGTTTTTGGGGAGCCACACTAGCAACCTTTTTTATCTTTTTGCCAGCCTTTTTATTAGTACTAATAGGTGCTCCTTATTTCGATAAAATAAGAGAAAACAAAAAGCTAACCGTTTACTTAGCAGGAGTGAGTGCCGCTGTCGTTGGTCTTATCGCAAGTTTTCTAATTCGATTATCGTTAGATGTCTTTCATGATATCGGAAGCATTGCCATTGCCATCATCATGCTTGTGTTGTTGTTCAAATTCAAATGGCAAATATGGAAGGTGTTCATTGTTGCCCTAGCTATAGGAAGCTCGCTTATCTTACTGAACCTTATTTAATATTTTCTAAGATAAATCTCATAAGAAAAACGACAAAGCCGTCTTTGACTAATTGCGATGTACGAAGCCACTGCCCTCTCTTGAAAGTATATTAATAAGTGTACTTCTTATTAATATACGCGCAGTGAGCGAAGCCATCATCCTACCTGTTCTAGCATAAAAGACATCTATGAGCATCTAAATTTTTTATACTTATTTTTTATGAAAAAGCTAAGAGCACTTCTTACGTCGCGCTTAGCTTTTTTATTTTCTCTCACCTTCCCTACCACTTTTCCATGAGGGCACTGAAAAAGTTCGGTTTTTAATTTTTACAGTTGCAACCATAATCAAAGGCATTGAAAAAGTTGGTATGTCCCTTTTCAGTGCCTTCCTTTTCCATACTACGTCTTTTTTTCACTCCTTTTGCCAAGAATAATTACTAAGAACCTTTCATAGTATAGGTAGTCCCTAACCTTTGATTTGTTTTTTGAAATAAAGGGAATGTCACTATGTAGTGCGAAATAGTTTATATCTCCAATGAAAGGACTTATGTATTCATGAAGTTAGGTGCACGTATTTTCAAAACCGGTCTAGCCATTGTCGTTGCCATGTATTTAGCTATGTTTTTTGGACTTGAGCCTCCTATGTTTGCGGCTTTAGCAGCCACGTTTGCGATTCAGCCTTCGATATATCGAAGTGCGCAAACGATTCTTGAACAAGTACAAGCCAATGTTCTTGGGGCAGTGCTAGCAGTGATTTTTGTATTAACCTTTGGACACGACCCGTTTGTAATTGGGGTCGTCGTTATTATCGCGATTGCAATTATTATGAAGTTGAAGCTTGAAGCAACAACGATTCCGCTTGCGATCGTCACAATTATTGTCATCATGGAAAGCCCTGCAGATAATTTTAGCGAGTTTGCTTTTTATCGTTTCTTGTTAATTTTAGTTGGAGTGTTATCGGCATTTTTAGTCAATCTTTTATTCATTCCACCTCGTTATGAAACGAAGCTATACTATAAAATTGTTGAAAACAGCGAACAAATTAACCAATGGATATCCTTGCTTCTTCGGAAAGATGCAGACAACAATGCTTTGAAAAAAGACATTGGTCGCCTTAACGAGAAGATGGTCAAACTCGAAAACCTTTACCTTCTTTATAAAGAGGAACGAAATTACTTTTTAAAAAATAAATACGGAAAAGCGCGCAAGGTTGTGTTATTCAGACAAATGATCGCGACCTCGAAAAAAGCACTCTTCCTCTTAAAAAATCTAGAACGACGTGACATTGAAATACAGCAATTACCAGATGAACTGCTATCGATTTTAAAAGACAGGGTAGAATTGCTGATGGCCTATCATGACCGGATTTTACTTCGTTACGCCGGTAAGGTAACCGGCCAAGCCAATGAAGAAATGCTAAGAGAAATTACAGAAGGAAAAGCTCAACTGACAGATTATTTCATGGAGCTTTATCATGAGGAAGGCGTAGACCGAACATATTGGCTTCATAGCCTCCCGATCCTTACGCACGTCATCGAATATGAGGAAAAGCTTGAGCGCCTGGACCATTTAGTTGATTCCTTTTTTACGTATCATCGTGATGAGAACAAAGTACAAATCCGCAATCCCGAGTAAGGCGGTGTGGCAATGAAAATTGAAGATATTTATAGTGAGCTTCCTCAGCTTGAAACAGAGCGGCTCATTTTACGGAAAATAACAATGGATGACGCTGAGTCAATGTTTGCTTATGCCTCCAAACCAGAGGTAACTAAATTTGTGACTTGGGATACACACCGAACCTTGCTTGATACGGTTGATTTTATTAAATTCATTGAAAGTAAGTATGCCAAAAACGAAATAACTCCTTGGGGTATCGAGCTTAAAGAAACAAAAACACTTATCGGTACGATTGATTTCGTCTGGTGGCAACCTGAACATAAAGTGGCTGAAATTGGCTTTGCCCTTTCCCCTGACTACTGGAAGAAAGGCATCATGACAGAAGCCGCCTCTGCCGTCATTCGCTTTGGTTTTACACAGATGGACCTTGTTCGTATTCAAGCGAGATGCCTGACCGAAAATCTTGGGTCGCAGAAAGTTCTTGAAAAGATAGGGATGACATGTGAAGGTGTCCTACGGCAAAGCATGTTTATAAAAGGAAAACACTGTGACATCAAACTATATTCTATACTTACAGAAAAAAACTAAGCTAGGTTTTTTAACGGGTTTACTTCATGTGTGCAAAACAGTAAATCACAACTTCAATCACAAAGTAAACCGCATATTTTTCACACCGTATTTCCATTATAATTCACACGAAAAAAGGCTTAGAGAAAATTTATTCTTTAAGCCTTTTTAAATATAATCGCTAGTGAACTAACAGTAGTTGAAGTTGAACTAATCTTGTTTATGTTCTCCACCCCATAAAGCAAAATTGTACCCTAAAACCTTTTTATTATCGGAAACAACAACCCCTTATGTGGAATAAGAAGAGGAACTTTTCGTAGCAGGGTAAGTATCTCTCCTTGTTGAAGTAAAGAGCGGCATAATTGAATAAGAGAAATCAGATGGTGGAGTGTCAAGATGAAATCATTTTTTCATTGCCCGCAGCGGCATAAAAGATCTAAGCCGCAAGAACATAAGCATACTAAAAGTAATTTACTGAATCTCACTGAGCGACCATTGATGCCAGCCATTAAAATAGCAGCTATTCTGTCGGAGGTTAACTCATCCTTCAAATAGTGTTGCATGCATTTTAATTAAATAAAACGCCCGAATACAGTTTTTGAAAGATTCAAGGCCGCCCCTTCGCGGGACGGCCCTTTCGCCTTAGTTTCGAATTTGAATTACTAGTTTCCCCCTGGTATGTTTTGTCTCAATTTGACGATGCGCCTTGCGCAAGGCTGACTCATCCAAAGGAAATATCTCGTTTATGTGTACTTTTAACTTTTGCTCCTGTACCCACTGATCAATCAGCTCCAGTTCATCACGTTTCGGGTCGACAACTACAAACTTACCTTCGACACCGTATGCTTGAGCGATGTCCGCAATGGCTGGAGTTACAATTGAAACCACCCTGCCACCTTTCTTCAGTACCCTACAATTTTTCTCTTGTTCAAGTCCAACAACGAAATCAAGCACCATATCCACGTCTCTAACTTCTTCAGAGAAATCAGTATTGGCGTAATCAATTACCTCATCCGCGCCTAATTGACGAATAAACTCATGATTTCTCAAGCTTGCTGTTGCGATAACATAGGCGCCTGTTAACTTGGCCATTTGAATCGCTACATGCCCCACACCGCCTGCCCCTCCATGGATGAGTACCCGTTCGCCTACCTTCAACTCCCCAAAACGGAACAATGAATGCCAAGCTGTGAGCGCAACGGCAGGTAATGCCCCCGCTTCAATGAATGTATGATTAGGAGACAGCTTTGCGATTTGGTGCTCTTCAGCAACCGCGTATTCAGCGTAAACCCCTGAACTCCCCAAACCGAACACCCTATCTCCTATCTTAAAATGTTTCACACTGGCCCCCACTTCCCTAACTATGCCTGCAAGGTCCAGTCCTAGAACATGCGGAAATGTGTGTACCGGAAAAACCTCCTGTACTCGACCTGCCCGAATGTTACTATCGACAGGATTTACGGAACCGGTATGCAACTCAACAATAACCTGATTTTCGTTACATGTTGGTAATGACACTTCCTGTTCTACCAGTACGTCTGGATTTCCATACTCGTGGATTACTATTGCCCTCATGTAATGTACTCCTTTCGTTATTTATCATCTGTTGATTTATCAACATTCGTTCAGTACAATTAAAATTGTAGATTGTATCCCAGAGATCTACAATCGTTAATAATTCCGCGATTGTTCATTAATCAACACAGTTGCGATAAATGTCTATTATTGAAGGGGGAGCAATGGTATCCGTGGATCGCAGAATCTTAAAAACGCGAGAATCCATAAAAAAAGCCTTCTTTGAGCTCATGGTTCAAAAAGACTTTGAGAGTATTACAATTCAGCTCATATCGGAGAAGGCCAACATAAATCGGGGCACCTTTTATTTGCATTACTTGGATAAGTTTGATCTGCTAGACAAGTGCATCGAGGAACAATTTACTGAGTTACTGCGGGTCTGTACAGCACAAGGGCATGATCAGACGCATGTCCCTACCTTCGAGTCACTTCTCTCGACCACAGAGTATTTTGAAGAGCATTTCTTATTCTATTCTTGCATGTTGAACAGTAAAGGGATGCCTTCCTTTCGGGAGCGTATGCACCAATTAATGATGAAAGGCATTCGTGACCAGTTGAATATGGACGACATAAATAAAGGGCTAAATAAGGAAATCCTGGTTCAATTCATGGCATCAGCGATTGTAGGCATTGTGGAGTGGTGGATCTATAACAAAATGCCTGTCCCTGCAAGCGAACTGGCTCGAGAATTGTGGTTCCTGTTGGAAAGGAATCAAATCCACAAATAAGTGAATTTACGTCATTTGTGTAGCTTTAAAAGAAAGATTGATCAAAAACGTTGCTCATTAGATGAACGAAAATTTAACCATTTTCTCTGACCAATCTTCAAACCCTGGATTGAAGAAGGACGATTCCAATTTAATGACTATCGTCCTTCTTTCTTGTTGTACAGTAGGAGTCTACCACGCACTAAGTGGATGTGCTCCTTCCTCCACTAAACTGCCCTTTACTTCAATAATAGAAAGACGATATCCTTTATTCAGCTATTGCTCTTCGTTACTTCAACAAAGAGAGATACTAACCCTGCTACAAAAAGGTTCCTCTTCTTATTCCACATAAGCATCCTATACTTTAAGTGAAATTATTTACAATGTATAAGCTATGTTATGTTCTAATGTTGATATTTAACCAAAAGAAAACCGCCTTGCTTGAAAGGCGGTTTATTAAGCTATCGTCTCCCGTTAGCTCAATTTCAAACAGTATATGGGTTCGTCATGGAAACCTTTTTCAATATCACCTGCTCATTTTGTTCGGTCTACAGAATACAGAAGAAATTCCATATCTATATTCCTAAAATTCTTAGTATCTTTATCAATAATATTCATACCGTTTCGAACAGCAACTTTTTGAGCGGCTATATTTGTGTCCCTAATAATAGAATAAACCCTATTTGCATTAAGAACTGAAAAAGCGTATTCCTTGCAAGCAATTGCCGCTTCTGTTGCGTAACCTTTGTGCCAATACGCTTTTTGAAACAAAAATCCTATTTCTGAAATTTCTTTTTCTCTCCAGCCTTGCATTGTCAAGCCACATTGACCAATCATTTCGTTTGTTTCTTTTAATACAACAGCCCAAAGTCCATAACCATATTCTTCATATCTTTTAAGATGTCTGTTAAGCCAATTTTGTGCTTCTTCTAAGTTGAATGCACTTTCATAAGCAGCGCGCATTACTTCCTCATCACACAATATTCTGCACAATGCATCATAATCGGACTGCAGCATTTCTCTAATTATAAGACGTTTTGTTTCTATCAAAAAACTCCCACCTTTCTGCTTATTCCAGAAACGCACCCGTTAGCTTAACAATAATGTCCTGGCTGAATTGTTTTCTTAATTTTTCCGTCGAAGATAAAAGCTGGTTTTGCCCCAATAACTTTCATACCTTCTTCATTCAATAATAGTGCTGTTTCTTCTGGCAAAGAGATAACTGGATTTTTATATTCAAGTAGATAATTACTAATTAAAATGTCGTCTTCAACCTTATAATGGCACCAGATAGAATAATCTTCTACAAGTCCTAAACCATTTAGTTCTTTTAAATCCAAATCGTTAGAATCCATATGAGAACAAGTCCCTATATCTTTACCTAATATAATAGCTCCAGCACTACCACCATAGATGATGCCATCGTTTACCACATATTCTTTTAAAACATTGGTGAAGAGTGTTTTATTAAAATCTTCTAATAGACTGAATGTGTTACCTCCACCTATATACACTGCTGAAAATTGGTTTAAATCCTCAATCTGCTTGTTAATTAGGTCATATTCCGTCCACATAATAATATTATCTATTCCAAGTGGATTAAAAACACCTTTTATCCATTTAAAGCAAGACTCATAAGGAATAAACTTTGTATCCATTGCAATTGGTATGTACAAAAGAGGTTTATCAGTATTAATTAAATTTACAAATTCTTTATCAATTAAAAGGGTTTGTTCTGCATCCCCACCACCTGCAAGAATTAATCTACCCATAAGAATACCCCCTTTTAGAAAATTACCACTTAAACTCTTCTGCCCGTTTGTTGAAAAATAAAAAGCCTTGCCTTTTATTCAAGCAATGCACCCGTTAGTTGAATAGTGAATTAAAAAAATTCATATAAACCTTCATCGAAATATTTAAACTCTTCTATTGATACTTCGTATCGTTTATACCCCTCGTAAAAAGCATTTTTATACTCTTCATCTTTAACAAAACTTCTAATAGCAAGGCATTCATCATATCTAGGGTCCCCAATAGTCATGCCTGCCACATCAATAAATAAACAAGCTTCTCCATTTACCATTAATACATTGTCAGTTGTACAATCTCCATGAATTACAGCCTGTTCCACGGGTAAAGGTTTATTTGCCTTTAGTTTCTCTAAGAGTTGTATACTTCCTTCAGATTGTCCATGTTTCACATAAAATTCAGCTTTAATTAATTAATTTTCCAGCCATTCAACATTTTGATTTAACAATTCCATTTCGCTGATTGCATGTAATTGGTGAAGAAAATGACCAAAACTCCTAATTAATGATTTCTTTTCTGATGCACTTTTTGCTTGTTCTAAAGCAGAAGTCAAGGTAATTCCATCTTCAAAAGACATTAATAGATGACTACTAAGCTTTTCCTCCAAAAAGCCATAATACTTAGGTACTGGTATCTGTCTTTGGCTATTTAGTTTTTTTAGCACCTGAGCTTCAGTCTTTAACCATTCTGTGTACTTTTCTTCAGAGGAGCTTTTAAGTAAATAACAACCCTTCTTTGTAATAATT
Source organism: Bacillus alkalicellulosilyticus (assembly GCF_002019795.1). Classification (GTDB taxonomy): domain Bacteria; phylum Bacillota; class Bacilli; order Bacillales; family Bacillaceae_F; genus Bacillus_AO; species Bacillus_AO alkalicellulosilyticum. The sequence goes on along the minus strand of NZ_KV917381.1, from coordinate 821,484 downwards.
TTATGTACTTCCGATGTACATCCTTGTTCTGCCAACATAATAAGATTATCTATTTTTCCAATTATACTTTCGATGTACTGTACCATATTAGCATTCACTTTTATCACCACACCTTACCTGCCATATTCTTTTCCTTTTCTAAACTATTCTGTTCGATAGTAAAAAGCGACTGCTGCTTGTTTTGAAATCGCCTCCGTTTATTTAAGTGTATTGTCTCACAATCTCTTTTACACAAGGCTTTTCGAATTACCAACCCATACGTTGTTTAAGAGATTCGATTTGTGCTAAATGATGTCTAAAGTGCCAAGCATATCTTTGTGTTGCAACATCCAGATTCATAAAGCCGTGTGTAGGACTCATAAATGTTCTTTGAAATTCATAAGTAGATAATGAACAGAGTAATGTTACGAATCTACTGTGAATTGATTCAATAAGGTTTAAAGATATTTCAATAGGTGTATTTTGATAATCGCTCAATTCTGCCCATAAATCCTCTCGATAAGAACTTGCAATTGGATTATCTTCTGTTAGTGCCTTTTTGAACCGTATAAAGGCATTCATATTATTATCTGCCATATGGTGAACCACCTGTTGAACAGTCCAGCCACCAGGACGGTATTGCGTATAGATTTGTTCATTAGATAGATTTTTCACTGTAAGCCGAAGGAGTTTCGGTAATACCAAAATCTCCTGAATCCATTTGTTACGCTGTTCTGGAGTTGGATTCTGTACTGGTTCAAATTGACCTATAGGAAAACGAATATTGTCCAGCATAAATTTTCACCCTTTTTAAAATTATAAATAATTCAATAATTTCGAAAAGTATTGTACCTTTCCTTCTTCTTCCAGTAAACTGACCTTTACTTCAATAAGAAAAAAGGCAATCCTATTTTTTGAAGAAGCGCTTCCGTTAGTTAAGTAACATAGGCTTTAATATTTTATTGTAATTGCTAACGTTCCCCATTCTTTCTCTTGTTCAGGAGAGTAAATTTCATATGTTCCTTCTATCATTTCTTTCATGTTCCAACCTTCACAATCAAAATCTTTAAACGGAATATCCTCATACATCGCTTTAAATGTGTCGTATATTTTTAGGTTTGTTACTTGAACTTTTATTGTTTCATCTTGTTCAGGGATCTTTATAAATTCAATCGTATCTCCAACTCTTATTTTTCTTCTCTTCACATCATTTAAGCGTACTTCAACTGTTTTCTTACCTTCTTTTATAGAATTGAAATACTCACCATATAACCCCATTTGATGTATCATTCTGATTTCACCTCTATATCTATATCATCAATCTCTTTAATTGTGTTAACCTGCCCTTTACTTCAACAAAGAAGTACGAATTCCATGTTCAGCATTCGCTCCCATTAGTTAGAAAACCAAATCTATATTTGATGAACACTTAGCTTATTCCATGTAGCTTGCCAATTCTTCTTAAGAATTCGCTCATTATAGATAGGTGCAAGGTCTTTGTTTTCAAGGAAATATGGAGTTGGTTTTATTTCCAAATTGACAACATCACTAATTCCACAAGGAGCTATTAAAATAACCTTATTTCGTTCATCTAACTTTACTCCTAATGATGTTGCTGTTTCTGGAAACTTTGAAATTGCATCAACTGAAGAAGAGTAAGGTTCAACATTATTTCTAAGATGCATTCTGGCTTCATTCTTAACTGACCAAGGAATATTCGGTAAGCGAGATTTTAGTTTTTCTTCCAACTTTTTTTCTTCTAATACATCAAGTTTTGTTTTATCAAAATAGATTACATCAATATCTGGAATCGGTGTTCTTACACTAAATCCATGTAAAACATCCCAGATTTTTGTTCTAACAAAACCTGCACAAACCCACCAATCTGGTAAATTTAAAGATTGGGCAGCTTTTAAAATTCCCATCATCCACTCATCTTCTTCTATAAGAGTAACAATGTCATGCTCATTCAACACAAAAATTAAACTCCTTTTAAGATATGTAATATATAAATTATACTTTCTCTTTGAACGCATTCCTCTAAAAAGGGGGACATCAACGACAATATGAACTGCAATTACAACAGTTCCTACAGTAAAGCTACTCGTTACTTTAATAATTTTCAAGTTCATTTTCTAAATCCGAAAGAAGTACGTCAATATTTAACAAAACAGTATTATCATCATTTGGAAAAATGGAAGGCTTAATTCCATCATTACTCATTCCAGATAGCCAATCATACATAAACTCAGTTAAATCAATCACTTCTGGTTTATATCCTTCCCATTCATTCTTTGCACAACTTTCTGCAAATTCTTTTTTAGGAAAGAATGGTATAAGTTGATTACCTTCCTAGTCAAGAGCTGTTGCCCATCCACCATTATACAAGCCCCACACTTCTTCAAAATCAACAACCTTCTTTATGAAATACTCGTACCTAATATTCGGTGATTTATTGATTACTGCCTCAAATTCGCTCTTATTCATGATCAACAGTCCTTTTAAGGTGGTGTTTGAATTTATTTTAACACTACTTCTTGTTAATCAATCCTGCGCTTTACTTCAACGAGGAGAGATACTAACCCTGCTACAAAAGGTTCCTTTTCTTATTCAACATAAGCATTCGTTAGCTTAAGATTCAAAGATTCAAACATTAAATAGTCATAGTATTTTTCCGTCCAATTGTCAGCCCACTCTCTCCAATCAACATTTGGATGAATGTCCTCAAATGTTTTTCCATCTAGTGAGAATAGTACACCCCCAGTAAGTGTTTCTTCTAAAGCTGGTGAAGATGCTCCTCCAATAACTTTTTCGTCTGAAATCAAAACAGTTGCATAAGTTTTGCCTGTGGATTCATGAGATCCATCTTCAGATTTCCAATTATCTAACGGATGATTTTCTACAAGGAAAGTCTCCTCTACTATCTGACTCCCCATAAATTCCTCAAGTTCCGTTTCTTGTACTTGCCAAGTTTTTCGCACGGAGTGCTTTTGTAGGTGGTAAGCGTCGGTGACTGATACTTGTTCTTCTGTCAGTGCATATGAATACAGATTACCTTTATAATCCAACACACTGTATCCTTGTTCTTCTAGAAATTCCTTTGAAATGAGGGCTGTTTCTGATAATTCTGACCCACCAAATGTTTCTGTCCCTGTGCAGCCGGCAAGTAAGATAAGTGCGAAAAAAAATGGATAAACAACGCTATTTCTTACCATAAAACACCTCCTTACTATGTGATATAAAGATTGCTTATTTTAACGATTCTGCTCCGTTAGCGCAATATACAGTGGAACAATTATAAAAAGCCTTTAGGTTTGTTAAAGTACGGCAAACCAAGTTTTCTTAGTGAATTCCTTTTCTAAAATCATAGGATTCGTTAGGAACACTAATTATAATTCCATTAATTTCAACTGTGTTATCATCAATCCATAGAATATCGGCATTTTCAGCCTTATCCCAATAAATTTTCTTTGACCTTTTACTTGAATCATTAAAAACTAATTCTCCTAATACAGTAAAAGGTGTAGTGGCGTGTGTGTTATTAAGATAGGCATAAATAGTATAAGTTCCATTTGGAGAAGTTGATTCTGAGATTAACTCTTGTTTAAACCTCCCCCAGTCAAAAAATAACCAATAAAGTCCGTATACCAATATACCAACAATTATCAATAATGTTATGATTGTTTTCTTTTTTTTTTCATTGGTAGCCCCTTTTATCATTTGCTAAACTATTCTACTCTTTTAGTTTAACACCTTCTTCCAATAAGTGGGTATAAAAAAACGAGCCATCTCTTACAGCCCGTAATTTACTAACGCTCTCCGTTAGTGCAGTAACTAAAAGACGCTTGTTTCACTAGAGAGTTCTTTTAGTTGTTCAATGCCAATCTTTATAGCGTTTTCCTCAGTTTGAATTAATGATAATCCTTGTTTAATAGGACTCCAAAATTCATATCCGTATTCTTCTTGCCACATATACACTTCTGTCGTATATAGACCGTTTTTCCGTTTTAAAATTACTACCTTATATTGTTTACTCGGAGATAAAATTTTTTTTATTATTCGCTCCAACTTTGACACCAACTTTATTTTAAAATGGTAGGGAATTATACCACAACAAGAGCGACAGCTTGTTCAACTATTGCTCTCCCTTACTTAAATAAGGCTCTTTATTTAGAAAACCAAATCCTGGATATTTGTAAAGGGTTAATAACTGACTTCAATCTACCGTCGGGATGAAATATTTTTATAGTTTCCATTCTCTTAAAAGCGTATGATGCTTCATCTAAATTTTGCATTGTGTAATTGTTTCACTGTCGCTAAGTTTGAATGAAAGTGATTGACCAGTCAGTAAAATCTCAACTATTGTATTTTCTTTAGTTTCATCTTTTCTACTAAACAATAACTTGTACCTCCTCTTGTATTATTACGATATTTTTCACTAAAGCATTCGATAGTTGAAGAACATTCCTAATTATGATTGCCAGACACTTTGTATATTCTTTCAAATGTTTTTAGTACAAGAAAGCCTATGATAGAACCTAATGTGTTCAATATAATATCATCAACATCAAAAGCCCTAATTGGCAACAATAATTGTACTAACTCAATAAATGTAGAACTCAGTAAACCCACCACTCCAACTCTTAGTACACTGTTTATTTTACTGAATTTTAATGCAAGTACAAACCCCAACGGCACAAACAATATAATATTCCCAGCAATATTTCTTAAAGGAACCATAAAATAAAAGTGGTTCATTAAGTCTTTTATGCTTGAAAAAGGTACAACATTATTTGATGGACCATAACTTTGGGGAATACCAATTTCAATAGGGAAAATGGTCATACCAATTATCCAGAGTACACTCACCAAAAAAAGCAGGTTAATTATTTCTTGTTTTAAATCAAATTTTCCCTTCCTATAAATGATGTTAATACTATTGATAATAATCCAAAGAACTATTATTACGATTGCTGGCCAAAGAAAATATATCCTCAATTCACACAACCCTCTTCGATTTTTCTCTATATATAAACGACGAAAATATACAAATTGTTTTAGTCCTTATTGAACATTACTGCTCCTTTACTTCAACAAAAAAAAGCGAATAGCCTTCTTAAGCATTCGCTCCCGTTAGTTCAAGAACGATGAAAAAAACGGTGCTACTAATTAAAGTCAACACCATTTATCGAAATTTATTTGTTTAATTGGTGATGTTTTATTTATAGATAATTCCCCTCAGTTTATTTGCATCTTCCTTTTTAATTATATATCCGTGATTAGTGTCTGGTAGAATGACAAGCAATCCTTCATCTTCTGTTTCGACACCTAAGTTTAAATGATATCGTTCGGTAGTTTTATCTATATAGGTTACTGTCACATCGAACTCCGACTTATAATTTAAAATACCTTCCAATTGCACAACATTTTCTATTGCTTCAATAAAAATTTTTATACTACTTTCATCTTTAAACTCTTTAGTTTTAAATGATTTGTTATCACCGTTTTCCCACATTGGATCTACATTAAGGGACACACTTATCACTTCTTTATTGTTAATTAGTACACCTTCATTTGTTTTCTCATTACAACCTCCCACAAAAACTAAGAATATTAATATAAAAAGTAAATAATTCCTTCTCACTCAATAGTCCTCCCAAAAATATTGTCTGTTAAATTATCCTGCTCCTTTACTTCAACAAGAGAAAGGCGATAACCTTTATTCAGCTATTGCCTACGGTAATTGAATTTAATTTTATTTATTGGCTTTTTCTTTTGCTTTTTGAATTATATACTGAATAAACGGTTCTTTCGCTTTGGTATATGCAACTCTATCGTTGTGATATTTTTCGGCTAACTCCTTTTTCAATTGATGATAACGTATAAGTTCCTCACTGTTAGCCCTTAAAAAATCTCGAAATAAGATATTATTACTCCATTCATCGCTTTCATATTTATAGAAATGTAAATGATGTGTACCTGCTCTCCATTTTCCTTTTCTAAAAAACCGTCTATTAGAAAACTCTTTATGAAATACAAATTCATAGCCGATTTTTTCTAAAGGTTCAATAAACTCATCTACTTCTATAAGATGGTTAACTCCAACCATAATATCTAATATTGGTTTGGCTCCCAACCCTTCAACAGATGTACTTCCAATGTGTTCAATGGCAATTGCCTTTTCACTCATTATCCCTTTTAGAATATTTTTTTCCTCTTGAAATCGTCGCACCCAATCTGGTGTATAATCCTCAATAACGACATGTTTTTCCATAGCGTCTCCCTCTTTATTGATAAGAACTATTACATTTCTTTATTCAATTAACCTTATTCGCTAGTCGAACAAAGAAAGCGATGCTACAATTATTAAAGCATCGCATCCATTAGTTGAATTGAGTTAACTCTTTTAATCTCTTCATTACAGAATGTACCGTAAGTCTATGGAACGAAATCAATTCATTTTTATAAATTACTCCATAGATACCATAAGGCGTAGGTGAAAGTTCCAACAATTCTTCTCTATCCTTTAAATCAATAATTTGTGCTTTTATATCTAATTTGTTTGCTCCCTCTAAACATTATCAGTTGCTATATCTACAATTGGACACTGCAGCGCTCGTAGAATTGATAATTCGTTAAATCTTTTCAACCTCTCATCCCAATCCTTTGGAAAAATATAGATTTGGGAAATACCCAAATTTAGGTACAAGTAGTTCAAAAACAAAAGGAGCTTGTACAGTAACAATTCGTATCTTCGAGGTTTTCTTTGTTTTACTCTACAATTTTAATAGGTTCCAATCTATTTCTCGTCCGTTTTTTGATGTACTTATTCAAGAATTCTGCTTCTCTACTTCAACAACAAGAAAAGACGAATACCTTTATTAAGCAATCGCTACTCGTTAGCACAATAATCAAATACTATAAATAACCATATGTCTTTGTAATCTTACAAACCTGCAAAATACATATCAGCAAAATATTCTATTTCATTATCATCCCGTATAATTTTCACAATACTTTCTACGCAATTTGTGGACAGTATTCCGTTTTCATAAAAATGATAAGCATAATTGGTTGCTGTTTCTCTTATTGCTAATTTAGAATGTTGAAGCAGTTTAATTAAGCTCTGCTCAATAAATTGCTTTTGTTCAGTGGCATTTGACGAAAGATAATCTAATGCGTAGGCAATTTCTAATTCATTATCATCTGAAAATGTATCGTTGATTTCAGTTATTGTCCATTGACGTTGTATGTCGTCTGTAGGTTCATCTTCAAATTCTACGGATTCTTCATATAACCCATTTAGAAAGGAGTCAAAGTTTGGAGCCAATTCAATAATCTGTTCTGCATCAACATCAATTAAAATAACAGAAGGTTCGGTTTTCCTACTCCTATAATCAAGTGCAATCCATGAATGTCCTTCTCCTGAAATTAGCACAACATTTTTAGGTAAATCCCATTCTCCAATTAAATATTCACTTTCTAATATTCCTTTTTCTTTACCCGTTCCTATTCCAAATAGATGGTCAACATTAACATGGTCATCAGCCCAAGAAGTTGGTACATCTGAAGGGTGTGCATTATATTTCATATAACCACCGTTTTGTTGTTTCAAGATATTTATGTAGGTACTTGGTAATTTAATTTTCAATTTTTCTTCCGCTATTTCTACTAACTCATCTGTTAAAGGTTCTAATCTGCCGTAGTCATTATCTGTTTGCCAAATGCTTTTCACAATAAAGCCACCCCATAAATTTAATAAAATCTCTTCTACCATTTAAGAATACATCTTAAACAAACCTGTTCTTTACTTCAACAAGGAGAGATACTAACCCTGCTTAAACCTCTTCTTATTCCTCATAAGCCTCCTTTAGTTGAAGAACAACTATGGAATATTACTTTTCTAAAAAGGTAAGGTCATCTTTTGGCTAATGCTTTTCATTCATAGACTCTCATAAAAAGAAATGGCATTTTGATTAAACTCCCATACGTTTAAATCCAATGATGATGCACCTTTGGTCTTAGACCATTTAACACATTCATCGAATAATACTCTACCTATTCCTTTTCTTTGATTACTATTATTAACTCCAAAATCATTCATATAAGCATATTTTCTTGGTGTCATAGATTCAAAAGGAGGATCCTCTTTTATTTCCATTACAGCGAATGCAACTACTTCTCCATTTTCTCTTGCCACTAATATTTCATAATCGGGGTCTTCCAATAACTCTTGAAAATAGGATTCTGGCATTACATGGTCTATTTTTTTTAATACATGTGGTAATGCTTCAGCATGTTCATCTTGTCCTTCCTTAACAATGGAATTAACGGCATAAAAATCACTTGTGTTAGCAGTATCAATTATTAAATTCATTTTTATTTCCCCTTCACTCTTATTAAATATTATAAGATTCTATGGAAGTAATCTGCTTCGTTAGCACGACAAAGAAAGCAACGGCTTCTTGGACTATTGCTCCCTTTACTTTAAGTACATTACTTCACAATCATATACTTTCAAATTAAATTATTGGTCATTAATAACTAACATATTAGATTCATCAAATTCCCAATCTTCTCCATACGCAACTTCCCAATAGTAGCCATCAAGGTCGGTGAAATAGCCTCCATAGCCTCCCCAATCAGTCTTTTTTGGCTCCTTTTGGATTATTGCTCCCGCTAATTCTGCTTTCTTTAATACTTCATCAACTTCTTCTATTGATTTTGCATTGTAAGCTAATGTTATGCCTGGAAATCCACTTGAAATAACAGGTGGAGTTTCATTATTAATATCTTTAGCAAGTTCTTCTATTGATTTTGCATTGTAAGCTAATGTTATGCCTGGAAATCCACTTGAAATAACAGGTGGAGTTTCATTATTAATATCTTTAGCAAGTTCTTCTATAGGGTATAGTGCAATTCTTGTCCCTTCATTTCTAAAAAAAATTATGAAAGGGTTTGATTCTGTCCCTCTAATTGAGGTGTCAAACCCAAGTTCTTTAAAGAAATTATGAGACTTTACAATGTCCTTTGTACCGAGTGTTATTAGATTTAATCTGTTCATTTTCTGTCCCCCTAAATAAGCTAATTTATATAATTCTACAAGGTTAATTCATGTCCTTTTTTAGTGATTCCATATCGTAGTATCCTGCTACTTTACGTCAACAAGAAAAGGCGAATACCCTTCTTAAGCATTCGCCTCCTAATCCTTCACATTCTTACTATAAATATTTAATTGAAATTGGAATTAGCCTGTATTGGTCATTACAATTTGAACAATGCTTCTAATGTTATTGCCACACCATCGTTATCATTAGTATCTGTAACTTCTTTTGCTATGTATTTTAATTCTTCTATTGCATTCCCCATCGCTACAGGGTAACCACATAGTTGAAACATTCCTATGTCATTGAAGTCGTCTCCAAATACAACGCTATAATTATAGGTATATTTAGCTTCAATAAGGTTATAACGTTTTTTTTATTTCTTTCACTAAGCTGTTTTTTGGAACTTAACAGTGTACCATCAAGGTCAAGTACAACCGCCTCCACTGTAATCACTCCTTAGTATGTTTTGAGTAATTTTCACTATTCTTATTGAATAATTCTGCTCTTTACTTCAGTAAGAAAAGGCGAATACACCCTTTTTAAGCATTTGCACCCCGTTAGCTTAATAAAAAACCTTGAATTGAAACAAATAATGAAAATAAAAAAACAACAACAAATAACCAACCATACGCTTTTCGGTCTTTTCGAAATTCTTCTAATCCCATAACTAACATCATTAAACCCATGAAAAACGTCATAATATGGCTATATTTAAAATTTTGAGTAATTAGTCCATAAGCAGCAAATAAAATAACTATCACTGATAAAACATAACGTAGAATTTTTAGCAAATAATCACCCCCCCCTTACCTTATCTTATTGAACATTCCCTCCCTTTTCTTCAACAAGAATAGGCAATACCCTTGTTAAGCATTAGCCTCCGTTACTTTCCGTAATGCTTTACACTAATATAGATATGATTTGAAGCACTACATACTATTGTATGCCAAGTGATTAAATCCATTGTAACAGATAATATATTCAATATTCTTTTAATTAATTGTATAATAGAACTACCGATGTACCTTTGACTTAAATGTGGGATCACTAATTTAGTGGAACCCTACCGTTAGTTTGAGGACATTGGGTTTTTTTATGGTTAAAAGTGATGTAAAATTATGTTGTGCAGTGACCCTTATAGTGATTCCGACTTACTGGAATGGGGCTATAAGTTAGACCTCTAATATTGATGTGAGGCACTCCACTTACACAATAAAACGGCACTGCACCCCAATTTAATAACCAAAATTCATTCCTGTATTTTTTACAGGATTTTTTTATTTATTAGGAGGAATTTTGAGGTTTTATGTCGTAATTTTTATTTTGTTTAAAAGACTATATTGGAGAAAACCAAAAGCAATATAATATTAAGCAGTTGAAACTCTACCGTTGGTTGGAGCTAGGAAACTAGACTCTTGTGTTAAATATGAGATTTAATATCTGGCGATATAATCCTGACATACTACAATGGGCACAAAGCTCTCACGGAAACTTGGATAGTCAGATATGTCATACTGCGACTGGGAGGAGAAATGATGAACACTACCATTACTCCATTTAGTTATGGAAATGACACGCATAACAGCCATAAAGGGCAGCGTAATTTTTATCAGTTTTATGTAGGTATTGATATTGGAGCGAGCTTTCACGTTGCATCCTGTATTCCATTTGATGCATTCTTAGATCCTAAAGGGATTGCTTGGAAAAGGACGAAGACAATGAAATTCAACTCCGATAGTGCTGGAATCGCTGAGTTTTTAAATGCTTTAAGAAGGATTGAAAAACAATTCTGTCTTACCAAAAAAGACTTTTTAATTCTTTTGGAACCAACAGGCGGACACTATTCTTATCTAATACAGCAAGTGTTATTAAATGAGGGTTATGAACTCTTTCAAGTTGAAAATAGAGCCGTTGGTGAGTTCCGTAAAAATAACTTAGGAATCTCTGAAAAAACTGATTCAATGGATGCCAAAGTAATGGCTTATATGGGGTGGCATAAGCAATTACATCCACATATGCAAGGTGTAACTCTTATTAGACCTCAATCAGTCCTTCAATCTTTATTTCGAACAGTAATGAGGGACAGATGGTATTTAAACGTCCAATTAACTCGACGTAAGAACCAGGTTCAACAGCTTTTAAAAGTCACTCATCCTGATTTAAATAAAGCTTTTAAGAGCCTATCTAGCACCTCTGTGTTGAAGTTAGTCTTAGAGTTCCCTACGGGACTTCATATGAAGGAAGCCACAGCAGAAGAGATATATAATTTTTTATTGAAAGCTGGTGCAAAAAGTGTGGCTAAACGAGCAGCTAACATATTAGCTAAAGTAATGCCTAACACTATTGCAGTTCCAGCTGAACATCTTGTCGAAAGACAAAAATGGGTTATAGAAGAAGCCCTACGTCTCGAAGAAAGCATCAAACTAATTGACAAAGAGATTCATAAACTTTTATGGGGTGACCCTGACAAAGGTTTAGATGCTCACCCATATACAGAAATCTTAATGTCCCTTCCTTTTGTGAGCGAAAACATCGCCTGTACACTGATTGGGGTCATAGGTGATGTTGAACGATTTAATACATATAAAGAGTTCAAGAAATATCTAGGTGTATCTTCGGAAAACAAGCAGTCAGGAACATCGGTAACTGGCACAAGACAGACATACAGCGGTGTTAGAGATGCCAGGAGAGTCCTTTATCAAATTGCTTTAATTATCCTAGCAAACGGGCAAAAACACCCTACCGTCTTCAAATTATACTATGACCGTAAGGTAAGTGAAGGAATGAACAAGAAAAAGGCAATTGGGCACTTATGCGGCAAAATAGCATCACTTATTTACACAGTCCTAAAAAACAAAGTAAAATATGATCCGATCACTCACGCTAAAGCGTGTGGAGTAGAGTTTAACAATCTTTATATTAAAAATAACGAGGGAAAAACTAAGTTAACAAATTGAAAATAGAGTTAAAAACACAAAACCCTAAGTGCTTTAAATGAGCAAAAATCACCTATTATTTTTTAAATTTTAGGTGATTTTTCATCTTTAAAAATACTTTTTTATTCGTAAAGCACTACACTACATTTAAGTGCAAAAAATCACAAATTCCACTTGTGATTTTGGTTCATTTATCCTTTGTAATCTCAGAGTAGGAAATTTTCAAACAATTCGCCTCTTGGTTATCACAAGTAATACAAGTTATATCTTCTTTTTTTACATATGCTTTACCATCAGGTTCCCCGTCATATAATAGGACATCTACCATAACAATTTCATCTTCTATACTTTGAACAAACCCTTGTATTGTCACCTCTTCTAAAAGTTCTACAATAACAACCAATTCTTGTTTTTTTGATGCCTCAAAAAAACCAAGAATTAAGTCTTTATTCTCCACATCAAAACTAAAATGACTTTGATTTTTAGCTTCAAATAATATTTCGAGGTTTTTAATATATCGTGTGTTTTTATTTATTTGAAAAATTTTCTCCGTTTGAATTAGAGAAAAACCATCGTATAAACCATAGTGTGAAATTTCCGATATGATTGTATAATCTTCATTTGCATCTAATACTTTAGCAACCTTAAATTTCTTAACATCACTTAAATCGCTGTAAATTTCAAGTAATTGATTGTTCTTCTTCGCTTCTTCTAATTGTTTTATCATTACTAGCACTTCCTCTTTGAATTATATTAAGACTTTTTCTTGTTTCTTTGGCTATTGAAACTTTAACCACTTGAAGTACTCTTAAAAATATAAGAACCTAATATGTTCCTGCATCGTTAAAACTACAAGCAATAGTCTCTGTGAAACTAAAGCACCCGTTAATGGAATAAGAAATAAAGCTATCTTCTTATAAATAAACCAACATCTTCTGCATACTTTTCGCACTGATTAAAAGCATTTTGTTGTTTAGAATATATCGGGAAACTTAATTCGTAATTACCAATTACTACGGTTTCAAATTCAGGTATAAAGAAGTTACCGAAACTAATATAGTAATCCTTCTATACTATCCACTTTAAAGGTATTTGTTTTATATTCTAACATCTGTAATAAAAGGTTATATTCTTCTTTACTTAACCTATTTCTAAAATGCTTAAAATCAGATGGCTTCAAGAAGTTCCAACATGAATATAAACAGCCTTTTCCTGTATCCATTGGAAGATTTCTTCGAAAAAGGATTTAAAATTGTCTTCATATTTTAAATTATGGTCATTATATGACGATAAAAGTTCAACAGCTTCTTGTTCTGATAGGCAATAGTTGAACATCTAATATTCCAATATGATTAAATGTATTGCCTGGATATTCGTCATCTTCTACATCCAAACTCCCGAATTTGTTATTTATGGTTTTTATTTCAATACACCTCGTTTTGTTTTCTTCTATTAAGATCATTTCATTTCTATTCCTATTTTTATTGTGTAAAACCGCATGCGTTTTCGTTTATGAATAGCTTGTTTGCACCTCTAAAGTAACCCGTTACTATGTTTTTCAATAGATTAGTTTTTTCTTTGCAGACAAGTCAGACTCTTAGCAAACCTCTGAATCCCCTTGATCCATAGTAGGAATCCGCTCCATTATGGTACATGAAAACCATATCATAGCGACGGTCACAGAAAATCGCACCACCCAATGTCCTTATATTTTCAGGGGTTTTGACCCAACTCGATGTTTTCATATCAAAATTGCCAAGTTTCTGTAGCTCACGATATTGTTCTTCTGTTAAAAGTTCAATGCCCATGGCTTCTATCATATCCATAACTGAATTTTCCGGCTTGTGTTTTTTCCTAGATTCCAAAGCTTCACGGTCATAACATACACTTCTGCGGCCTTTTGGACTTTCCTTAGAACAATCGACAAAAATGTATTCGTCCGTTTTTTTATCATATCCAACAACATCTGGTTCACCGCCAGTTGATTCCATTTCGTAAAGCGACCACATTTTTTTGGGGTTTCCTTCGAGCTTTGTCTGTACATTCAACCATTCCAGTGTTTCATGACGTTCCATGTTTTTCTCAAAGCGCTCCTTCAAAATGGTTAAAAGTTCTTCATGTTGTTCTAGTGATATTTCTTGGTCAGGTTTTGTCATTTTCGTTTCTCCTTACACTAAAAAATATGATTTTTTATACGCATCAAAGTCGTTAGAGAACAAGTACTACCTATAGCAGTATTCTTTACTAAGCCGATAACTTCCTTTTTTTCATATCAATTCTCTGGTAGCTTCAATCCTCATTAAAAAATATAGTGTCAATGTTATCTTTCCCCTCTAGCTTTATTGTTTTTACTGATGTTTTTCATTTCCATTCTTAGGGAAACAGTGTACAATAAAAGTGTTCATTACATAGAAAATCCAAAAAAGGAGGGCGCTGAAAAAGTTCGGTTTCTAACTTTTACAGTGCCCTCGTAATAAAAGGCATTGAAAAAGTTGGTTTGTACTTTTTCAGTGGCTTCAAAAAAAGGAGCTAACATATTCATGACTACAGATGCAAAAGTAATTGCTGTAAACCAAGTGGGTTACCTCGTTGGTGGAAAAAAAGTTGCCATCTTCCCTAACAGTGGCGGAAGCTTTCAACTTATTGATGATTCTACAAATGTAATCGTTTACGAAGGAACAACAACAGGACCAGTCGATGATAAAAACAGTGGAAAAACGGTGTACTATGGCGATTTTTCAAGTGTTACTCAAGAAGGAACTTTTCACATTGTATGTAATGAAAATCAGTCCCCTTCTTTCACCATTTCTACTACACCTTATGACGAACTTCATACTGGCTTACTTAAAGGTTTTTACTTTCTACGATGTGGAATGGAATTAGAGGAAAAATATGCGGACAAATGGACTCATGACGCATGTCACTTAACTGAAGCGATTGTCTACGGAGATGAAGAACGCACAATTGAAACTAGCGGTGGTTGGCACGATGCTGGGGATTACGGCAAGTACGTTGGGCCAGGAGCAAAAGCAGTAGCTGACCTTTTCCTTGCTTATGAGAAATATCCTAATGCCTTTCAAACGGCCATCCCAATTCCAGAAACTGATGGACAAACACCAGATGTTCTTCATGAGTGTCGTTATGAGCTAGAATGGATTCTAAAGATGCAAGATGAGAGAACAGGCGGAGTGTTTCATAAATTGACGACATTGAAATTCCCAGGTCTTGATGTGATGCCAGAGGATGATAATGACCCTCTTTACCTGTCACCCATCTCAGCAACAGCGACGGGTAGCTTTGCTGCTGTAATGGCGATGGCAAGCAGAATATATCAAGACATCGACCCTGCATTTGCGCAAACATGTCTACAAGCTGCAACGACTGCTTGGGAATGGCTTCAGAAGAACCCAGATGTACCTGGATTTAAAAACCCACCTGAGATTCATACGGGAGAATATGGTGATGAAGTTGATACAGATGAGCGATACTGGGCTGCTGCAGAATTATACCGCACGACAGGTGAACAGAGCTATCATGACGCCTTCCAAACTTTTGCAAAGGAAGATTTCCCTAAATATAGTTGGGGCTGGGCAGATAACGGTGGATACGGAACGATTTCCTATTTGCTAAATGAAGAGTTTCCTAAAGACGAAGCGTTACATGAACAATTAAAAGCAGGCTTTCTTAAAGAAGCCGAGAAAATGGCTAACAACAGCCGAGAAGACGGATATTTTATTTCGTTACAAGAAAAAGATTACATTTGGGGAAGTAACATGGGACTCATGAATAATGCGATGCACCTGTTACTCGCAAATCATTTAGAAACAAATGGAGAATGGACTTCCATCGCGTTAGACCATGTTCATTATCTATTAGGAAGAAATGCAGTAGAAATGAGTTATGTGACTGGATTTGGAGAACAATCTGTTAAAAATCCACACCATCGTCCAACGGTTGGAGACAATGTTGAAGAGCCTGTCCCTGGTTTTGTTTCGGGAGGAGCGAATATGGGCCTTCAAGATGAAGTAGCTCAACAACTAAAAGGAAGAGCTCCGGCTCAATGCTTCATCGACCATATCGACAGCTATGCAACGAACGAAATTACAATCTATTGGAATTCACCAGCTGTCTTTGTAGTTAGTCATTGGAAATAATATAATTGTAAGTGCAAGGGGCCTGGGACAAAACTAACTAAAACATTCTCAATGGCTTCACTCGCCACAAAACCCGTTGTGAGAAAACCCACTCACAACGGGTTTTAATAGATGGTGGCGGTTTCGCTCATTGCTAAGAGGGTGAGACAAAAGGTAAAAAACCAACCTTTTGTCTCACCCTCCCTATTAGAGTTTAAAGAATCGCCATCTCATCGCTTATTTAATATAAAAATCTTGGATTATTCTTGATGAACTGAAGCGTTTCATCTATGTTTGTTGATTGAACATTAGTGGTTTCTACTATATGGCGTTCTTGTATTCCCTTTTGCTCAAACTCCTTTAGTAATTCAATACATCTTTGTCCCATCTGATATTCTTCTGGTCTTTCGGCATCTCTTTTCAACAATTCTCCATTATCTACCCTTAATACAACATAGTATATTTTCACATGCTGTACCTCGGCGTATAGTCTTTGTGAGAACGTTTCTACTTCTTCTGGAAAAGTAACATAATCGATGATTACATTTTTATTGGCTTTTAAGAAATTAATACTTAAGTCAGCAATGTTCTTCCAAACTAACGCGAGAGATTCATCACTTTCCCATGGTGGTACATACCCACCTACCACCATATGATTAATTACATCTCCTTCAATGTAAGCACTCTGTTTAAATTGCTCTGCTAGTTTTTTTGATGTTGTAGACTTCCCAACTCCAGCTGGTCCAGTAATAAGATAGATACTAGTCATAACATCTCTTCCCTCTTCATATCTTTTCGTCAGCTACTTCCGCCAAAAATCGGTGTAATCTTCTTTATCCTTTATATTAAATTCAATCATCTTTTTTAGTAATTCATAGTTTACTGAATCCTTCCAACGAATTCGAAACAATCCTTTCGTAGCACTGTATCCCGCTTCTGCAATCTCATCGGCAAATTGAGCCATGCCGACTTCTTCAGGCGAAATGCTCATATGTTGCTTTGCTATTGAAAGACCAATGATATAAGTACCATGGTCCGTAAACATAGGTGTATTCCACTTCATATGTGGCTCTAATTGCGGGAATTCTTGAAGAATCCATTCCAGTACTTCCTTTGTCCGCTCTCTTTGGTCGAAGTCATCAATACTCGCTAAATACGTTGCAAAAACATCCATTCCTATTCCTCCAGTTCATCATTAAAGTCTACCTCATCATGCTTATTCATTAAACGAACCTTCCAGCTCCCACAAGTTATCTCCTAGATTCTCGATGAGTCCTTTTGCTCTTTTTTCAATATTCGTTGGGAGATTATGCTGGTTAAAATACTCAAGTTGAATGCTTTCCCCGTCATTCATTTCTAATTGACCGGTAACGTCGACTGCTCGATAAAGATGAATGACACTGTATGTCTCATCTCCATTCGGGTAACGGAAATAACCTAAAGCCCCAGAAAAAACATCTATTAACTCAAACCGCTCTGCTTTCAGTCCAGTCTCTTCATATAACTCACGTGCCGCTACTTCTTCTAGAGTTTCACCAAGTTCCATCGTGCCTCCAGGCAATCCCCAATCTAATGTATCTGAGCGATGTTGAAAAAGAATCTCCTTTTTGGAATTAACCACAAGAATGGTTGCCCCCACCGTAATTATAGGTTGAGTTCCAATCACTTTTCGCAAATCTGAGATATATCCCACTTTACTTCCTCCCACCTTGGAGTATGTATGGACTACTCCAAAACATTTCTTCATTTCTCATCACATGATACTTCTGCTTACCCTCCCTCACTTCAAACGGTTCATAGTACTTTGGCAGCAACACAGCATAGGTTTTATTTTTTTCCACAACTTCATAATTGTACTTACTTTCCATCGGAGTCATGAACCAAAAGAGATTTTTAGCCATATAACCTGTATAATACTCACTCCATTCAGAAGATTGCTCATCACCGTTTATTCTTACTTCTAGGTCATTGGCAAGATGTGAACGAAACTCTGTAAGACTGATTAGTTCGCCGTTCTTATTCGTAATAAATGTACCCCATGATGCGTCCATATATAGCCACTTTTGAAGAGTGGTAGAATACACTAGAGTTACGACGTGACTATCTTGGTCATACGCATCATATGGGCGACAGTGTACACGCCGAGAACAAAAGCCCATACTAAGATACACTTCTTGTAAGACCGTTGCAATCGTATAACAGTTTACTTTACCTGACTCCCGCTCCACTTTATCTAATACATGAAGTGCATGACATGGTTCTGGGACCATTTCATCTCCATGCTCTAACTTCTCAGACACCCATTGCATGAGGTTGAGGATTTGTGATACTTCATCCCCGTCGCCCGCTACTTTTTTCAAATCGTATTTCTGTCTTAATTGGAAAAGCTCCTCACTGTTTTCTGTTCGGTAAGTGAAATTGACCATATCTCCACTAGTTGTTGGTTCAAATTCAGCATATTTTACTAGCTGCTTGTAATACGATTTGAATTCCGGAAGATAGCCAAACATACGATTCTCCTTACATAAAGAATTATTTAACTACTATAATTGCTTATATACAAATTCACGATACTTTACAAATTCATGTTTTTCATAGAATTCCTTGGCGGTATGGTTGTCTACCCAATAGTCTAACTCAATGAGGTCAATGCCTTTTTCTTGTGCAAGATTATATATGTAATTCATTAAAAGCGTTCCATAACCTTTTTCTCTTTGTGTTTGAACAATACTAAGCTGATGCACATAAATAGAGCGGTACTCTTTCTTAAACACATTGCCTGAATGGATTTTATCTTCTATCCAAGCATAGCCAACTGCCTCTTCCTTATCTTCTATAAGTAAAAATACAAAGTTATCGTTCTCTATATGTTTTTTAAAAGCTTCTTTCATTTCCTCATAGTCGTATTCTTTAAAATACTTTGGGTAGAGAGCATAATGTAAATCATGAACTGGCTTGTTTAATCTCGCCACTAATTCATTATTCTTCGTCTGACTTATCTGCAAGCTCTATCTCCCCCACTAGAGTTCTTTTTTAAAAAATTCTTAGTTATTTCAACCATATTTCGCTATGATTACAACTATCTATCACTCTTTGGTTAGTTCAGATATAATCTCACAGTGATCTTCTTTCAACTTTTTATAAGCCCACTCTAAGTCCATTCCTTCTCCTGCATGGATTCGATTCAAGGTGTCTGTTTCTTTCTTTTCAATTTCCAATGCTTTTTGCTGAAGTTCCTTTGTATCTTCTGGACGTACAACGATCACTCCATCACTATCTCCGATGATGATATCTCCTGGAAAGATCACTTTCCTCCCGATACTGATTGGCGTATTGATTTCACCTGGGCCGTTTCGAAACGGTCCGTTTGGCGTACGGCCCTTTGCAAAAATCGGGATGTCCATCTTAAGAAGTGCATCATAATCTCTAATACAACCGTTAATGACAAACCCACCTAATTTCTTTGATTCAGCAAAGGTTGCTAGGATTTCACCAACCAACGCCCGTTCCATGTTTCCATCGCCATCTATTACAAGAACATCCCCAGGGCTTGCTTTTTCGATAGCCAAGAATATCATTAAATTGTCTCCACTTGGCACTTTCACGGTGAAGGCAGGACCAAGTACATTTTTTTGATTCATTTGGTGGATAGATGCGTTGATTGCTCCCATCCGGTTCATACAATCATCAATGTTAGCAACTTGAATTCCTTCAAATCCTTTAATTAGCTCTTCGGAAGGTCTTTCTATATTCTCAACCACTCGGTAACCTAAGTTTGACATACGTTCATCTCACCTTTCTAGCAGTAGTCTTTGTAGTTTTCCCATCCGTTACCTATTTCAACAGAAAAACCACTTTTCCTTTAGAAAAGTGGTTTATAGGAATTATAATATCGGGACTTGTTAATTACTTTTCTCTCTTAACATCTACTTCTAACGTATATGGGATACCTAGATATGTGTATTTAATCTTTATATATTCAGGGTTTTCCTTACCAAAAACACGTAAACCATAGTGCTTTATCACATGTTTATCTGCAAGACCTTTAGGTTGAACTTGGAACTCTTGAATATCGTGAAAAGTAATATTAGGGTCTTCCTCGACACCTGCACCTAGAACCATATGATTTGTTCGACTTACTCCTAATTCTACCTGTTGAGCAGCATTTCCATTAACGAGCACACTTTTAAGATTACAATTAGCAAATCCATCGTTAACTATTTGTATGACTCTTTTCGTCTCATCCCTTATATCATATGTAATACCAGGTGCCGACAACGGAGGATTCATTTTGATGTACATCAAGCTAGCGAATAACAATACAATTAATAGCGTGCTCACTACTAGTAGTGTTTTTTTCAATTTAAACACCCACCCCCATAAAAATATACCATTCTCATGGATTTTCTACGGCTCAGTCGCCATGAGGAATGATATAAATATTGCTGAGTGCAAAACACGCATGGCGTCGACCACGTGACTGCCTCAGTGTACGCCGATGTATAAGCATCATTAATTCCCATCTGCTTTCAGCAGAACTGCAACTCTATTTTAACGGTCCAGTATGATGTACCATCTGAACAAAATCACGATAACTTTCTCCGTCTTTTATTAATTCTAGCTCAGGGTTTTCTGTTCTCTTACTATGAACAATTAAAAATGGGGTTTCTTCTTTTACTATGAGAGAGAAAACCATTTCTGAATAGTCAGTGGTTTGCGCAAAAATTTGAGTATTGTTATTTACTTTTTCAATCTCCTTAAGCTCGTGTGATGTTTCTTCCTTAATTTTATCTAGAAATAAATCAACGAACTCTTCGTATGAGTTGCTATTTTTATAGTACTCCTGAAGAAAGTCTACTTCATGATCTGTATGATACGTTCCAAAATAACTCGATGTATGGACCGATATCTCTGTATTGTGGTCAACTGAAAACGTAACAGAATTAGTACTAATATGCTCTCCATCTACCTCCACCCAGTCTTTTCCGATAATAGTAGCAATGTTTACTTCTTCATTTGTGAACTCTTTCATTCCTGTTGGTATGGAACTAGTCGTTTCTTCACTACACCCCATACTACCTACTAACATAATAAAAAGAATCGTACAAAACCAGTAGTTTTTCATTTTGCTCCCCACCTTTTCACATGAAATAAACTAGAAAAGCACTCCGTGAAGACTACTGTTTTCTCATACATCTACTTTATAATTCAGTGTTAACTCATCACCGGGTAAGCCTCTTATTCCCCAGTTATGCTTTGGTGTTTCAAAAATTGTAATTTCAATATCTTGAGGTGATATTTTTAATTCACGATGGATTCTTTCAAATAGTAGCTTTATTAATAGTTTTTTAGCTTCCACTGTTCGACCCTCAAACATACTAACCTCAATTAAGGTATAGGCCTCAGTTCTTCCACTCGCATAAAAGAAATCTTCTTTGTTCATAGGAAAAAAACGATGAAATTTCTTATCCTTAGGAAATTGAAGTGCATCCATCATACACGAATGAATCACATTTGATAATGTTAGCTTTATAGGGTTTAATTTATCGTTTACTCCAAAAATTTTTATTTGTCCCATTCTCTTCTCACCTTTCTCTTCTCATCTAAACTATCTCTTATTCCTCATATACTTCAACACTCAGTAAAAAATATCTCACTAAAGCGCAACATTAAATAAATAACCTACATACATTAGGATAAAAAAGCTAAACGTCATAATAATATTTGCAATTACGGTCCAAATACTTCTTCCGAGGATGCCAAATATAATACCCAGTGGGTTGATGATAAATGTTAACAGCCAATAACTATAGCCGTACTCTAATATAAAGTTAGGTATCCACGTCGCAATTCCTATTAGTATACAGATGACAGATAATCTAAAAAATAGTTTTCTTTTCTTTTCCAGCATTCTTACCATCTCCTCTTGGTTTCTATTAAAAAATTGAGTTCCCTATACGCGGAACTCAATTGTCAAGATATCCTAAAGTCACTTTGAAAAATCACTTTTAATAAGGTAAACAACGGCATAGTCTTTAATCTCATTGATTCGACCTTCCACATCCTTATAAAACTCAGTGGAAATTGAACTCATGTTACCTTCGTCCCTTGAATAATATATACTTCCTAAAACCAACTCACCTTTCGTAATATCTATTTCTTCGGTTATGCTCCCCCATAAGATAGACATTCCATCAGTGTCTTGATTTGAAATAATATCAGCTATTGAATAAGACCCTGTGATTCCATTGCTAGTAACTCCAATGTTAAATATCGTTTGGTTTGGAATTTCATTTGGCCTATTAGTTGCAAAAATAATGGAGCCTTTTTCCGTAACTGCAGTTGTAGTGTGTCCTACTTGGTCATCTACCAATTTACCGAATTCATACTTTTCAATCCACACAGATGCTTCTTTATAATCACTATCAACTCTAAAGTCGAACACAAAGGATTCCACTGATGTAGTTGATAGAATTCCTTTTTCTCTGTCAGATAACTCCGCAGCCACGATTGTATTCGGAGGTATGCTATTGTCCCCGCAAGCACTTATAACTATTGATATTCCTAGTAAGATTGTAATATATAATACCTTTTTCACTTTCTCCACCCTACCTATTCAAATATAGCTTTTATCCTTACATTGAGCTGTTATTCCTTTTTAGATAGGTTCTCATTAATTTCGTTTATCTTATTGTAAATATCATCTAACTTCTTCTTTTTATAATTCATATAATGAGCAACTCTTGATATTAGATAAACAATAAACACAAATAATAGTAAACTTAATATAGCCTCGATAGCATCCATTTTCTTTTCCCCTTTTTATTTTGATTTTTTTAGTTCTTCAATTTCCTTTTGAAGTTCCTTTATCTGTTGGTCTTTCTTACGATAACTACTTTTAGTCCAGAGGACCAAAAAGATTGCTACTCCAATAATAAAAAATAACATCATTAATAAAACTATAAGAATAACAATATCCCCCATTACCATCATCGGACGTTCCCCCATTTCATTAAAGTGCATATTTTTTAAAGAAATGCCTACAGCAACTTTGTCTTCTTGTGTTCAAATTCAATTAATAAACTCCGGGTCTCCCATTTTCATTTCAAATGGTTCAACTAGTATGTGGTTGGTTGAGATATAGTTTCTTAGACTGTCTATATTACGTTCAAGAACACACGATAATTCAGTATCAGTTAATGACAGCTTCCCCTCCATTGTTGGTTTACTCTCATTTTCTTGTAAGTCAAATTCCACTATCTCCAATTCAGTTTCAATCAAGTATAGTGTGTTATCTCGATAATACTTAATCCGAAATATTCTAGTATTATCATTTGAAACTTCAATTAGCCAATTTTTTTGTTCACGTCTAGATAACTTAAAGAGTTTTCCTTCTCGTTCAAACCATTTTTCCATCAAAGGTAAAACGTCCTCTTCAAATGCCTTTTCTTGTTCTATTAGCTTTTCACGGTCTCGCCAATCTATTGAAACCAACTCTGCTTCTTTTCCGTTGTTGAAACAATTGGAACAGCTAAACTTATGTGGCAAAATAAAGGGGACCCAGCAAACAAAAACACCATATGGAATTAAAAAGATAAGTATAAGACACATAATGACTCTTAACGCTATTGATGAGGTTCTTTCGATGTTATCACTATAACAGTCAGGACAAAGTTTCATAGGTAAATCTTTTCTTTATTTATGTAATATTTAGGATA
Organism: Bacillus alkalicellulosilyticus; assembly: GCF_002019795.1. Lineage (GTDB taxonomy): Bacteria > Bacillota > Bacilli > Bacillales > Bacillaceae_F > Bacillus_AO > Bacillus_AO alkalicellulosilyticum. Next base: position 797,611 of record NZ_KV917381.1, on the reverse strand, counting down.
GATACATAAGTTGACCTCCAGCAAAAAATGTCAGGTTTAGACAACATTTAAAAATTGAACAAACACTGAAATTATTAAACTTATACATAAGGTCATGAGCCAATCTTCTTTTTTGGTTGTGTTTAATAGTAGATTTAATACTGAACCAAGTGCCATACAAGTTAGAAAAGCGACTAAAACCAACATAAATAATCAAGCCCCTAAGATTAATTTGCTCTATTCCTACTACCTTGTTCCTAATCTAAATTTTACCATAAATGTGTATTATTTTGTTTATATTTATAAATTAAAGAAGTATCCTTACCCTTCTTTCAAAAACGTTAAAAAAGTACTCCCTCCATATTGAAGAAGTACTACTGAGTGTCAATTTAATCTTATGAACCCACTTTATCGAATGCACGTACTAGTAATATTCCTGCTAAAACATTTAGAATAACCTGTACTTCCGTACTGAAAAAATAATACATAATGAGAGAAGGTCTAAACCAAAAAGGATCTGGGACAAAAACAACTACTATTAAAATCACAACAAAACTAAGTAATAACCAATTCACGCTTACGTTTCTCTTTGAATAGATTTTAATAACTCTTTTAAGTTCAATGAATATACCAAATAATAAATACAATAAACTTAATAAAATCGAATAAATAATAACCCATGTGGTATTATGAAAATCAAGCATTTGTTCATATTGTGGAAGAATTAGTACAATTACTAGCAAAATAATAAGTCCAATAACACCTGAAAAAACCGTTGTCTTTTTCATCGAAACACCCCTTCTTACATTTACATTCCTTCAAAAATTAACCAATCTCTTGTTATTGTAATTCGACAAAAAAAGGAGTATTTCCTTGTTTAGTACATGCAACCATATGCAATAAGGGCTGTACATTATGTTATAAATAGTGGTTGATTATCTTTATAAGTTGTTGGGCAATCTCCTTTGATACATTTTCTGATAATCTTGCACAAGCAATGACTGGAGCCCATTGGAAAACGTCAGACTTTAAAACGCCGCTCTTTTCACAATAAATTCGTAAGTACATTTCAGCTAATTCAGAGGAAAATTGAGAATATAAAAGATAGGTTCGATATACATCAGCATGTATGTCTCCAGCACTTGAATCAACCCAATCTATGACGACCACTTTGTTATCTGTCTTAATCACATTAAATATGTGAAAGTCTCCATGACAAAGTCTATTATCGAAGTTAAATGAATCCAATTTCTTTAACAAGTCAGCCTTTACCTTTTTATCTACTATTTTTACAGCTTCAATTTGACGGTATAATTTATCATACATTGTTTCAATTGCATCCCGGTCAGGAACAATACTATGTATTTTCAATTGCATTTCGACTGAAATCGTTAAGTGATGTTCTGCTTGAGCTTTATTATTCATGAATAAATCTCCTAATGTTTCCCCCTTAACATATTCCATTATTATGGCTTGTTCCCCATTTATCCTTGTAACATCTAGAACCTTTGGTACAGGAAGGCCACACGCATAGGCAAATTTTTGTTTATTTGCTTCTCTAATAGATTCAGTATCAGGCAAATAATTGTTAAACACTTTCACTATTTTTCCGTCAGAAAGATATATTTTTGCCGTATTTCCTTTAGCTATTGGCTTACCTAACTCCATTTGAGTTCTCCCCTCACTATTTAATAGTTTTATCATCGTTACTTGAACAAGGAGCATTACTTCACCGTTTCAATGAGAATTCCTCCTTTACCAAGCTTTTTATGACTATAAGGAATATGGCTTAAACGGTCATATGCTTCATTCCAAATTATACTTATGAACTGAGAAGGGTCATTAAGTAGACAGTCAGAGGACACATTTTCACGGTAACATTCATTAGGGTAGGTTTCAGGACCACCTTGTAACCACTGAGCCCACTCCATCTTAACTCCTCCTAAACCTTCAAATAAATCAGTCATTTTTTCTAACTGCTTCTTTAGTTTAACATTTTTTCCCTTTATGTTGACAAGAAAAAAAGCATCCTTGGTTAAAGGAATGCTCTGTTTACTCAATAAAGGTTACGCGTACTTTTTAGTTTTTAAAAGATTAACTAACGTCTCTGAACTTATCAGCATAGCTGCAACCATCAGTACAACAAAGACTGGGAAAATACCTATTGTCGAATAAGACGCGATGAACCCAAGAAGTGGTGGCAAGAATGTTGTGCCTGTATAGGCGACAGCCATTTGATAGCCCATAATCGTTTGGGAATGTGTTTTCCCAAAACGGATTGGCGTTAAATGTATCATACAAGGAAAGATTGGTGCTAACCCTAATCCAACCAAAACAAATCCTACTAATAAAAGTGTCGTGGGCAAGGGTAAAAATAATAAAATCGCTCCAATAAATGCAAGTAACTGCCCCGACAGAATGAGCGTACGATTACTTACTTTAAACGTAATAAAACCAGTAATAAATCGACCGACTGTAATTCCACCGTAATACATAGAGACAAATTGTGCAGCCACTTCTGCTGGCAAATCTCTAACTTGGACTAAATAACTACTCCCCCATAGACCAACTGTTGCCTCAATTCCACAATAAAACAAAAATACGGTGAGAGCCCATTTAACACCTCTGACTTGTAGCGGTTTTACAATTGCATATTCGTCAGCTGTTGTATCTTCAATTTCTTGTTGAGAGGAAGCCTCGATATTTTGTTTATTTCGGTTCCATAAAGGCAGAGAAAACAAAAGAATGAGCACTAACAAAAATTGAATCCCAGCAATGATTAGGTATCCATTGCTCCATGAATTTTGACCTGAGATGGTATAGGCCATGATAACAGGTCCAAGAGTTGCCCCGACTCCCCAAAAACTGTGCAACCAGCTCATATGGTGGGCTTTATAATGAACAGCGACATAATCGTTTAATCCTGCATCAATGGCACCAGCACCTAAGCCAAGTGGAATCGCAAATAAAAATAACCAAGTGACAGAAGGCGAAAAAGCAAATCCGAGTAAGGCCAACGCAGTCATGAGTGTACTGACAAATGCAACCTTTCCTGTTCCAAACCGTTTCAGGATTTTCCCGCTCAGTAAGCTTGAAATAATCGTACCGCTTGCTATCGTCATAAACAGCAAGCCGGCTGTTTCAAGTGGCGCTCCAAAGTCTACTTGCATAATTGGCCATGCTACCCCTAACATTGAATCCGGTAGACCTAAGCTAATAAATGCTAAATAAATGATGAGTAAAAGAAATGTTGCCATCGTTAAACCTCGTCTGTATGTTTATTTTCTTTATTCATGTTTTTAACTTTCTTTTGTCAAGCTGTGATGGAGATTACTATATCACGCAAATGTCTTTTTATACAAACAGTAAATACTTTTGTACAGTCATTTTTTTGCTGATTTATTGGCATGCTAATAGTACTTTGTGCAATAGGAGGTGTATGTCATGACAAAACGCAACAATCAAGGGGGCAGCGCCAATCAAAGCGCTCCTGAACGAGGCGGCCAATTAAACGGTGATGCCGGAGATAACAATAAAGGTAATGAGTATAACTCAAGACGAGGAAGCAAATCAAAAAGAACACATTAATGTAACCGAGAAACACAGCAAGGCGATGGTTTCCTGCTGTGTTTTTGAATTGATTTTTATCATTCTGTCGCTCATAGATAGCGATGTTCTTACAAAAAAGGAAAGATTGAATTGATTTATTACACTAGGTAATAATACACCTAATGCTTACATAAAAAGGAGTACGCTCACATGAATTTACAAACCGGCTCTTATTATTGGCCTACTACAATTAAAAACCCATATACATATCCACCCTTACAAGAAAATCTTGAATGTGACGTACTGATTATTGGGGGTGGAAGTTCAGGAGCTCAATGTGCTTATTACTTAGCAGATTCCGGTTTAGATGTTGTCGTCGTCGAAAAAAATTCAATTGGAAGTGGAAGTACGAGTACAAATACAGCGATTATTCAATATTCTGGCGAGAGGTTATTTACTAATCTAGTCAATAGCTTTGGGAAGTCATATATATCCAGGCATTTACAGCTATGTAAACAAGCCATCAATGAGATTGAACAGGCATCTTCAATCGGTGACATTGATTGTGAATTTACTAGGAGGGATTCATTGTATTTTGCAAGCACAAAAGAAGATGTGCAGAAGTTGCAAGAAGAGTATGATTTATTACTTAAGGAAGGGTTTCCGGTCGATTTTCTTACAGCTTCCCAAATTCAAGAACGTTATCCTTTTAAAAAAGATGCTGCTCTTTATTCTTATGATGACGCTGAAATGAATCCATTTGCTTTTACACATCAACTATTTCAATATGCTGCAAAAAGAGGCGTAAAAATATATGAAAACACCGAAGTGAACGGTCATAAGTTTGAACAATCAAAAGCTACGATTTACACAAAAAACAACAAGCACTCTATACAAGCGCGTCATGTGATTGTCGCATGTGGGTACGAAGGATTAGAAATAAAAAAAGAAAAGAAAACATCTTTTGTCAGTACCTATACCGTCACAACAAAACCAGTAGAAGACTTTACGTCATGGCACAAAAAAACAATCATTTGGGAAACAGCAAGACCGTATACGTATATCCGAACGACTAAGGATAATCGAATTATTATCGGTGGCTTAGATGAAAACACTTCACAACCAGATGAACGTGATAGTAAATTAATCAATAAAAGAGATAAGCTAATCGAAGAGTTTAATAAGCTCTTCCCAGACATTTATATTGAACCTGAGTTTTATTTAACCGCTTTTTACGGTGGCACGAATGATGGACTTCCAATCATCGGAACGTATGATGAATATCCTAATTGTCATTTTTTATTTGGTTTCGGTGATAACGGTACTGTCTACAGTATGATACTTTCAAAAATAATTGCTGAAGTCCTGATAAATGGGGCTAGTCCAGACATGGAGCTTTACTTGCAAACACGACCAGTAAAGGCACAGTAAAGGGGAGAATGTATTGTAACTTTTACTAAAAAAACATTATGATTATCTTTGGTAAAAAAAGAGAACGATTGTCACCAGTGTAACAACCGTTCTTATTTATTCACTCTTTTAAGCTGGCTGTAAAAAGTACAGAAAATTGGGTGCTATCTTTGACAAATGCGCTTAGATTTCATCTCACTTCCAGAATACCTTTTCATATCTAGGTTGTCTAAATACCTTGAATGAATTCATATTTAACACCTTTGTAAAAGATTATAGTCGTAAGTGATATCCATTGAACCTTATATATTTTTAAAATTAAGAATTGTTATAGTCCCAGGTACGGAAAAATACAATACTAGAAAAGCATATCATTCTCTCTCTAAATCTTAAGTATCACTGCACTACAAAGCAAAGCAACTATTATTATCAAACCATAGTTGGTTCTAACCTTAATTTTATTTAACTTTGTTAATTCAAATATTAAAATGATGACAATTACAAGGCTAAAAAAAGAAATATTACTTATCAAGTTTGCATTCTCTGGATATGGGTATTGCTGATATATAAACGAATTATCAATAAAAGCGTGAAGAGTAGTAGCTAAAATAAAAGTAACAAAAAACAATGGGATTCTAAGAGGCATTCCAATCACATCCACTTCATAATTATGAGTTTTTATTCAGAACCATATCACTGGTTGCTATATTCTAATAGCTCTGAAACAGTTTTAAAGGCATATCCTTGCTCTTTTAATGACGTAATGATTCCTTCTACAGACTGCAACGACTCTGTTCTACTTTCATACATCACATGCAACAAAATAATCGAACCAGGTTCAATGTTATCTACTACATACTCAACGATTTTTGTGGAGTCGGCAGCAACGTCTGGATAGCTTTCAGGTTCGATATTCCACAGGATTGTATTTCTATCATTCTTAGATAAATAATGGGGTAGCACGACTAATCTTCTACCAAAAGGCGGTCGAAACGTGATTACTCCCTCATACCCAATTTTACGTATCAACTCATCCGTCTTCTCTATCTCATCTTTCACAAAAGCAGGTGTTTTAAATATCATTCGTTGGTGAGAAAACGAGTGGTTTCCTATTTCATGCCCTTCTTCTACAATGTTCACTCCCTCAATAAAGTAAGTTTCAAGTTCATGTCCAGTTAGATAAAACGTCCCTTTCACTTCATGGTTTCTTAATACATCTAGTATTGCTTGAGTGTTAGCTCCAGGACCATCATCAAACGTTAATGCGACTACTTTTTCATTTGTTTCTACACTAGTAACTAAACCTCCAAAAAGTTGAAACGTTCTTACTTTAGAAAGTTCATTTACTAAGTAAACCGAAACGAAAAGTACTAGAATTGTACTTGTAATGATTATAGCTAGTTTTTTCATATGTCCTCCAAACAGTTTCATGCCCTATTCTTTTGCCACTAATCAGCCCATTATCTTGATTCCAATCTCTATGCCTTTAGTCGAAAAAGGATGGTTAAACATAGCATCCCTACTATATTTAGTACAAATAAAATGGGACCAACTGAAAAAGTAAAGCCTTCAATACTAAAAACAACTATACTCCCAATACATAAAATAAAAAAGAGTATAAAGAAGACCAAGGAGACATGCTTCTATATTCTTCGCGGCTAAATAACCTTTTCTTACTCACATGCCATCCCCCCATATCCTTATAATGTCCAGATATTTGAGTATTCTCCTTATAAATTCTACTCGTTGATAACCCTTTGCATTTTTTTTAAAATTAATTCTAATTTCCGTTTTCTATAATTCTGATATAATTTTCAAAATTCATATTAAATATTTCTAATTCTTGGTCCATTTTGCTGTTAGAAGAATCTCTTATAGCACTTGCAATCATGGAAGCAGCAATTAAAATTGATACACTCAAAATAATGATTGCACCTGTCGTTGTGATTTTTGGTCTTTTTTCAGTCATTTAAACAAAACTCCTTTTTTAATAAAACCTTGTATATTCTCCTGTTATGGTTGCAAAAAAACAGCAGCTATTATACTCAATGCTCTAACTTACCCAAGTGTCTCTAGATTCTTTAATTTCCCACTTTCCATCTTTAAAGTGCAATAGAATATCAATACCTATTGCCCCAGTTCCTGATTTATATTTAGAACCTTCAATATGAAGTTTTCTTTTCTTTATTTCAATCTTGTCTAGCCTTAATAGCACACCGTCAAAACGGAGTGATTCCTCATCGTATAAACCATCTTCTATTAATTGTGCATAGGTCGTATCCATAACTTCTACTTGATACTTGTCTTCAAAATAAAGAATAATCTCTTCTTTATGATGGATTTGGACATGTTCAAAGTTGCTCATGTCGATTGCGATGAATTCCATTTTATCGTTTAGTGCCGTATCCTTCTTCATCGCTGTATCCAGTGCAAGGATGTAGACATCAGATATGGAATATTTTGGGTCAACATTATTTCCGCAAGCTGAGAAGATGGCGAGAAAGATTCCGATAAAAAGTAGATAGTATACAAGCTTCATAGTCATTTCTCCTTTAGGTAAAAATCTTTCCATTCAGACCGAATCAACCCTAAATGGTAGACATCCTCATATTTACCCCACTTGAAAACCTCATGTTTTGCTAAGCCTTCAACCTTTAGTCCGCACTTTTCCATTACCCGCTTGGAGGCTTTGTTTTTAGCCATACACCTACCATGAATCCTCTCAAGTCCAAGCGTAGTAAAGCCAAATTCAACAAGTCTAGCACAAGCTTCAGTACCATAGCCATTATTCCAATGAATAGGGTTAATAAAGTAGCCTAGCTCACCGTGGTTATGCTCGTTTGACACACCCACAAAACCACAGTTTCCTATATATTCATTGGGATTATCTTTTTTAAATAATCCAAACTCATATGCACATCCCTTGTTCATACTCTCTCTTACAAAATTTATCCACCAATCTACCGTTTCCCGTGGGTACGGATGAGGCAAAGATACCGTAGTTTCTGCAATTTCTTTTAATCTGACAACCTCAAATATTATTTCTTTAACATCCCCATTAGTCATCATTCCTTCCTGTTTATAAAAAAGCGATATAGTTTCTTTCGCCATATTTACAACTTTTTCCTTCTAATGGCCTAATTCTTTAGCTACTATTCTCTGTATAAAAATGGAACCATTTAACCCCTACAATAGATGTCCGTGTACTATTCCCTTCGAATGTGATTTGCTTCTATTCAAAAATAAGAGGGCCGGTTATGTCAATGCTGTGTCCTAATTGATTAACTAAAAGAAGTACGTTGTATACCGTTTTCTCTGGTTCTTCTATCTGAAAAGAAGTGGTGCATTCAACTTCAAACAGGGTTTTGTCTTTCCAATACGGTGTAAAAGAACCTACTTCCGTTTGACCAATGACTTGTTCGACTCTTTTTAACACCGTTATGGCTTTATCTTTTGTGGAAGCATTAATATAAAACCTCCAATTAATCTTTTCAAACATTATAAATCTCCTTTATTTACCACTCACATCCTGGTTGAATTTGTTTCTTCGTATCTCCGTCAAAAATGTAAGCAGGTTTTGAACCCAATACTTTCATTCCACTTTCGTCTACACGCAATGCCGTTTCTTCTGGCAAGGCGATTACATGGTTATTAATCTGTTGTAAATAATTGTGGATTAGCCCATCATTATCTTTTTTGTAATGACACCAGATTGAAAACTGTTTTACAAGGCCTAGTCCATTAAGTTCATTTAACCCGGCATTGTTATCATCCATATGAGAACAAGTCCTAATGTCTTTACCAAAGATAATCGCTCCTGCACTTCCACCATAAATAATTCCTTTGTTCTTCACATACTCTTTTAAAACAGTAGTGAACTGTGTTCTATAAAAAAAATGTAAAAGGCTATATGTATTTCCTCCACCTATATATACCGAAGAGAATGGGGTCAAATCTTCAACCTTTCTATGATACAAGTCCTGTTCCGTCCACATTGTTATGTTTTTGATTCCAAGTGGATTAAATACACGATTAATCCATGTCTTACAAGAATCATATGGGATCATCTTTGTATCCATTGCAACCGGGATATATAACATTGGTTTATCTTTGTTGATTAGACCAACAAATTCCTTATCAACTATTCGGGATTGAACTTCATCCCCACCTCCAGCAAGAATTAATTTGCCCATGAGAACCCCTCTTTCTAAACTATTTTAACTCTTTGGAAAAACGAACCATATCCCTACACTGTATGCCATTCTCAACTATTTCTTCATCGTAGTGTCTAATAAAGAAATCTTTATCAATGCCCGTTATTCGAAAGCCACATTTTTGATATAGGGCCAGTTGTCCTATGCTTGAATTTCCAGTACCAACTTCCATTGTTTTATATTCTTTTTCTTTTGCTGTACCAATGGCATGTTGTATTAACATTGAACCGATGCCTTTTCCTTGATGCTTTACTGCAACTGCAAGATTCACCAGTTCTACTGTGTTAGGTCTTGTAGGCAGTAGCACATACACTCCCATATCGTGGTTATCAATTGTAGCAATAAAACAGTGGCCTCTGTTTACATACTCTTCTACTAGTTTTCTAGAGGGGTCAGCTGATAACAACAACTCCATTGGAGGTTTTTCATCTTTAGCTAGTGCTCTAATATCCATCACGGTCTCCTTTCATATTTACGTAGTTAGTTACATAACGCTACTCTCAAAAAAGCAACGAATCTCGAAACTTCCTCTGTTTCTACTTTTGTTACTCTATACGTTGAAGATGTTGGTGGAGTAATTTTATCTGGCTTAATTTCCGTTAGCTTATTCATTGCGAGTTCATTTTTAACCACTGTATACGGTAAATAAGAGATTCCAAGTCCTTCTTCTATGAACCGTTTTGTCACTTCAATTTGATTGACTTTCATCGTTCGGATCGTTGGATAGTGCCTTTTAATATCTTGTAAAAGCTCGTCCCAATAATCTGGATGGTTGTGCGTGATCAATCGATACTTGTTGATTAATAAGTGTTCATCATGTTCAGTATCTCTACATTCTGGTGGACCGACTAGTATTACGGGGTCCTCGTGTACCCGTTCAATGTTTACATTGGTTTGTGGTGGAAGAATCCTTGTTAATCCTATGTCTGCTTGACCTGTGCTGACCTCTTCTCCGATGTCATAAGATTGTATGACATTAATCATGACTTCTATAGATGGATTTTCAATAATGAATTGTCGTACTAATGAAGGGAGAAATGAAGATGCAATTTGTGGTGCCGTAGCTATCGTCAGCTTGCGATTATACCCTTGCTTCCAAGCTTCAAACTGTTCCATTCCCTGCTCGTACTGTCGTAAAAGTTTTTTCGCATAAGCAAGATAAGTGTGGCCTGCAGGCGTAAGCACCACCTTGTTCCCAATTCTTTCAAACAGTTCAATCGCAAGCGCTTCTTCTAACCTTCTAATATGTTTTGTGACAGCTGGTTGGGTTAGAAAAAGTTCTTCTGATGCTTTACGGAAATTCTCAAACTTAGCTGTAACTACGAACGTTTTAACCCATTTCATCTCCAAATCCTTCACCTCCATAATAACGGTCCGTTATTAAAAATCGTTTTTTTCGTTAATATCACTTATCACTTTTCTCCATTATACTTTAATTAACAAATATATACAGTAGGGAGAGCGAAGAAATGAATCTAAATCAAAGTACTAAAGATAAGTGGGACGCTCAGTTATATGACGGCAAGCATTCGTTTGTATCAAAACACGGGAATTCTGTCGTTGAATTATTAAACCCCAAAAAAGGAGAAAGAATACTTGATTTGGGCTGTGGAACCGGAGATTTAGCGAATGCATTATTTGAGCGTGGTGTCGATGTTGTAGGTGTTGACCACTCGGCAAGAATGGTGAATCAAGCAATCGATAAATATCCTCATATCCGATTTATTGTTCAGGATGCAACCAAACTAGAATTTCAAAGTGAATTTGATGCGGTCTTCTCGAATGCTACCCTTCATTGGGTAAAGCCACCTTTAAAAGCATTACAAGGGATCTATCAAAGTTTGAAACCAGGTGGAAGGTTTGTTGCGGAATTTGGAGGCAAAGGCAACATTGAAACATTATCAAATGAAATTAGAAATCAAATAGAAGAGGCAGGTTTTGATTTTACAAAGGAACAATTCCCTTGGTATTTTCCAAGTATCGCTGAGTATACAAATTTAATGGAAATGATAGGATTTAAAGTCGCATTTGCTCAACACTTTGAAAGACCCACTCGATTAGAAGGTGAGAATGGGTTGAGAAACTGGATTGAGATGTTTGGCAGTCAACTATTCGAAGGAATTCCCGAAGAACGTAAAAAGGATATCATTTTGAAAGTTGAAAAAAACGTAAAGGACACCCTTTATCAAGATGGGAATTGGTTTGCTGATTATAAAAGAATTCGTGTGATTGGGTTGAAACAGTCTTAATTGTCCTAAACACAAACAGAAAAAATATACGCCTACCGTATTGTTCTAATTCGGTAGGCGTTTTTATTGAATTGAGTTGTTTCTCGATAGTACACTTTATATATCGTCCGTCACTCGAACTCATCAATTAAAAGAGAAACTGCAGTGGTGACGTGCCTAATCTATATAAAAGGGAGAGATTTTTTGACTAATGGACAGGAGCTTTCAATAAGAGGAACAGTTAGTTTAGAAGATTTTATAAAGTATAATACACATCACTTAAAAAAATTTACTTATTCTTATTTTTTCTTCAGTTTTTTCGTTTTTTGGTTGATGGCGCTTCTTTTAGAGTTTCTTATGCCTGACAATTTATTATTTACTATTCCAAAAGCTGTACTGGCACTAATTTTTTCACTAATACTCATTTATGGTGTTAAAAAAATTCTCAAAAAACGAGTCATTAAAGAGTATGAAAGCGATCAACGTATTAAAAATGAAATAAGTTACGTGATTCATCGCGAAGGTATTATTCAACAACTAAAAAGGTCAAATAACCATTATGATTGGACTGACCTCCACTTTGCAGCAGAATACGAAGAGATGTTTCTTTTATATATATCAAAACAAAAGGCGATAGTCTTGCCAAAAAGATTTTTTGAATCACATGATGATATTTCTTTATTTAAGGAACTGATTTCTAAAAATATAGAGACAAGTAAAATTAAAATTAAGTGAGTTAGTGCCTGTCAGACATAACGAGGCCGAGACAAAAGAACAACCTTTTGTCCCGGCCCTTTACCTATTTCAATTTCTATTATATACACAACACACTGCAACTTCTTCACTTACTCTTCATTTTCAACGATATGTTTTAGCATAGACAACTTGTTATTCCAAAATTGTTCGTAATACGCAAGCCACTGTTTTACTTCAGTTAGCGGTTCTGGATGCAGTTGATAAATTTTTTCTCTGCCTACCTTTTTTCCAGTTACGAGCCCTGCTTCTGAAAGGATATGAAGGTGCTTGGCAATGGCTGTACGACTAATAGGAAAATGTGAGGTGATTTCTGAGATAGCTAATTCATTGTTAGAAAGCAGTCGAAGAACTTCTCTTCTCGTTGGGTCAGCAATCGCTTGAAACACATCATGCTTTGCTGCTTCCACTTATCCCTCAACAACCTTTCGAAGTCCACTATTAACAATCTCAACCCAACCATGATCCATTCGCTCACGAATATCCGAGCTTTTCGCATTTGCTTTTGGTAGAACTGTATCTGCAGATTTCCAGCCACCGTGAATCAATGTAAACTCTGTTTTTTCACCTAAATCCTTTAATAGAAAAGAAACAACCCAGCCATCAGTATCCCAAGAAAATGAAATTTTATTCGGTTTATCTACTTCTAACACTTTGCATGGCGATGGACCAAACGGTGATTGCACGTGAAACTCATGGCCTACTTTAGGTTCAAAATTATTAGGCATAAACCAAGATTCAATTCCTTCAGACGTTGATACCTTGTCCCAAACTTTTTGTATCGGTGCTTCGAATATAACTGTTTGTTTAATGTCGTGTAATGTTTCCATTTTAGATATTCTCCTTTTATGTAATATAAAATAAAACCATTTGGTTTCGCTTTCTCGAGAATACAACACCTTTTGGTTTTATGTCAACCACAATCCTAACATCACAATAAAATATTTTAGTAAATGATCCTATAATAAGGCCAAAATTCCCCTCGTTATAATAACCTATATTTTTTCTTTTATTCCTTTTTGGTAGTGTTTATTCAAAGTAATAATTAATATTTTTGTTGTCTTTTATAATCATTGTTTTCATCTTTTCTTTTTGAACCATTTCTAGTATCTTTGGTTTGCTTTCTTTTTCAAAGGTTTTGTTCCACTTAAACATGTTGAGAAATATCTTAAATGTTGGGGTATAGTTAGCTTCTTCTACTCTTAGCACTTGTCGAATATATCTTTTGATAATCCTTCCTATCCTCACAGCATTTGGCGTATCCAAAAATATAATTAAATCTGCCCGCTCAAAACTAGGTCGTACCCACTCGTGATTGTGGGCACCCTCTATTATCCAACTTTCCGTCTCGACAATTTGTTTTAGATATGTATCTCGGTCTTCCTCCGATCTTCTGATATCCCCCGACTTATGCCTTTCCCATACCACATTATCTAGTTCATAGTATGGAATGTTATATCTCTTTGATAATGTTTTCGCTAAGGTTGTTTTGCCACTGCCAACTGAACCAATGATATGAATCCGGTTTGGAATAGCTTGTTTCATACTGTACACCAACCTCCTGATTAGTCTTCTTACTAAAAAGCGTTCCTGCTATTGCAGAAACGCCTTGTTGTTGTTTTTTGCTCACTGTCAAATGAAGATAGTGATAATACCGAGAGTACATCCTATTCCCGCTAAAGTGATAGATATCTTTAACTTCGTGCTAGATGCTTTTATCCATTCGTTTGAAAGAGTCGTTCCTATTTTAAGTTTCTTAGCATCATTCTTAACTTTTAATATAAGTAGGGCCGAGATAAGTATCAGTAATCCTGATAGAATGGATATAAACAACTCCAATCTCTCACTTCCTTTTCATTTATTTAGTTGGATTCATAGAGTTGCTAGCTTCATTCCAAGCGTTATAAAACTCTTTAACTGTTCCATACCTATTTTCCCGATTTTCTTCAACCGCTTTTAAGGCGACTTCATACAGTTCATGACCAGCATCCCATTTTGAAAGGGAACGGTCCAATTCACCACCCAGTAATACGAAGGCCATTGCTCCAAGCGTAAAAACATTTGTCTTGGAATCTATTGGTGCACCTAATTCATATTCTTCTGGTGATTTCAGGCGAGTCGAACCCCAAAAATCCTTGCCTATATCATTGATTGCAGGTGCCATACGATAAAAATCAATATCACATAATTTGAGTTTGTCATTGTGAAAATCGTATAGGATACTTCCATCGTATAAGTCTACGGCGACATAATTTTGCGATTCAACATATGCATGAAACGAAAGAATTGCATCTAAGACGTGTAAACGTTTTTCCACATCTAATTGTTTAAAGCGATAAAAAGGAGATTTTGGATTTGTATATTTCGCTTTCCCGCCAAAGGTCCAATGCGAATGCAAGCATTCCCCTTCAAACCATTCAAAAACGAGAGCATACCCCTTTTCTGTTGGAAAGTGGTTTACTAGTTTAATGACATGCGGGTGTTCTAAGGCTTGGTATACTGGCACAGCGTTTATCAAACTTTGTATAGCCTCGCTCGGGTTACCTGTAAAATGAACTGGTTTGGCTCCTGCATATTTAACAAAGTACTTTTGCTTATCACGTTGAACACCGAAGCTTACGTTTCCTGAATCTTGTTGGTCGAATACACAAAACACTTCTCCAAGTTCTTGTAACCAATCGAAATTCTGCATTTGCTGTAATTGAAAAATCACTCTATCCTTGGTTATTGAAACCACATTTGTGTGTTGAAAGTTTCCCATCTATTAATCCTCCTGAGTTGTAAGTAGGGATCACGTAGTTTATTGGGGTTGATACGCTTTCCCTTTTTTAGCTTTTCCCCCATTTGTAGTTGTTTTCAAATTCATAGAACAACGCCTCCTATCCTACTGCTTATAGAAAATTATACCATTTTATTGTAGGCAATATATAAAAAAGCGCTAATCTCTTTAGACTAACGCCCCTTCATCTCTATGATACTTTTTTGTATAGTGACAATTTCCAATTTCCTTATCAGGCTTAAAATCTCCAAAGTTGATTCATCATAAAACCACATCATTTAATGGTCGTCTAGGACTTAGGTGTGTTTCTTTTACCGGGTAACCCATTCTAAACAATTGAATTCCATTCCATGAAGCATCTCCTGTAAGATTTTTCAACTCTTTTCCAAATTGTTCAGGTGCCTTTATCTCTATCTCACGGTCAGCAATCTCATTTATTTGACTAAGAGGTTGCATTCCTAACCCAAGACTGGTTCCGTATAGGTGAATTCTTTGCCATGCCCTTCCCGCTCTAGCACGTTGTATATTATCACTTGAGTCTTTTATCGAAAGTAATCCGTAAGCTGATGCTGTTGCTGTTTGAACATCCTTTGTTGCAGATAACCAAAACTGGTCATTCTTTTCTCGTGACAATGGGGGAAGTATTTTTCCTACTGCACGGATGAAAAACGAGCCGCCTTGAGCATCTAAGGTGATACCATCACGTTGCTCCTGTATTTCTTTCCAATTGTCCTTGAACCATTTATTGCTATCAATACTCATTTCCTCATCAGCAATAATTGCTTCTGTCGCACGTACGATACAGTCTCCAATTTTTTGTATATCTTCAGTTGAAGAGAACCAAGAAATACGTACTTTTTTCTCGTCAATGATTAAACTCTCGATTTCTGTAAAGACAGTTTTGGGAATGGAGCGTGATGTATCATACTTACCTCGGTGTGTATGTCTAAGGGGAATGAAGTTATACAGTGGGGACTCGTATCTTTCACCTTGCTTAAGATTTATGCGAGCAATGCAGTAAGGTTCTAGAATAGTAGGTTTATAATGTAATTGAGCTTGATATCCATGTGTAGTTGCAGATAACATTAGATTTTCTATAGCACAGCCTAGACCTATGAACATTTCTCTTCTAAAAGGGTCGATTGAACCAAGGTTTCGGCTCTCATCAGCATAAATTTCTATGTAAGAATCAGTTACTTTAAATAGCCAAGGTTGGGTGTTGTGAGGGTTTGATGCAAGAATTGCGTCCTTTACTAAAGCTAGTGGTGTTGATTTCAAGGTATCATTATGAATATTCCAAGGTTCATAGGCTGGGCCTTTTCCCGTACTAAAGACTCCTTGGTCAATCGCTCTCCACGTTAATCCTCCCCAAGATAGGACTAGAAAAGTAGCTCCAGCTTTCTTTAAAAAGCTCCTTCTGCTTATTTTTTCTTGTTCTCGTTTGGTTTCCATTATCGTTCCTCCACTATATAAGGTTTAATAACCATCATCATAAGCTCGATTCCTTGTTCGATGTTTTCCTCTGATACCACTTCCCCACTCGTTTCAAGAAAGGCAAGCCAATAGTTACTAATCATCCAACTAATCTTTAGTAGAGCACCTACTAACTGTTGGTCTTCGGGAATACGAAGAACACCTGCTTTGATAAAATATTGAAAAAAGACTTGTTGTTCAGTCATACGTTGTTTTTGAACAGATTGATGTCTTTCTTTTAACAATGGGTCCACTTTCATTAAGACAATAAGTTCACGATAAAAAAAGCGGTATTTCCACTCTAGTTGAAAGGTGGTTCTTATGATTTTCTTTAAGTCTTCTATGGTTGGTTCCCAAGGTAAAGCTGGCGCTTGCCAAACCACATCCCACTCTCGAATCATCTTTTCAAAAATCGCTCTTATGATTTCTTCTTTATTTTGATAATGGTAATATAAGTTCCCAGTGCTAATCCCGAGCTCTTTAGCTATATGATTTGTTGAAACTGAACTAGTGCCTTCATGATTAAACAACTCAATGGCTACATCTAAAATTCTATCCTTCGTATTTTTCATCAAATCTTCCTCCAAACCCAAATAGAGTAAATACTCTAAATTCAAGATTAGAGTATTTACTCTATTTTGTCAATGTGGAATACTACTGAAACACTAGCCATTAACTAACGGGATTTTTAAAGGTGTAAACAAACTATTCACAAACGAAAACGCATGCGATTTCACACAAGAAATCACATACGTTTCTTTATTTTTATATTAAGCTTTATTCTCAAATAACCTTAAAATTACATACCAAGTGACTACCCCATTCACATGGATGAAAAATATTTATTTCCACTCATCTGATTTATGTGCGATTTAGTACGTGAATTTGTAGTTAGGCATTTGGATATTTATGTTAAAATATAAATAGAAGAATTATGGTGTTTGTGAATAATGTACATAAACGAAACGAAGCAGTTTAGTGGAACATGTGGTAAGAAATATTCGAGAAAAAAAGAGGTGATTTTAATTGGATGCAATAGGAATAATTCTCGTGATAATTTTATCTTTATGGTCGATTACTAAGACCTTGGAAAAACTCACAGACAAAATTTTAACAAGCCAAAACAAGCAGACTGAGCTACTAGAAGAAATAAAAGCAAGACTTGATGATAAGGTTGATAAATAAGGGTATTCAGTTAACGGAAGCGTTTCTGCAATAGGAACGCTTTTTAATTAACAAGCAGGTTAATCTAAGATGGTTTTTTAACTTTTAGTAACAATCTCTAATTTATAAGAGGAAGTGTTTCTATGAAAAAACTTATTTTGTTCTTAGCTACTTCATTACTGGTAGGTACAATGATTGCTTGTACTTCTGATACAACTAATGAAAATGAAGGTGATCCAGTAGAAGCAGGTCAAGAAGAGGTTCAAGTAAATACAAATGAAGTTGTTTATCAAATTCCAAATAATAGTTGGGAGTTGTCGTCAATATTTGAACATTCCATTGTAGATGAAAATGGTAAAGAAGTTCCTTATTCGATTACTGGAAATGTAGAAACGTTAGGTTTTACAGGTCCAAATCCAATTGTGTCAGATGAAAACCAAAAATATTTTTGGTTTTATTTTGGACAAGAGGACATTTATGATAAGCCAGTTGAAGTAAAAGCGGTAAAAGAAGGTACAGAAGAACTTGTTGATTTGCATTCAGGGTCGTTTTATGAAGGTGCTGAAGCAAGTGCTGATAGCGTCAATATGCCATCTCATTTGGAGTTTCCATCAGCAGGATTGTGGAAGATACTTGTTTATATTGATGGTGAATTTTATGAAAGCATTGTAGTAGAAGTAGTTTAGAGAATGATGAGACAAATGTTAAAAGAATTGAAAGGTCTTATTCAAGTAACGGAAGCATTGATAAAAAGAATAGTGAAAGGGTGAAATAATTGGTTTGGTTTTTTATACAATTGGGGATTGCCATTACTTTTCTTTTGTTTTCTACATTTGCAAGTTGGTATGAAGGTAGTGGTATTTTAGATAATCCGTGGGAATGGAAATATTCAACACCATTTTCTCAAGTATTATATGGAAATGTACAAAATACTAATCAAATATCGCAACTTGACCATTTTGTATACGCTGCGAAGTTTCAACCAACTTTTCCACTCATTATGCTAATCAGTGGATTGTATTTGCTAATCCTTATTGGCTACCAGCTATTTAAAAACCAAAAAAAACGATTTGTTTATTTTCTATCTTTATTAGCTGGAGCCTTGTTTATACTTAGCTATTTAGTTGTTAATTCTCCAACAATAGGTGGTCAAGTCTTCTTCTATTTCGGTTTAACAAGTGGTATTTTATGTATCACAGGAGCTGTTATTATTTATTTTATGGTAACTAAGCGTAATGTAAAAGAAGTACTAGGTTAGGCTATGGAAGAGGTCTAACGGTATATCAGGTATTCCACTAACGGAGGCGATAGCTGAATAAAGGATATCGTCTTTCTCTTATTGAAAGAGCAGAAGAGTTGAATATGAAGATAGGAGAGGTACTACTTGAAATACTTTTTATATGACTTACATTTAGCTCAAAATATGGATAATATCAGTGAAGAAGAATTTAACCGCAATGATAGACAATGGTTACAAAATGTTACTGATTATCAAGAAATATTCAAAACTCTATCTAACAGATTACCCCACGATGTTTTTGAACATTTTAACTCCTGGGGGTTTCACGACTATCGTTTAGTAAAGATGGAAATAGAACATGAAAGTCTTCTTCATTTAAGCGTTCATTTCACGATTTCAAGTGATGTTGAAAATAAGGAAAATGAGAAGTTATGGGTGTTGCGTTTTAATAATGTCTCTTTTTATAATTACCATCACTTTAATTATGATAATGATAAAAGCGTTTTTCACAGAGAGATAGACGATTGGTTATATCAAGAATTTCTACCGATTGACCAATCAAAAATATCATTTGAAGTCTTATTTTCATCAGGTGGAAATGTGTTATTACACTTCTCAAACAAATCAGTATCAATTAAAAGAGTAAAATAAACACTTTTCCTTATTGCATTAACGGAGGTATCTTTTAAACCATCTACCACATTTATTAGGATTTACTTTCCAACCATTATGAACACCTATATACCATTCAATTACCTTTTGTAAATAATTAAATCGAATGATATTATCTAGCATATATTTAGCAACATATATTTCATCCCGCCACAAACTTTTTGCAACATATGTTGTATCCCACCAAAACTCGTTCATTATTGCACGATATTCGTCCTCAGTAGGTTTTTTAGTTACAAACGCAGAATAAGAAGGAGGTTTTATATCTTCTGTGAGATTATCTTTATCAAGGAGAACTAGATAACCATTCTCATATTCTTGAGGGATTTGAGGTTTATTCGTAAGTTTCCTTACTGACTCATTTGTCGATATTTGAAAATCTATCTTAATACCATCCTCATAAAGTACAAGGCGTGTAAGCCATCCATCATTTTCAGTTGCTATCAAAGGGGCAAAAGTAATTACTTCACCGAAATGTTCCATCCATTTATCACTGGTCAAAAAGAACTCTAAATCCTTTACAAATAATTCAATGTCATAATCACTAAACACATCTTTAATAGCATTTGGATTTGCACGAGAACTTGTTACAATGATAGTTCGGATTTCTCCGTTTTTTTCTCCCCACTCAAGTAACTGAGCGAACATTTCTTCTTGTTTTCTCACTTTTTATCACCCTTAAATAACACAACGTTTTTAAATTTTTTCTTACGTTAATCTGCATCTATACATCAATAAGGAATTATCAGCAAGTTTCTCTGATAATTGAAAATGACCTTATAAATTAAACTTTTCTGAAATTATCTTAGCTACTTCCACAGCACTCAACTTAGTATTGTTAATTCTTATATAATTTTCTTTTTTTATTTCTCCCTCGATGGAGTTCAATCTATATTTTTTCATTGTCTCCTTTAGTTCATTTTCTGACCAATCAATGTTTCTTTTTGTAGGCTTGTGTTCAAGTCGGTGTGGACTTTTATTTCTTTCAAGTCTCTCGTGAAGGTCGGCTTCTAATTCAACAAAATAAATACTTGCACCGTTCGATTCAAAAATATCACATACCTTGTCTACATAGTCCCAATCATCTTGTTGGTCAAATGCCCATACATAAGTAAATATCAAGCCTTCCTGTTCACTTTTAGCGACTGCCTTAAATATTTCCTCCCTAAATAGATTTGATAATCTCCACATTTCTGGACTAAAACTAAAATATGGTTCAAGTAATTCGATGGTCATATGATTGTGAAACAATTTCAATCTCGTTATCTTTTCTAATTCTTGTCCTACTGTCATTTTACCAACGGCTTGTGGGCCAAATATAAGAACAAATTTCATAAATATCCTCCACCTATCATATCTATTAATCCTGAAGCGACAGCCCTGTTTTGCTCATCATGCTTCCACTAGTTTATTAAGATATACTACAACTTCAGTTTTAAACCTTCATGTGTTGCTTGGAACCCTATACTTTCATAAAATCTTAAAGCATCTGGTCTTTTTTTATCAGTTGTTAGTTGTACTAAATGACAACCACGTTCTTCTGCACGTTGTATTGCCCATCTTATAAGCTTAGTTCCTACACCCTTACCTCTTACAGAAGCGGATGTTCTAACTCCTTCAATAGTTGCTCTCCACCCACCTTGATGTGTTATATATGGAGTAAAAGTAATTTGTTGTACCCCAACCACTTCATGTTGGTCATAAGCCACTATTAACTCGTTATTAGGGTCATTTTTAATAGCCTCAAATGCTTTGATGTAACTATTAGGAAGCGGATGTTCATACCGCTCACGCTTACTTCCCAAGACATCATCAGCTAGCATTGCAACAATAGCACTTAAGTCTTTTTCAGTAGCCATCCTAAATTTTATATCTGTCCCCATTAATATTCCCCCTTTATATCGCAAACGTTAGCTTTATACTCAGTTATTCAATGTACTTCTCTCTTTTAATGAAAGCACGATTGCAATTATAAATAAAATTACAGAAATCAAAATACTTGTTCCCGCAGCAATAGGTGTTATAATTCCTAAAATCAATAGACTAATTCCCAATACAATTAAACTGATAACTATCAAAAGAATTCCTCTCTTTCTCATTCCCTTCTTTATAATTTACGTACAAAGAAGTAATTGCAGTTTATTTTTCACATATTTCCAATCGGTATCAATAAAACTATAGAACACCGAATTTCGGTATGTTCCATCTTTGCGAATCATGTGATTCCTTAAAGTCCCCTCTCTTACCCCACCAATTCGTTCTATTGCTTTTTGAGATCTAATATTTTCTTCATCTGTTTTAAGTTGAACTCGAATAGTTTTGAGGTTCTCAAAACAATACTTTAATAATAAATACTTACATTCTACATTAACTTTCGTCCCCCAGACAGTCGGATTTAACCATGTCCAACCTATCTCTAAGCTTTTGTTATCTTTCGATATATCCATAAACCTTGTACTTCCTATTGCTTTGTTATTTTCTCTAGATATAATAACAAATGGAAATTCTGTTCCAAGTTGTTTTTGATACAATGCTTCCTCTACAATCGATTTCATATCATCAATCGTTTCAATAGTGGTAAAGGGTGAGTGTGCCCAAATAGCTTTATCGTTACCAATTTCGTATAACTCCTGAATATGAATTTTCTCCATTGGTACTAACTTTACAAAATCACCAACCAATTCAGTATGTGTAACGTTCAATTAGAACATCTCCTTATATTTGAGCAATCTCTTGACCTACTAAATTCATATTTTCTATTAGTCTAATATCAGTTTCCATTTATGAAAAACAACTTCTTATTTAAATCTGCTTGTTAGACGAAAAACGTTTCTGTTGTAAATACAGAAACGCATCAGTTCGTTGAAGATTTATGTAGCCTAGTTTCCTTTACCCACTGATAAGTAATCCGTTTGTAAAACCACCGTAACTATTTCCCCATTTTTCTCATACCTTGTTGCTGAACCAAGTATCTCAGACTCCTTCCATCCTGCTAACTTTATATGTAATTGATATAATATAGGAAGTCCATTTGTTTCTTTTACGCCTGCCCAATCGTACTCTTCAATGTTATTATCTTTAATATCCACCAATTTTGCCGACTTAGGTACAGGGAAGTCTTCATGTACACTGGATGTTTTACTGTATGATTGAGTGATAAAAATGAAAAATAAAATCGCAGATGAACAAATAAAAAATAGTATTATTCTTTTTTTAATCAAATCTAAACCCTTCTTCCTATGATTTACTTTCTAGCACTAAAACGGAAGCAACAGCTTTTCATGCTAATGCATCTGATAGTAAAGTTTAATTCTTCACATACTCTATTTTTCAAACCACCTAAACACTAATCTCACCGGTAATCCAACCTTGGATAAAATGTTTTAATGAAGCAGCAACCCAGGTTCGGCTATCATCCTCGTGATTCCAAACATAAATATCAGTTTTTTCAATGGTCCCGTTTTTTAAAATGGCATAACAAAATAAATCGCCATTACCAGCGTCTGAAAAAAAGAAAAGATTATCAAATGGCATATAAAGATCTTTATAATCTTCATAATTTCTATAAAATAGATTGTCCTTAATAATTTGGGAAGTCGACCAAATCAAAGGACAACCCCAGTTGTCGTATACACCATTTGTTTCATAAAATAAGGCAGCTAGTTCCTCTGGTAATTCAACATTTAATTCTTTTTGAACTTGGGCAATCTCAAGCTTTGTTGCAGGATCTTTAAAGTAATGTTCATTCGAAATGGAATTAACAATTTCTTTCCACATTTGATTCCCCCCTATTTTTTGATGAATTGCTTTAAATTCACTTACATCTGCTTCGTTAGCGCGACTACTATAACTAAAACTCTGTAACTTATCGCCGGGCACTGTTAGCTCCACATTACTTAAAATATCTTATTTGCTCTTTTTAATTTTACCACTAATTTCCTTTTTTTTGTGGGTTAAAAATAAAAAAACGTCCCTGTATATTGCAGAAACGCATCCATTAGTGAAGTAAGATTAGCTTATATTTTTATTGTAATTGCTAAGGTTCCCCATTCCTTTTCTTGTTCAGGTGTATATATCTCATATGTTCCATCAATCATTTCTTGCATTGTCCAACCTTCACATCCAAAATCCTGAAAAGGAATGTCCTCATACATCGCTTGAAACGTATCGTATATTTTTAGGTCTGTTACTTTTACTTGTAATGTTTCATCTTGTTCAGGTACCTTAATGAATTCAATCGTATCTCCAACGTTTACCTTTCTTCTTTTTTCATCATTTAAGCGTACTTCAATCTTTTTATTACCCTCTTTGATAGCTTTGAAATATTCTCCATATAACCCCATTTGATGTATCACGCAGATTTCACCTCTTATATATGTTTACACATTAATTGTATTCTCTTACTATGTTTACCTGCAATACTTCATCAAGATAAAGACGATAACCTTTAATCAACTATGGCACCCGTTCAATAAATAAGGCAGATACTAATATTTTTCAATAACTGTTCCAACTCTAACTGACCAAAATCCATAGAGTCGGCTCCGATTAAACCCATATTCATTCATTATTTTGTGACAGTTTATGATGTTGATTTTGCTCTCCCCACTCACATAGCTGTTCCAGAATCGGTATAAGTGTTTCTGCTTTTTTTGTGAGGCTATACTCCACTTTAGGAGGTATTTGAGGATACTCTTTCCTTGTGACCATCCCTGCTGCTTCTAATTCTTTAAGTTGTGAACTTAACGTTTTATAGGTAATTGATCCAATTCTTCTCTTCATATCATTAAACCGTACAACTTGATTTTCTGCTAGAAGGTACAGAATAAGCATTTTCCACTTACCACCAATGACTGACAATGCATAGCCAAAAGGTGTTTCATAGATATTACCCTTTTCTTTAAAATCACTCATGCTCATATTGACACTATCCTTTCTGGTAGTACCTATCAAAAAAGTGCGTACTGTTTTTCTATTTAAGTTCATTTTATACTTGCCTTACTTTGAAATAAAGGAGAGATAATTATGAATCATGTTAAAACCTTCAATCACGCTCTTTGGGATCACGGTATTTCTCAAGGTTACAGCGTCAATGGTACGATCTATATTTCGGGGCAATTTTCCCACGATGAAAAAGGTAATTTCATCGGTGAAGGAGATATTGAAACTCAGGCACGACAAACGCTTAAAAACATAGAACAAGTATTAGAGGGATTTGGTGTATCGAAGGCACATCTCGCCTATGTTGAAATCTATCTAACTAATCCACAAGCGCATACCGAGGCAGTTATCAGACTATTTAAGGAGTACTTAGAAAAACATCGTCCGGCCGGGAGCCTCATCGGCGTAACCTATTTGGCCTTCCCAGAACAACTAATTGAAATCTCGGCTATCGCACACACTGATTAAGTACACTTTCTCGATTATTGTATTTCCAAAGAGATTTTCCAGACTCTAGAAATTAGCTCTCACTACTAGGGGCGCTTGTATTGTCCCTAATGTATTACCTTATACACCAGCATACGAACCGACCCGTCAGTTACTTGTATATACCTATTGGACAGAGAGAAGCAGATAATAGTTTTTTCCATTAAAACCTCTTTTAAACTACTTCGTTAGCCAAAAAAGCTATTACTCTTATTGAACAATCGGCTACTCGTTAGCTGTTCGTTTTTTCGCAAATGACCTAATTTACTTGCGGCACGATTCCCCTAAATGGGACTACCGACGAAAACAAATGGCGGCCCTATGGACGCCATTTGCTTTTTTTTTATCTTATTTTTTTGAAAATGACTTTAGTGTCATCACATAATTTTTTCAAATCACTCAGCTTTTTACACCCAGATTAATAATCAAGCAGACGTCCAAAATCATTCCATTGACCGTACATTTTATTTTCTCTCGTGTTCGTTATGAACTTGTCTAATCTACTCGTAAACAATTCCGGGTGATTCTTTGCGCTTTGTATCGTGTCGATTCGAACCCTTCTATAAAGATTAGGAAATGCCCTGAAATGATCATGTACTTGCTGATCCTCTTTAATCCGCTGCTCAATCACTTCATCAATTCTAAATGATCGAGGATCCAAATCAGGCAAAATCCTTCTTCCTTCATCGGTCATCAACCCTAACTTTTCAAGGCGGCGGACACGTTCTTTGTTCAATTCTGTCCATGAGCTCTTGTTGCTCCTAGGAGAAAGCCTCTGTGCCAACTCTATTTCAGAGATTTTCTTTTTGACGCCATCGATCCATCCAAAGCACAGCGCTTCCTCGACTGCGTCCAAATATAACACTCTCTCGGGACTTGGCCTCATAGAAACCAAGACCCAGCATGACTTTTCAGTTTTAGCTTTTTCCTGCAGCCAAATCCGAAGAGCTTTTCTCGACTTTACCGGCAGCAAGTTTTCAATTTCCATGTTTGTTGGAAATCACTTGATTAAGAAACACATCGGCATCACCATTGAACTTCCAACAAACACCAAACCTATCCACCAGCATTCCAAAGCAGGATGACCACGGAGTGTTGGATAACGGCATGATTACATGGCCGTCTACCGAAAGATTATTAAAGTATCTCTCCAATTTTTGTTTATCCGTATTGATTATACTAATCCATACGTTGTTTCCTTTCACCAACTCACCTGTTACGTTCTTCATGGAAGGCAACAAATCCGACATCATGATTTTCCCATCCTCGAATTCGACCGAAGACTCCATAATCATATTCAACTCATTTTCGGGCAGTGGGTAACTAGGATCTTGCGTAAAGTCCATATACTTAACCTTTTTAACATCAGTTGCCTGTAGAGCCTCCGAATAAAAATCAATCGCTTGTTCGGCAACCCCATTAAAATTCAAATACGCAATAGTAGACATTAAGCATAACCTCCTTCTTGGAATACATGTAGTATAATGGATAAAAGGTGACATCTGATTGTCACTGTTCTGAAAAACATGTAGAAAAAGAGGTTAATGATGGACAAAATAGAGAGACTCATTTCGATTATCATGATCTTGCTAAAAAAAGAGGTTGTTTCTGCAAAGGAATTCTCACAACTATTCAATGTTTCCAAAAGGACAATCCTTCGTGATATGGAAACATTGAGCATATCAAACATCCCAATCTACTCTGTCATTGGGGTTAATGGTGGCTATCGCTTAATGGATGAATACAAAGTTGATAAACGTCTTTTAAGCAGCTCTGATATTGAGAATATATTAACTGCGCTCGGCGGATTGGAACAAATCCTCCTTACTGAAGAAGTGGAAAGAACTATAAAAAAAATAGAGGCCATGGTCAGTCCATTGTCTCTAAATCGTTCCATTCAAATGTCGTTTTATGATTGGGAAGGTCGGTCCGAGATTCTTGAAACCTTGAAGGCATGTCAAGAATCCATTTTAAAGAAGAGGATAGTTTCGTTTACTTATTCCGATAAAGACGGGGCGGTAACAAATAGGATGGTCGAACCCTATGAACTTCATTTTAGCGAATCGAGTTGGTACTTGAAAGGATTCTGTTTACATCGACAGGGATATCGTACATTCAAATTATCTCGGATCGATCATATTGCTGTGGATGAACGTGCGTTTCATCCTAGAGACGATTGGTCAGAGCAGGGGCACGAAGCAAGTTATCTACCGCAACTCGTCAAGATTAAGGCATCGATATCACCTAGCATAAGAGATCAAATCGTCGAAAGGTATGGTCGAAGGAGTATTGAAGACCATAGTTCTGGATCTTTATTAGCAACCATTTCTGTCCCTCAAAACCAGGTGGGGTTTCAATTTTTAGCAAGCTTCGGTACTCATCTTAAAGTTGTAGAGCCTAAAACCTATGTTGAAGACTTTCGAAATTATTTATATAAAATGTTGGAGAACTATTCTTGAGAAGGTGTTGGCTCTAATTACAGTTCATCCAACTCTTCCTATGGTGTAGGTTGATAAACATCTAAGAGCTTTAAGATTAAAAAGAGTACAGTTCTATTATTTTTCCTAAGGGTATTTTATTGGGATTACACATATCAACAAAATAGGGTAACTGCCATTTTTGAGTTTTCATCGCTTGTTTACTACTCGGACTATCCCAGTTAGGATAAACTCTTATTGCCATTTTGCCCTTTGTGGAAGTAGACCTAAGAATGTTCTGTTTTAATAGAACTTCTTTTGGAAAAATAAATTGACCAAACTCATTTTCATTTTTAAAGGTTGTTATAACTAATAAATCAGGAGCTTGCTCATATAAATAGGCTTGATTTTTATCACTTTCGTCTTTTTCCCAAAATACAACAAACTGACCTACTTTGGTGGGGGTTATCTTCGCAACTCTGAATCGAACTGTTTTAGAAGATATTTTAAATATACCAGCACCATACTTAGAATTTTGATTTTCTTCTTGAACCGACTCCACAGTTAAACCAATTGCCTCGTAAATCATTTTATTTACATAATTTAATGCTGTATAAAAATCATCCATTATTCCACATTCCCCTTTTACCTTTTCCAATAAGCCTTACTCATTTTAGTTGAAGATTACCTAAAAAGTTCATTCTTGAATTTGTATGTTTGGGCATCTTTTAGATAACTCGGTTAGGAACTCCTTTTTATCCCTGGGTGATATTTTCACACTTCCAAAAGCTCCTGTCTTATAAAAGACTTCTAGTGCATCTCTCGAAGATAATAATCGATAACCGGTGAAGATTTCTGATGTAGGAGATATCTTTGTTATATCTTGATAAGAAATTCGACTTCTAAACGGTCCACCTTTTACAAATAAGTAATCGTCATAAAAAACATATTTGACTGAAAAAACACACCACAAAACAAAACTGGCTATGATAAGAAATGTAGAAGTCAATGTGATAACCACCGATAAATCCGTACCATCCTCAAGGGCTAATGGAAAGAATGTGGACACTCCTATTATGAGTACCAATATCATTATAAAAACAACAAAAAATCTATCTATTTTTGAACGGAAAACCATTGGAGTATCATACCTTTCTGACAAAATTTTTATCAGATACTATTTTTCCTTTTAATAATCTCGATTATTATTGCTCCTACCAGCGAAAAACCAAAGATAATAGAAAGCAAAATGATGGCTATCATATCATTAATACCTTCATATACATGGGTTTTATAAGGAATAAAATTGAGTTTGATAAGAAAAAAAACAATACCCGCTCCCGTAGCCATCGCCGGAATATACTTTATAATCCTACTGGACACCCTTTTCCCGATAAAAAAGGTGATTACGGAGAGTACACCCATCAAAATGACGCTTACAATAATTGCAACTTGAATACTCATAGTTTCCCCCTAATAAGCTATCACAGCCGTTTGTTTAATGAATAACTTCATCTACTCTGAGTTAAATTGCTATCAATTCCTACTCAATAGTTAACTTAGGATTATACTTATTACTACCTGGAAGTCTTTTCATTTGGTTCCAGGCATCAATTGCTTCTTCACGACTTTTCTGTTGATTTTTGGGATCAGCAAAAAAATCCTGAATGAATTGATTGTATTCAAATTGAGGAGCGATGGTTCTCTTGTATGTCGGGTCTTTTTTTCTTTCTTCTTCCTCGTTCCAAGCTAGTACAACGTCACGATATGTTCTTCCAATGTTAGTTTTTAAATAGTTTTGGATATACGTAGAAAAATGAAAGTTAGGGATGACGGACTTAAAAAACGCTCTTACCTCTTGACTACAGCGGTGATTTTCTGTAATGACTGTTTCAAGACTTAATTCTGTTTCTTTCGTTTTAGGTGGTCTCGTTTTTCTAATTGGTTTTTTAATCTCCCCTGTTAGGAGATAGACGTTAATCCTATCTGTTAGTTCTAATTTTGAACTAGATGCACTCATTCCATGTTCCCTACAAAATGTTTGCAATTCTTCCTTTAACCAATAGTAATTACTAAAGTCTTTTATAGTAATGTCTTTTGTTAGGTCAGGTCTCAATTTCCCCCTCCTTCATATCGTTATTTCATCATCTCTATCTCTAGTAATAGTTTAACATTGTTTTCCATTTTACGAACAAAAAAATCTTCTAATGTAATTTGTTGGAACTTCTGTATTAAAAAAGAAGCCTTGAATCCTCTCCAAGACTTCTTCCTTCTTTTTATATTCGCCGTGCAATCATCATTATTTCAAAGTCATTTACAGTCAAGGGTTTCTCACTAAATTGACCCACAGAACAACCATATGCTGCTGCCACTTCGAACCCTTCACTTTCCAACAAGAACTTCAATTCACGAAATGTAAAAGCCGTAGTGTATATCTTGACATCTTTCGTTTCGCCTTCAGGACTTGTAATTGTATCTTTATCTATTTTCGTGCAAGTATAAATATCGAATTCACTATCATCGGTTATACTTCTAGCCACACATAAGGCATTAACGACTGTTAATACAAATAGAGCTCCTGGACGAAGCGCATTATAAACACTTTTTAACACTTTCCGGTGATTATCCTCGTTACCAGCTAATCCAAAAGCGCCTTCACAAAGACATATCGCTCCTTCAAATTCTTCGGTAAAGTGTAACTCACGAGCATCCTCAACAAAAAATTCAGCGTTAAGTCTTTCCGCTTTCGCCACTTGATTAGCGTATTTAATAAATTCAGATGAGATATCAACGCCAACTGACTGATAGCCTCGTCGTGCTAACTCCAAAGAGTGACGACCTGGACCACAACCTATATCTAAAATACGAGAATGTTGCGGAATAGCCATGATATCAACTAAAAAATCGACTTCCTGATTGGTTCCTTTTGTGAATCCATATTCCAGATAATTTTCTTTTAGAAAATCACCTATTTCCTCGTAATAGCTACCACTGTATTCGAATGCACCATTTATCTTATTCCTATTTTTCAACGTTTTTCCCTCCGTTTGTTAGATTACTAACACGGAAGAAATAACAAAAATTATTCGATTACTCTTCCGTGCCTCCATTAAAACTATCATGATTTCTTTTACTACTTGCAATCATCAAATTCACTCGCTTTCTATTAGTAATACATTCAGTTTATTTCACTGTAAAAAAATGGTCAAGAATATTTTAAAGCAAAACAGTTTGGTACAAAGAAAAAATCACAAGATAGGATATGACTACATGTCCCACTTTAATTGACGACCGCCAATAATATGATAATGCAAATGGTTTATTTCCTGTTGCCCATGTTGCCCTGTATTGGTTATCACTCTAAAACCATCATTCTCTACACCTAATATTTTAGCAACTTCCTGTATCCCTTGATGAATTTTATAAACTATTCTTTCATCATCTTCTTGGATGTCCATAACGTTCATAATATGCTTTTTCGGTATGACTAACGCATGGACTGGAGCACTAAAGTGTAAACCGTAAAAGGATATAACCTGCTCGTCTTCATAAATAATATCTGCTGGTGCTTCTCTATTAACAATTTTACAAAAGATACAATCCATTTTTGATTCACTCCTGTATTGAAAAAAATGTAAGAACCACCGTTACGTTTTTCTACACAATAGTAAAGCATGATTACTGAGTCCCATGATATTTTTATCCCTGCAACTTCTTTCAATATAGTAGCTCCAATTCCTATATTCCTCTTCACTAAAACTATTTACCGTCGACCTTAGATATGGACTTAGACCATCTGTGGCAAAGTGGTCTATTATTTCAACATTAAAATCTTTTATGATTCGTTCCATTTCTTCTGGTGTGGAAAAAAATGCATCTGTCCAAAAATTATACTTATCTCCTTCTTTTATTGTGCCTGTGTTGATAATCTGCTCAATAAATTCCTTTTTTAAGTACGTTGAATCATTCATCATTAACGAATGTAGGATATAATGTTTGTTTATATACGAGATAGCCAACAACCCACCATCCTTTAATACTCTTACAGACTCCTTGATGCATTTGACTCTATCCATTTCTTCTGTTAAATGATACATAGGCCCTAGACACAGAACAACATCAAAACTCTCTGTTTCAAAATTAGTTAGATTTGTTGCATTTGCAATCTCTGCTCTAAAGTTTAATAGATTATTCTTTTGATTCATATATTGAACATACTTGGGTGTGATATCTGTTGCGACTACATTACATCCTCTATTTGCATAATAAAATGAATATATCCCCGTACCTGCACCTAGTTCCAAAACACGATGTGTTGGCAGAATTTTATGGTCTAAATTTTTAATTGTTGTCATAAATTCGATTTTTCTTGAATTATCCGTAGATAAACGAGATTCTTCATCATAGTTTTCGTAAAAGGAAATAACCGATTCCATTAATCCCCCTCCAAATGTAAACAATAAATATAACCTCTTTCACGCAAAGACTAATGCTACGCTCACTCATTTTTAGGTACCATTTATGCTTGCGAAGTCATTGGATGCTTAACCTGCGATGGAAAATGATTATGACCAGTCGTTTTAACGAATAATACATCATCTCCCTTTACTATCTTACTTTGGGTCTCAATGCCCTTATAATCAGGTGTATAGTGAAAAACTATTTTAGTAGTTTCGCTAGTAGTAATCTTTGAAAGAATATTTTCAATATAAACTTCTCTTTTACTAACAATATCAAAAATATCTATTTGTTTTCCGTCTACCTTATATATTACAATTGCCTCTTCATCTTCTATGAAGTAGATATCATCTGCGAACACGTAGATACTATAAAACATTAGAATTCCTTGAGTGTTTATTGTTCCAAACCGCTTAGAAACGGGAAATCGTTCAGAAGCAATGTGATAAATAAAGGTAAGGTCATCAGTGTTGCTTGTATCAAGTTTTCGGATAGCGGTTGGTACAGGTTTGCTTGGTGAATATTCCATTGAAAATTGATACTCATCCACTGCTTGAAAACCAAATTTAGGATAAAAATCTAATACACTTGGATTGGCAAATAGATACATAAAGTCATAGCTATCTTTATATTCTTCGAAGACTTTATTCATCAAGGCGGCTGAAAGTCCTCGGTTTCGATACTCAGGATGTGTCATAACCGTCCCAATTTGTATCGCCTTTTTTTCCTCACCTTGTATCACGAAGTCCAACAGGTTTACTGAGACATTTGCGATTACTTTATCCCCTTCTGCATAAGAAAACGGAATATAACGGTTATTCCAATAGCCCTTTTTATACCACTCTTCAAAATTTAATCCAAACACCAAAGTAGCAAGTTCGTTAAAACTTGTTCTCAGGTTCTCATTATCTTTGTAGCCTTGATAAAACGTTAACCCTGTCATGTATGTCCCTCATTTCAAAAATTCTCTACAAACCTTCTTGTTAACCGTTCCTTTTTCCACGATTATTTTTGATGACTTTACCAATGAGAATAAAAGATAATAAACCCAGTCCCAAAAGTACAATCGTATTCATCATCACTTGTGGGTCACCAAAGGAACTACTCAAAGGAACTTTATATTCATCTTGTCTATAAGCCTTTATATATTGTCCATTTGAATCCTCGACGGCTATTGCTTGTTCTGTACTTATCCCTTCAATTGAATAGTATTTCGTACCTTTCTTATATGCGTTTGAGAAATTACCAGAATACTGTTTCATATCCGAATACCTTGTGACTCTTCCAATCTCATCACCAATTTCAGTTACATATTCGTCACTTATCACATAAACATATCCATCCCAAACTACAAATGAATACGCCCAGGATGTTGCCATTGTCTTCACAGGGTACAAGGAAAGAAATAGAACTAAAAGGATTGCAATAGATAAGAAATGGTTACTTTTCATACAAATCCCCCTCTCATTTCAACAGGACTAAATCTTTTCTTCAACCTCAATAAACGGGCTTATTTTACTGTTACTTTTTGCGTTTTAGTATCTTAACGTAAATGACGACTAACAAAAACAGGGTACCTAAAGAAATAAGCCAAGGTGTTAGCAAATGCAACCCTTGTGACGGGGCACCTAACTTCCACTCAAGGGATAAAGATGCTTCATTTGTGTTTCCACAGGCCTTTTGGACATGGTATTCATCATTATGTCGTTCATTTGCAAAAACAATGTACTTCTTCCCCTCTTCAAAATGGGCAAACATTGTCTTATGTATAATCGTCTCCTCAATGTCATGTTTGCCTTTCCATACCTTTTGAACGTCAAATATATATCGTTGATGGTGATCTATATGTCCTTCTACTCTTGTAACTTTTCCTTTAAATACAATATCAACTTGTTCAATTTCTTCTTCAATACTGATGTATTCACATAGCAATGCTTTCGTTTGGGTAGGAATAATACTAAGACTTACTACAATAACAATTAAGTACAGAAAAAGCCTCAAAGACTGTAACCATTTCATCCGATGTCCTCCTACCATAACCCTTAATTAATAATGTATATCCGTATAAATTGTATCTTCCACTCCTGGAAGTAGTGTATAAATGCTTTTCTTGAGCAGTCCTTCTACCTCTTTTTTAATAGTATAAAAACCCTTCCAGTGAAGTGACGTGTGGGTCGTTGTTCCATGACGTAGTCCAACGGAAATTAATCTTTTTTCTAGCGTAGTAAATCCTTCAGAGTCTGCAAGAGCATCGCACAAAGTAATGACTTTATTATATATATCATAGCTGCTATTCTCGTTAAGAATTTCCACCAGCTTTAGCTTCATATGATTTGGAACAAGGCTCCAGTCAGCAGCTTTTTCTATATGTTTGTTCATGCATGGAAATGAATGAGTAACACACACAATTGCATTTCCCATAAAACCTAATTCTTTGAAATAATTGTAGCCATCGTACGAATGAATAACAGATTTAGTAAACCCTTTATACCTACCGATATCATGCAGTAGAGCCGCATTATACCCTAGGTCAACGTCAACTTCAAACCCAGCTTTGTTCAATTGAATTAATATATTCTCAGTGGCTTTTGCAACATTAACCGAATGCTCAAACCAGGGTCCTGGGTTTTGGTTATAGGCCCATTCAATAAGTTCACTTGCATAATTTCTATCCAAGATATATTTCATAGATTGTCCCTCCCTGCCTGAATGATTCATAGTTTGTCTTCACTTTAAATCGTATGCTTCTTCTACTAATCTCCCTCGTATCATACAGAAATCTCATTAAGGTTTTTAATAAACGCCCAAGTAACCTTCAGTATCACTAATATCTTCCCCTATTCTCTTCCCAATTGGGGTCCTTCTTCCAATGATAAGAATCGGTAAAGATGTTCAAAGTATGGTCATTAATTTCAATCGTTTCTTTGTCTAACCATTTTATTTTTACTGTACTTTCATCATAATTCCAATATATTGTTTTAATTTCATCTCCATAATCAATCTCTACTCGAACAGCAGCTCTTACCGTAGCACCACCTTCGTCTACAATATACGCAATAGCCGCATAATCATTGTATGGTGATGGATGTTTGGATAAAAAATCACCTGTAGATACTTCATCTAGTTCAACATTTAGGAAGTCATAAATAGCTATTCCTATTATTAAAAATAAAGCTACCCAAATTAACCTTTTCTTCATTATTAACTCCTTATCAGCAGCCATTGCCCTGCTATTAATTTCAACAAAAGAAAGGTGATAACCTTTATTCAGCAATCACGTCTGCCCATTAGTCAAATCTAAATACCCATCTTCCCTACTAAAATATTATTAGTTAAAAATAGGTTCCAAGTAATCACCATGTCCTCTTATAAGTTCAACCTCATTTGCTGATGAAATCCAAAAGAAATGAAATGTAATTCCATCTTCTTCTCCTCCACCCGTTGGATGATAATCCCATTCATCTGACGCATCAGAGACAGTTATCTTATAAAAAAATCTATGGTGTATTGCACCATCATCATTCTTCCACATATCTTCAGCAAGTAAACGTTCAACTTGAAAATCTCTTAACCCTGTTTCTTCTTCCATTTCTCTGATTACTGCTAATATTGTGTCCTCATCAGGTTGTACAGTTCCCTTTGGTATTTGTATCCCAGCTTCAGCAATAGAATGCCGGAATACTAATACCTGTGTTTGGCCTTCTTTTATTCTAGTCACATAACCGTAAGCTTTCTTTATTGGTTCCATCCTTTTCTTTCCTTTCAATATGAGAGAGTCACCAAACTTCTCTCAAACCTCTCATGTATTCAATGAACATTCAGAGTATGTGTCCTCTCTCTCTTAAAAAACTATACACTTCCTATATTAACATTAATTCCCTTTTTAGTTCACAAAGAAAAAGGCATCCTCATATAAAGGAAGCCTTTGAATACGAAAGATACTAATCTTTAATTACAGCAACTTGATAGTCATCTTCATATATTATTTTACCCGGATTATCACTTTTTGTTTTCACTAATGCAACATCATATTTCCTTAACATCTCAAAGTAAAATGTCATTTGATTAATCAGTTTATCGGTATGTTTATTTTCTTTGAACCAGGTCACTGCCCCCAATGGATTGCCTTCCCAATAGAAGGGTGGGACAGGTAATACTTCTTCAAAGTATTTACGTTGTTCCCAATAGGTTTGTATCTCTTCTTCTAACATCCTTCTCTCATCAACTAAATGCCCTACTGCTACAAATATACCAACTGGCATACCTGTTTTTGGGCTAATGTAATTTACATGGTACCTAAAATACATATACATCCCTACTTTTTATTAAGTAACTTTCCCCGATTCTATTAGTCTAAAGCCTTTGACATCATAATCAATTGTGAATTAGTAATAAAATCATTTTTATTATAAAAATGTTCGGCCTGTCCACCTTTAGCAGTTACAAGATAAATGTTATTTATCCCCACTTCGTTACAATAGTTTTCAAGTGCAGTTATTAATCTAGTGCCAATACCTTTGTTTTGGAAATCCAAATCCACACATAATTCTATTACATGAAAATGACGTTCCTGTAGCCACTTTTCTGAATAGCCAACCAGAAAGCCTACTAGTCTACCTCCATCACTATATAAACCTACACCCCAATAATGCGGATTACTTATAATGTCTGATAGGCGCTCTTTAACATCGTCAAGTAACCACCCATCATTCCAAGGGTCACTATTAAAAACCTTTCTGTAGAGTACTGAGCACTCTTCTACATTCTCTTTTGAAATCGCTTTGAGACTTCCACTCATTTGCTCACCCCAATTGAATTAATAATGTGTGTCAATTCATCTAGAGCCTTAATTTCGTAATCTGGTTTCTTTTCGCCTTTATTAACTCTATCAGTTCTATTCACCCAGACACTTCTTATTCCTACATGATTGGCTCCTGCAACGTCACTAGATAGTGAATCGCCTACGTGGATGACCTCAGATGGCGTCAATCCACTTAATTCTAAGGCATAATTAAACATTTCTGGCCTTGGCTTATACGATTTTACATCCTCGCTTGTGATAACATCCTCAACTGATATTTGATGTGCTTTCATAGCTTTTAAAATATCATCGCGGTCAATATTAGATAATATATAGACAGGCAACGTATTATCACTAAGAAATGTAACTGAATCGGGAAAAATATCAGGCCTCATCCAATAGTCAAACATTTCTTCACACAAAGTCGTTTCATCTAATGATGAATGAAAATGAGATAACGTCTTTTGTAATGAACTTTCTTCTAAAGTTCTCTGATATCTGAAATTCGCACCATAACTTTTTCTAAACAACCTAGCCAGTTCTTCCCACCAAACCCCACCAATTTCTTTTACGGTCGATTTTGTGGGTGAGTTTTCTTTGATTTGCTGGCAAATCCTATTAATGATTTTTTCATCTTCATGTACAACGGTTCCATAAAAATCTAGAAAAATCGCTTTGATTGTCATTAAACGTCCTCCCTCAGTTGAAATCACATTATTCTTCCACTCGCACAAAATGTTCAAAGTAGTTTATCACCCCCCAATAAAATAAAAAAACCGCACTTGATGTAAGTGTTAACTTAATCAAATACGGTTTATAGCAAATAGTCTTCCTATGTACGATTTTTAAAAATCGAATAGCAAGACTAGTTTATATGATGTAGTTGTACTAACGAATTATTTGCCGGATTATAAATATCCATAAATACCCACCTCTTATTTCCACTTACTATATCATATTGCAACGTAGTTTTCACTATTCTTATTTTCTAGTTGAATGAAAAACTACCGCCCGGATTTAAAGTAAATAATTTCAGGATCTCCTTCATCTAAGTTCTCAACTATTCCACTCTGGATAAATCCATTTGCTTCAAAAACTTTCTGCATATTAATATTAGATTGGTTAGTAGATGAAAACACCTTGGTAGTAGGAGCTGCATCCATCAAAGATTCCATCAACAAACTTGCATACCCTCTTCTTCTGCTCGATGGTGAAACGATAATGAGAGAGATAAACGTACATTCAAAAAACGTTATATCATAAAGTAAAAAACCTACAATATCTTCCCCTTCTTTTGCAATGATACATTGCCCTTGTTCAATTGATTTCTTAATGGTGTTACGTCTACTTGGATTCCCAATTACTTCACAATCAATGTTTACTAGCTTGTCTAAATCATCAATATTTGCTTTACATACATTCTTCATCTTCATACCCCATTATTTAAATTTATAGTACCAAATGATAGCTACTTCATTCGCTGTTGAAAAATTAGAATACAGCATCGTATCAATTGACCCGATGGTAAAGTTGTTTTTGGCATAAAAACGACACGCTGAGACATTTATATCTTGAGTTTCTAGCATGAGACCACAAAACTTCTTCTCTTTTGCCCATTCTATTGCTTGATGTATTAATGCCGTTCCAACACCTTTTTCTCTATATTCTTTGGCAACAGCAATATCTTCTATATAGGCATATCCATTCCAATGTTCTCGAAGTCTAATTTGACCGATGCAGTTGTTCTTAGAGAAATAAAAAAAGACTGCTTTCTTTTGATCCTCAACATAATCAACAGGAATTTCTTCATCGTCATATTTTTTGATATATGTTTCCGAAAATACTTCTTCGGTATATGTCCAAGTTTGGTCTTCATACTTTGGAATGATTCTTCCACTAACAGTGAAGCCGTCGTTTGATTTATTATAATTATCCATATTGGATTGTGTCATTTTAATAATCATGTCAAACTCCTTTTATCGATTACTTATCATTGGTTTGGATTAAATCATTAGCACAAATAGCTTGGACTGTTTGTGCCTCTATGTAGTTGGAGTACCTTGGTGGAATATCATTTGCCATTTCCCCAGGTTATTTTTCCAAATTGAACTCCGTAATACCAATTTTTTATCATGATGCCTTACTGTGCGATACGTTGCTAATACAACATCTGAAGCTAATACTTTTATTTTAAAATCCGTAACCGTATATTTTATAACATGAGTGACATTACCATCTCTAACTGCTTCAAGTTGTTCATTCTTATCGAATATGGATCCTGAACTTCCATATTCAAAAAAATCATCTGCAAGGTGTTCTTTTAATTCGGTATATTCATAAGTCATTAATTTCTTTTCAAGGTACAAAATTTGCTCTTCAAGTGATAAATGTTCCATCAAATTCTCTCCTAGTAAAAGTGTCTATTATTCCTTATTGTTCAGAAGATGATTTAATATATAATTTACGCTACTGTTTCTCAACGCTTGATACACTAATATAAAATGTATTGCTCTCCTAATTATAATATAGTCTCTTAAATCCATCTTTGGATTTAAATTTATTTACTCCTCCGATGTGACAAGTCCCCCTCCATGACTACGCGACTTTCATTACCTTCTAACTCGACTATTGTTAGGCTTGTATCATGGATAAAAGGTGGGTCCCACAAATTCTCTACCGGATATCCTTTGAAGTATGCCAATAATGTTTTAATTACAACAGAATGCGTCACTACGAGAATAGTTCCCGTACTATATTTTTCTTGAATCGAATGTACAGCCTTTAGAACCCGAGTTTTAAGTTCACTAAAACTTTCTCCGTTTATCGAGCAATATAAATGTGGTGCATTCCAAAAATCATGAAATTCCTTTGGGTAGTTGGCCTCTATCGTAGAAAGTGTTTCTCCTTCCCACTTACCCATATTTAATTCTCTTAAGTTGTCGTCAAGAATGATAGGAGTTTTTCTTTTTCCTTTTATCAAGTTAGCCGTGGTTACACTTCTTTTACTTGGGCTTGTATAAATGGCTTCAAACTTTACCTCTTTAATCCTTTTTCCTAAAGAGACTGCGTTATTTTTTCCCGTCTCGGTTAGTTCGGAATCACTCCACCCTTGCATTCTTTTTTGCGTATTCCATACGGTCTCTCCGTGTCTCGTAATATACAAAGTTAGCAAGCTATCACCTTCTTTATACAATTTAAAAGTATGTACCTGACCCAATCTAGCTGCTATGTTCACTTTAACATTTTTTTCCTAGGTTGTTAATGAAGAAAAAAACGCTCCTTTTTTAAGGAACGCAGCGAAAGAAATAGCGAGGTATCATACTAGCATATCATTATAACGACCATAGATAAGCTTTTGAAAACAACTTTGCATAGTAATCTCAGAAGGTTTATTACCCCGCTTCTCCTGTTGTGATGTTATTTTTCAGGCATCGTATACGTTATCGAGTTGCCTTTCCCTTCTTCTATCTTCATGAATATTTCATGAAGGATTTCTGTCGCTCTTTCACTTGATTCATACTTGCCTATGGCTTTACTCCATTCGGTAAAGGAACCTCTATTTATAACACCTTCAATGTATTTTCCCTTAACCATAACTTCTTTGACATTCATTATACTTTTTTCATTCTGTGTTAATATCCAAAGCATCAGGACTCCCTCCTTTCCTGGAAACATTTCTACTTGTTGTTGGTAGCACTATTTATATACGTTTTCTTCTAGTTCCTCTATTCGCTTCAACAGTTTTTTATTTTCTTCCTTTGCTGCTCTGGATTGCTGTTCCGCTACCAAAGCAAGTATAAAAGCAAGAAACGCTATGAACCAAACCATTAATAACCCTCTCTCCCCTCAGTACATAGGTTTCGATTCGCTTATTAAATGTATGGACTAAACTTCAATTGGAGTATAAACAGCTTGTGGTGTTGGTGGGTCAGTTAGGTGAAATATTCTTTCTAGTTCTTTCCTCTTACCATATGAAAGATGATTATGATTATTGTTGTGAAATATAGGATGTTTATAATTTATACGATTTAGAAATATATAAGTTCCGCCTAATTTGTCTTGCCTACAAATTTCAGTATTTTGGATTATTTGTGGTGTCTTTTTTGTGTCTTTCTCACACTTACGTATGCTGTTCTCTGTTCAGATATCTCCTTTCGTGTGCGCATTTTTTTTGCGTACACGTTTCTACTGCTGCTACCGCAATTTATACGCAAACGAGCACTCCTTCGAAACAAGGAGTGCTCATACGAATATGTTACTATTTTTTAAAGTCCTATTTGCTCAAGTATTCTCTCCGTATTATCAGCGTCTAAATTTTCTGCGGATATAACTTCTTTATCATCTCTTATCACAAATTTATATCGTTCTGTTATATAATCAAATGTTTCTTCTCCAACAGTGTATGGTTCGGAATCAAACTTGATGATTACTTCATACGTTCGAGTGTCCTCAGTATCTTGATATCTATCTACATTTACCCTAATAATTTCGAAGTCCTCTTCTATCATTGTTTGTAAATGCGGTTCTATTACATTCTCTTCTATTTCTATTAACTTCTCTAACGGTTTATTCGGTAAGAAAAAAGGTAATATAAATAATAATACTAAAAACCCAGAAAGAATGATGACTGATTTCGGTATTTTTTTCTTCATTTTTCTCTCCTTTTTATTATCTCTATTTATGATACGGTTATAACTTTAAAAAGGTTTCATTAAAATGAACCTAAAGCAGTTATCCTTTATTATGGTACCATTCTTTTGCTTTTCGTTCCAAGTTTTGCACAAAATTATGTTTTCCATTACAGTATCCTTCACTATCTTTTGGAAATTGTTGAGCGAGTCTTTCTTTTAATGCACCATACTCGACCATGTCCTTTGAATGAGCAATCAGAAAATCTCGAACAGCAAGGTGCCGTTCGATTTCATATTTATTATCGGATTGGAAAATATGAATGTGGTGTGTCCTATTTTCTCTTCCTTTTCGAAAGTATCTTCTTCCAATAACCCCATTCTCCCCAATTGGTTCATATCCTAATTCAATCATTTCGTTATTATAGTTATCGACTTTTTCAATATTTTTCACCACTGGCATGATATCAATAGTTGGTTTCGCTTTTAAGTTAGGAACAGCCGTGCTTCCGATATGATGTATCGTAACAAGTTCGTCATTAAAAACGTTTTTTAGCTTTTCTGCTTCCTTTTGATAGAGTTCTTTCCAGACTTCTTTATACTCTGTAACAACAATGTTCCTTTTTCGATTAACCATTGTGCATAACCCTCTCTATCGCAGTCTAACGTTATCCGATTTGCTTCAAGTTTCTATGTAATTTCTCCTTTATACGCTCACACTTGTTTAAGTGTAAAAAAATATGCCTTGTCGCAGGCATTAGAAGTAAACCTGCAATGTCTTTTTTACTCCAGTATTCAGCCAACCATGTAGAACGTTCCATTACCGCTTTTTCTTCAAATAAGCGCTTTATTTTATGCTTTTCCACTTTCATCTTCCATTGTTCCGGACGTAACGAAGAAATTATCTCTTGAGTTCCCTTACCTACTTCTTCTCTATATTCTAATAAGGAGTGAAAATCGATTTTTGAGCTTAACACAGCAATCTCTTCTTCACTCATATCATTACCAGAATGCGTATAGGAAATTTTCATTTTTTCAAGCCAGTTTGAACTATGAAGAACTTGCTGATCATCAGCTACTAACAGATTCATAGTCATGTCTTCAATACGGGTAATATGCCATAAATGCCACGCAATCGAATTTCTTGTATTTGGCATCGTCACTGGATATTGTCTCCATGTTTTTTCATCCAAGTTGCTTACGATTTCATCTGCTAAGGTACCTTCAGTGCTATTACTTACGGAAGTTGAATGTAGAAAGGAATGTAAGGTTAAACATAATTGTATGGCTTCTTTGTGTTCTTCTGGTTTGGTTAGTATTTCTCTAAACCTTTTATGGTTCTCACTCCACGTTTTCCGTTGAACATTATTCATTTTGTTCTCCTCCACTACCTTATATTCAAAACTAATACTTTGTTAAACAAAAGCTACTATAGGAAAAGACAACTTATAATTCCTTACATAACTCTACGTCTGCAAAAGAGTCCGGTGATAGTTCTTTGTCTCCGAATATTCCATTAATCTTATTTAGACCAAGGCTTGTCCAAAATCTTAAAGCTGTCCAGTTTTTTAATGCCACATTTGCTCGTACTTCAACATATTCGTTTTCCTTTACCATATCTAGTAGTCTAGTTATTACTTCTCTACCGAATCCTTGTTTTTGTTCCTTTTGGTCAATGTAGAGATAATTGATATAGAACGTCTTTGCGTTTGGAAAGCCATGATAGGATGTGAGTATTCCAACTATACTATTTGTATCTTTCCTATGTATGGCCTGAATTTTAAAGTTCTCTTTACTCCCGTTTGGTGGTAAATCGCCAACGGTAAAACATCGATATACATATTCCTTATCTAACGTTTGACCATCCCATTTGTGTCTGTAACTTCCTTGTTCATAAAGCTTTTGCATAGTTTCAATATCTTCTTCTAACAGGTCTTTTATCACGAGTCTTTCCGTATCCCACTGACTTGAAATAATTTTTCTGGTCATTCATTTACCCTCACTTCATTACCTCTTTTCACCAATTTTCGTTAGAACAAAAGGTGATTCAATCATCGTTCATACATTACATAAAGTCTTTTTGGGACAAAGACTTTAGTATTTCTGCGGTAGACATACCTCCGCACCAAACAACAGACATCAGTCACCGAGTGCTTTTATTGAATTTTTTTGTTCTAAAGCTTCTGTACATAGTTCTCGTAAATCATTAGCGAAATCTCTAACTTCTTTATCCATCTTATAGGTATCACCAAATGCTTTCCACGTACCTTCAGCATCACCCCAAGTAGAAATAAATTCATCCACCAACATATTGCTTATGTTTATTAGTCGTATTATATCCTCGGTGTGAAACCATCTATTGCCATAAGGGTCTAATTCTATAAGCAAATCAAAAGTAACCATTCCCTCTTTTTTCTTCGCAAGATAATGGTGTAATGTCTCAG
Source organism: Bacillus alkalicellulosilyticus (assembly GCF_002019795.1). Lineage (GTDB taxonomy): Bacteria > Bacillota > Bacilli > Bacillales > Bacillaceae_F > Bacillus_AO > Bacillus_AO alkalicellulosilyticum. Next base: position 753,975 of record NZ_KV917381.1, on the reverse strand, counting down.
GGAATTTCACCGATTTTTCTGTATTAACTATCCAAAAATCTATACCGACTGTCATTTTATCAACCCCTCTTATTTTTATTGTCAGCCAGGTAAACCTAAAAGATATCCTTCGCGTTTGAAGGTAAATCTCTTACTTGTTTGAGATACTCGATCATGTTGTTGTCATCCTCAATAGGATATGTGTACTGGAAATGGTCAGCGACTGTTTGTGATAAAATTCTAAACAGGTCACATGTTATAAAAATGGATTCCCAGAATTCCTCATAATTAGCGGTAGAATATGTTTTCTCATACATGCTCCAATAAGATTCAGGAAGATGTTTTTTAAAATACTTTCCTAAAAATCCTGTGGAAACTTTAAAGTCATGTTGTATTCCTATCCACCAGCACACCATTTTATCCAACGATTCTCTTGTGGTATATTCAAACATTAGTTTTGCATAGGGAAGTTGATCACGCCATATTCCTTTGGCGACGTTCTGTAAACACCACCAAAAGTTATTAGTGTAACTATCAAACTCCTCTTTAGTAGGGATGTTCACATGATAATCGATATCGGTAGGTTGCGGGATTTCTGGTAGAATATTATCTTTATCCATTAATGGTAGAGTGAGTTTGTCTTCCTTGTACTCTTCAACCATCTCTTCTTTTGTTTGGAAGCGAAGGTCGATGCGATTTCCATCGGTAAACAGCATTAGAAACCCATAAGATTTTGTGACATCTAGTTCAGCTGCCTCACCAAACGTATTTTTATCAGGTTCTTGCATCATAATTAATTCCCCAAAGTGCCTTATCCATGTCTTATCCTTTATAAAAGAACTTATTTCGGTGACCACATAAACAATATCGTAATCTTGAAACATATCCTTTTGAACATTGGGATTCGTTCTGGAACCGTTCATATACACCGATCGAATTCGTTCATCCTTTTCAGCTACACTTAAAAGTAAATCAAACATTTCTTTTTCACTTCTCATGTGTGCACCCCCCCAGGAATGTATTGTCTTTCGTATTACATCTATTTTTTATTGTTTTCCTCTATTGCTTCCCTTATTTTCTTTAATTCCTCTGTTTGATTAAGAATATTATTATTTACCCTTCTAATTGAATCATAAATTGCAAATAAGCTAGTAAATATTAATATTAAAAATAATAAGTCCATTTATAATCTCCCTATCTATTAGTGTTTATATACTATCAAAATGATGATTGGTGTTCTACATATTGTAATGCAAGCTTAGAGTGATAATCGATTAATGATTTTGCAAACTTCTGGTTTGGAAATCCGCGATGTAACAGTTTCAAGCCGCCCGTAGTTAGCGCAATGTGATGATAAAACCGATAAAAACGCATTCTGTTTTGGTCGAGACTATTGTTTTTAAAGTAGTTGTATTGTTCATCAAATCTAAATTCTAAAAAGCTATGTTCATACTCGATATCAAAAAATTTAGCTCCTTCAATATCGATGAGGTATGGTTCCATCCTTTCATTAACTAAAACATGGTCTGGTCCAAGTTCCCAATGAACAAATCCATATTCGTCTCTAGGTACTAGTAAGGACTCAAGTTTGTGTAACACTTCATTTAGTTTTGCAACATTATTTTTATATGAATCTAGGTACTGGGAGGCATACAGTAATTGGTCTTTTGCATTGTTAAATTGAATTTGATGACAATGGCCTTTTGATGTTTCATTACTGAGTAAGTTGCCATATGTATCTCTTTTTATCGAATGCATTTTTTGAATCATAGCTCCTACTCTACTGAGCAAATCTTCCTGGCTATGGTCAAGCGGCGTGTTTGTAAGATAGGATTCTAGCTTTTCTCCTTCAATGTACTCAACAAAAGCAAAATCAAATGGGTACTCGTCTTTTTTATCATTCATGTGATAAAGGATGGGTGTTGTAATTCCCTGTTTGCGTAAATACTGATTATTTATTTGGAACAAATCACTTCCAAATGAACGCTCATTGTCATGTTCATTTGCCTTTTCCTCTTTAAAATAATTTTCAGAGATGTCCCATACATACAAAATGCATGAAAAGTGATTGCTACAGTCTATCTTGTACACTGTTTTTTGAGCTCCGCCGTATAGTTTTGAAACTTCTTTAATCTTATATTCAGAACCAAAGACAATAGATACATAGTTTTGTAAATCAACGAGTCTTATATGGCTATTATCATTCATGCAAACACTCCCCTAGACTTATTTAGAAGTCATTGTTACTTTTTTCTGCCTATATATAACAAGTGTGACGATATCCCAAGAGTGTAAGGGTCTGTTGCAGCTTCTTTTAGGAAGGATATGATTTTAGCAACTTCTTCCTCCCCCTTGTTTCTCCAATAATCCCAGCTCTCATTGTTTAATATCGCGCCTACATTCGACCCTAGCAATTGTAACGTTTCAAAGCCTAGCTCTTCCATAAATGGATTTATATCTTTAATGTTATAATAATACGCCCCAGTAAAACGTCCCTCATCGGAATGATTGAAACAACCTGAGTGAGAAAACTGAATAATTGTATCCATATTATCATTCGGTTTCCAGAATTCAGGAGCTATGAGAGAGGTCAGAATGTGCCTTACTCTTGGCATGAAGGCTACACATACAACCCCACCTTTTTTCGTCACTCGATTTAATTCTTTCACTGCTTTTATTCGGTCTTTTTCTTCCTGTAAGTGATACATAGGCCCAAGCATTAATGAGGCATCAAACTGTTCATCGGTAAATCTACTTAGGTCTCTAGCATCTGCCTCAAAAAATCCATTGAATTGTTTTTCTAGCTTCCATTCTTTTTCCTTGTTTTCTGCAATTTCAACCAACCTTGGTGTAAGGTCAGTCAATGTGACTTGATACCTCTCTTTGGCAAGCTGTAATGCGTATTTACCTGGTCCTGCTCCGTTATCTAGTATATGTCCCGTCTTTGGCAGATACTTTTTAATGTAATGCCAATTCACTTGAAATTCTACCGGTTCTCGGTCAAGCCTTCCCCACTCATCAAACTGGCTATAGTAATTAATGATGTCACTCATAAGTTTCCCTCCTACTGGATATCCCTATTAGAATATACTTACAAACTCAATATCTCCTTCAAAAATGGACTGGTCCTATTTCCACTCTTCTTCTAAAATCGCATAAAAATATTCATCCCACCATTCATGATTACCTTTTTTAAAATTAGCTGGCATACACTTCCTAAAATGTGCTTCTCTTCTCATTCCAATCTTCTCCATCACTCGATAAGAAGCCGTGTTTTGAGGCTGACAAGTGGCAATGATTCGATGAACCTTCATCGTTTCAAAACTGTATTTTAAAATAGCACGGGCAGCCTCTGTGGCAAATCCATGATTGTGATACTTCGAATTAAACACCCAACCGATTTCATAGGTTCCTTCACCATACCACTTATAAAAAACCATATGACCAATAAGCACGTTATCTTCTTTTCGTATTACAGGAAACTTTTCTGCATTTTCTCCCATATTACTGTTTATAAAATTTTTTACATTTTTTTCTGTAAAAACACCTTCAGGTATAAATTTCATAACATCACTATCAGATGTATAGTCTAAAACAGATTTCCAATCCTCTAGTTGAAAATCACGAATCAAAAGTCTTTCAGTGTTAATATTCATAGCTTTTCTCCTCAATTCCCTACTAAAATCTCTTTTAATTGAATAACACTTTTGACAATATACGTAGGGTTAGTTTGGGTTAATTCATCAAATGAACCATAACCGTAAGTAACCCCTATCGAAGCAATTCCGGTATTATTGGCACCAATCATATCGTGTTTTCTATCTCCAATCATGACAAAGTCACTGCGGTTATGTTCTTTATACATATCTAGTATAAATTGAATGATTTCTGTTTTTGACGTTCTTGTGCCGTCAAGGTTACTTCCTACCACATGTTCGAAATACTGTTCTATCTCAAAATAGGTTAGGATTTGCTCTGCAAAAACAGTAGGTTTAGAGGTTGCAACTACTAAAGTAAATCCCTGTTCTTTTAAAGATTGTAAGAGAGACGGAATATTTGAATACAATTCATTCTCAAACATCCCTTTTTCTTTAAATCTCTCTCGATATGAATCGATGGCTTGTTGTACTTCTTTTTTTTCGAAATGATAATATTCCTCAAATGATACTTGTAATGGTGGCCCAATGAAACATTCTAGTTTATCAAGATTAGGCTCTTGAATCCCCATTTTTGCTAGCGCATACTGAACAGACTTAGTGATGCCTTCCTTTGGGTCTGATAGCGTTCCATCTAAATCAAATAAAATGATCTTATAAGTACCGATTTCAATGACCTCCTACTACTTTGTTTTTATTTTTGGATTAGGTAACCCAGTGTTCAGGTCTTCTTAAAAAGCTAGGTAGTTTCGTATGTTTATTTCCTTTTGCAGAGTTGATTTGAGATTGTGTAAGAAAGATGGCTCCTGATAGGTTTGCATGGCTAAGGTCAGCATTCCTGAGGTCAGCGCCAATAAAATCCGCTTTACTTACATTCGCATGACTAAAGTTAGCTGCTATCATCATCTTCCCTCTAAAATTAAAACCGTGGAAATTTGTGCCTTTAAGGTTAGCCCCTATAAATTCTTTGTTCTTGTTCCTTTGTTCATTGTTCATACAATCTTTTCGATATAACTCACTTGTTTGGATGAGTAGCGCATTTACGTTGCTTCTATGGTGATGGAGGTCGATGAGAAGTATGTCTTTTGGGGATTTTCTAGTTAGCTCTAAGGTGGCTTCATATATATTTTGCAAATCTGAGTGGATGTCTTCGGTTTCTTTCAAACTGAGTGCTTGCCTTAAATACCATAGCATTTCGTGGATTTGTTGCATGATCGGAAATACCGAAAACATCTCTTCTCTAAGCTCTGGACTTGTTCTCCAATCTTGGCCCTGAAAAACAGATTGCGAGACATGCTGTCCTGCACCAAAGCACTCATATGAAACACAACCACAAAAGCCTTTTGTTCTTAACTCACTATGTACCTTGCAGCGGTTATCGTCTAATAAGTTCCTACAAGGTTCTCCTCCGTCTTTATTCAGAGGGAAGTCTGCAGATTTTGCATAAGGCAAAGCGACACAGCATAATCCAAAACAACTTGAACAATCCGATTGTAATGAATGATTCATAACTATAACACTTCCGTATTCTTAAGTTTTCTATTACTAAAAAATACAATCTTTCTTCAAATTAGATGCCCTGTTGTAACTCTCCTTTTAGACTCTTAACAAACAAAACTCTATCTTGATTTGGTCCATCATAATTTGAAAATACGGATACTCCGTCTACTTCTTTGTCTCCCTTTTCAATGTCAAATCCCATCTTTGTATGATATGCAATCGAACCTTTATTGACGGGTGACGTTACTGCTCGAACGATTTGTCTATTATTCTTTTTTACCATGTTAAAAAACTCATGATAAAGTTGCCTTCCTATATGAAGGTGGCGATGTTCAGGATGAACACCCACAAAGTGGATGTAGGCAGTATCTGTCTCAGATTGAGATAAAAAACCAATAAGAAACCCAAGGATATGACCATCTTTTTCATAGGCAAAACTTGTATTGTTAAAATGATCGAAGAATAATTTAGGCAACATATTAGACACATTCCTGCCACCCCACCATTCATTAAGCAACGGTGAAATCACATTATAATCAGAAGCTGTTACGTTTCGTATATTCATTTATGCGCTTCCTTTCCCTTATGTTGTTGTTCTTTTCCGATAAGCAATTAGGGCCAATGCATTCAATACAATTGTAACAATGACTAGAAAAGCAGCGGCAAACGCCACACCACCTGCAGTGTCCATCAAAGCACCCCAATCCTCAATCGTTACGAGGTAAAAAGAATAGATAAGCTGGAAGCATACCGCAATGGCACAAGCACTAAAGCTAATAAAAAGAAGAACAACCAACCACTTCTTTTGATTTTTTTTTGTAGAATCTGCGAGAATGACAATTGGTAGTATCCATGCAATTAAGCCAAGAACAAAACTTCCCACATTAGGCAACGAGTAATCAAACATAAATAGATCTCCCTTTTGTTTTATCGTTTTAAGTAAACCGTTCCGTTGTTCCAGCCACTTACTAAACATTGGTTCATCAACATTTCAAATATCTTTTAATATTACCATATCTATACAAAGATTAATTATAAACATTAGTGGTTTTAAATATTTTTGTAGCATCCCTCAAATCCACTAGTATTAGAGTACTATCAACAACGTAAAAAACGTCTCTACAAATAGTAGAGACGTTTTTTACGTTAAGTACCGCTAAGTGCCAATCCTATTTAATCCTACTTTTTTCTAATAAATATTGCATCCCATACAAAAGATAAGCTTTGTAGTGTATGTAGATAAAAAATTGAATATAATTTAATCTGCGCAAACGGATTATTTTGATTTTTTTAAGAAACGGCATTAAAACAAATGCAAAAACTCCATTAGCGATAACATTGGTAACTACATATTTTTTAAAGTTACCATATGAAAATTTTAATATCCACATCGAAAGCGGTATATAGGGACCAATATCAAAAGGAAGTTCATCCCTTATAAATGATTTAGGTTTATCATTAAATTCCCAGAATTTTTGTTTACGTCCATGAACATGACTTCCTATTTCATAGACACCTATGATAGAACTCGCTAAAAAAAATCGTTTGATATAACGCTTCCCTAGAAATAGTACCGATATCCAAGGTAAGATGATAATGATGAGATTAAATATAACGTGCCGTCTTGATACCATGTGGCCTTCACCTCGGTTTGAATTATTATCTTTTATAAATTATCCAAATCGAGATAAAAAAACCACTAAAAATAGATTTCCAGTCATCTCCTAAATAAATAAGTGAAAAAGAGCTATCATATTTAGAGTTCTGAGTATTCTTTATTCAAACGGTTTCTCATTTCATCAAAAGCATATGGTTCATTACCTTCTAGAAACTGTGTAATTTCCAACGCGCATTCTGTTGAATTGTTAGCAAAAGTATCTACTTCAAAATCGTATATTCTATTATTATGAACTAGGTCATATTGAAATTTTGCAAGACCTATTTCTCTATTTCCTCGAGCAATTTCTCTTTTTTCCAATTCTTCAAGCGGACAGTGTACACCAATAATAAAAACAGGGAAATTCGTTAACTCCTTTAATAACTCTTCTAAAAAAGATTTTTCTTGTAAGACAGTATCTACAATTACTGTATACCCTAGCAAAGAGAACCCTGCAATTGAAGAATGCATTAACGAAAGTATTTTATTAATAATCAACATTGAAGCATCGTCTAACAGGGTGTCCTTTATTACCTCTTTTCTAGCTGTAAAGTAATGGAGGTATTTTTCTTGATATATGCCAACAAAATCATCAAGGCTGACATACGCGCAAGGTTCAGTAATTAACTCCTTCATCTTTTCAGAAATGCTCGTCTTACCAGAACTTGATGTTCCATTTAAAATAATGATTGTTCCTTTGTTCATGACACACCGCCATTCTCTTTATTTTTCAATCCATTCCTCTTTTAAAAGCCCATATATCGTTCTATCGAGATATTTTCCATGTAGTAATTCATAATTTCTGATGGTTCCTTCTTTCGTAAACCCTAAGCGTTCTGGAATTGCTCTACTCTTAACATTTTCAGGCGCTACATTGATTTCTACTTTGTTTAGTTGCAACTCCCGAAATGCATGTTCAATGAATAAACGGCAAGCCTTTGTTGCTAAACCCAATCCTTCATAATCTTTTCCTAGCCAGTATCCTATTTCTGTCTTTTGATTGTTCCAATCTATATACAAATACCCTATGGAGCCTACAATTTTATCTTTGTGCCATATCCCAGCCCAAAAACCATTATTTTCGGAGAATCTATGTAAGGATTTTTCAATAAAAGCCTTTGTATCTTGTACCTCATTTGTATTTTCAGGAAAGCCAAGCCATTGCCCTAAACTATCTCGACTAGCGGCAATTAAACTATACAATTCATCTGCGTGTCTTGTTTCTAAAATAGTTAGATACGTGTGAGTTTCAATACCTGCTTTAAACATCTTGGTCACCTCCTAAATTTGAAAGTTACACTAGTTTTTATGTTAACAATTTTGTTAATTGTTCTGGTTTCTCAAATATAAAATCTGGTTTAACAGGAATTAATCTCTCATAGTTCCCTTCCCCCCAAAGTGCTGCAACACTAATCATATTTGCGGAATGTGTTGCTTGTATATCAGTTGGTTGGTCTCCAATATATAAACATTCAGCTGGTTTAAGATTAAGTCTTTTAGCCAGCTGCAGTAATGGAACTGGACTTGGTTTAAACTCGATGCAATCTTCCTTTCCCATAACCACTTCAAAATAGGGAAGCAAACCAGTGTTTTCTAGTTCCTTAAAAGCATTGCTTTTTAATTTAGCTGTAACCAGCCCTAATTTATATCCTCTATCCTTAAGGCTTTGAAGCATCTTTTTTATTCCTGCATATTCTTTAATTTGAAGATGATACTTGCGATAATAACGTAATGTTTCCTCTATTATCTCTTCTGTTTCTCTTTCTGTTAAAGAGGGAAACAAAACATGTAATGCATTAAATGGCTTTCCTACTAAAAATTGCTTCTCACTCTCGGTCAGTTCTCTGTTTAGTATTTTCTGGACTCCGTAATTATAGGATTCTGTACCTAACCATTCACTGTTGATTAGCGTACCATCTAAATCAAATAATACACCCTTACATCTACTTATCTCATTCTTCAACTCAGCTCAACCTTTCTCTTCTAAACTAAACTCATCTCAATAGATACTATTCTACTAGGTTAATAGAAAGTCCTTTTCATATACATTAATTTCCTTTTTATTGACTTGAAATAGAATTTATTTTAGACTATATTTACAAATACTTGATATGTGTTACTGGCGAAAACGTGGAAAACCACGAGGAAGCACATATTTATAATGCCGTTCGCCTGGGCAGAGGTAAGGGATATTTTCCCTTGCCTCTTTATTTTTGAAAGGGGAAATGAAATTGAACAAATCATATCAATTTGACCAATTCAAACCAGAGCAAATGAAATCTGAGGTAAAAAGATTAACAGAAAATGTTGAAAGCCATTTCCAAGTGCTCATAAATCTATTTCTTGAAAATGGTTTATACGGCGCCAGAAAAGTACTAGATGTAGGTTGTGGAACGGGAGCAATGGTTAACTTAATTTCCGATTGTTTGCCCGAGACGGAATTTATTGGAGTGGATAATAGTACCGCAATATTAGACACTGCTAGGACTCAACATTCTCATAAAGAATCGATTACGTTTGTTCATAGCGATGCAACTGCTTTGCCATTCTCAGATAATACTTTTGATTTTGTCTATACACGTCTTGTGTTAATGCATAACTCTAATCCAAATGAAATTATTAGAGAAATGACAAGAGTCTGTAAACCAGGTGGAGTAATTTGCGCCGTTGAAATAGACGATGGTACACAGGTATTCCATCCACATGGCGATGAACTTTCTACATTAATTCAAGCAAATATAAAACATGCCTCGTTACATGGTACAGACCGTACGATTGGAAGAAAGCTCTATTCATTTTTTACTTCAGAAAACAGTGTAAGTGATGTAAAAATAATAATTCAAACAAGTGATTATCTAAATGAAAATAGACAAGATGCAGACATTCCAATATTACTGAAGTTTGCTCTCGCAGATGATGAAGGAAAGCGATTTGTTGAAGAAGGCTTACTAACAGAAAAAGAACGAAATGAATTAGTTTCAAAGTATATTCCTGAGTTCTGCGCAGACCCAAATCGATATGAATCATGTTCATTCATGTACGCATTCGGAAGAAAAGCGAATTAACTATATTGAGGGTGAGACAAAAGGTTGTATTTTGAGGGCACTGAAACAGTTAGCTTTTTTAACTTTTTTAGTGCCCTCTTAGCAATGTGCGAAACCGCCACTATCTTTTAAAGCAAGTTGTGAGTTTTTTTTCACAACTTGCTGAAGTGAGTGGGGTTCTCACAAAGGGTTTTGTGGCGAGTGACGCCAGTGCAGATGTTTTAGCTAGTTCTGTCCCAGCCCCATTTTTTTGCTTAGCTCCATACTCTCTCAAAAGCAACCTCATTCTCATCTATTTTTAAAAGATATACATCAGGATTACTTAAATTGGCCCATCTATCAAACCCAAATTGCGAGTCATAATGATTTAATAATAATGACATTATGTTACCATGGGTCACAATGATTGTATGATCAGGCTTACTCTTGCCGATTTCATCGACAACTTTTTTGATTCGATTTGCAGCCTCTGAACTCGATTCTCCACCTTTGAATTTCAAATCCAAATCATCATAGGTTGTTTTTAATTTTTCTAACCAATCTGGAAAAGAATCTGTACTTAATTCTCGCTCTTTGAGTAAAGGATTCTTTTCTATTTCGAGTTGTAATTGATTGGCAAGTGGTTGTATCGTTTGAATTGCGCGTTTGTATGGACTTGATATGATACGTTCCACTTTTTTATTTTTAAAGAAATCAACTAAATCATCGGCTTGCTTTACACCGCTTTCCGTTAGTGGTGCTTCTGCTGGCTGACCTTCAGCTTCACAATGCCTAACAACATAAATGCTTTTCAAATTGAATCACTCCGATTTTGTTACTCCGTTTCTCTCAGTCTTTTTAGTATCCAATAAAGAAAGATACCAACTAGAACGACAATTATTCCGATACTAAGAAAATATATATATGATTCGTTATGTTCCATTAATTCTTCATCTAGTATCAACTCAAGTCCTTCTGTCGCAAAACCTGAGTTTCCACAACCCATAGGGGAAAGTTTACCTCTTTTTGATTCAGCAAAAATAATATATTCATTTCCAAGGACCGGCTCAATCCAAATATTATCTTCTATTGAAATGCTATCTTCCACACTGTCTCCAGCCCACACTTTTTCTACATCGAATTGTAGTCTATGGTTTTGGTTTAATGTTAATTCCCCTTTAAACACAACATCAGCTTGTTTCAATTCTTCTTTCGGTAATTGAATATAGGCGCAAGAAGTAGCAAACGCCGTATTAGTGTAAGCTAATAAAATCAAAAAACAAATGAAGACTACACTAATTTTTTTCAATACCTTCTCACCCTTTATCTTTGGCTGGTTTAATATAATTAATTTACTCAACAAGACCATTACCAATGTAGTCAAAAAATCTAGCATTGGAGTACCGGCAAACTAGTATACTTCTATCTTCTTAATATCCTTGACTACTGCTCTTGCTGGCTTGGAGTCGGTTTTGCTTCCTTCTATCGTCGCCACAATTTTATCACCAGGTGTAAATTCTGTTGTATTTGCTCCTGATAAGTAAGTAAACTCAAAAATAGAGTTTTTGAAATTGATTTGCGGTAATTCTTCAACTACCCAATCGTAGTCTAACATGGTAAGCCCCTCTCCAATTAACAGTTCATTATCAGTTATTTCTAACACATAACCTTGAACTGTCATTGGGGAATGTTCTTTTTGTTCCTGTTCAGCTTGTTCGATAATGTATTTTGCAATCGTCGTAAGCCTTTCTGCATCCAAGCTATCGTCACATTCACTCCACTGGAGCTTAAAAGGGCCTCGATTAATGAGCACCTCTAGTGAATAATTAAATGTATCCCCAGTATCACATGATGCCTCCAGCTCTTTTTCGTAAAAATAGTTACCAAACATCAACTTTTTGTAGACCTCTTGTTTGACATTATCTATGATAGCTTCGTTTTGTGAATTGATTTCATATTCACCATTAGCACCGTATACCAAAGTAAATTCAAAAAGATTTTGTACATTGTTCATTTTGTAGTTTATATACAAGATTTCGTGTAACCCATTAAATCCCTCATTACAATCGACGGCAATGTATGCGGTATTCAAAGGATTCACTTCCTCAATGAGGGTTCCACAGCTATCCCTATGAATTGTTGGATTTCCAAATTTATCATGTGTGTAATCTTTCTTTACTTCAAGTGTTTTCCCATTATATATTAAATCTGTAATGATCGGGTCGCCCTCAAGTGTATAATGAACAACTCTCAATTTGGAAGCCACTCCATTTTGAACGTTGGTATAAAAACTACTCATTCTTTCTATCCCTTCAATATTTCCATGAGTATTAAGTACATCAACGTTTTTCACGCCTTCCACATAAATATGGGGCTCCTCGCTAGAATTACGATTAATTTGCACTGTACATGCAGTTAACACCAAGAGTATGAGTAAGCTAAAGAGTAAGGCAACATGTTTTTTCATATTTTTTGACTCCACTCTTTATATGGATATAAAGCGGCATTACAAGGGCTTACAACTAATTCGACAATAATCTGTTTTTTTCCTTTCAATTGTAAGAGTAGGATATTCTGTAATTCAGTCTTTCGGACTCACCCCGCTACTTTCGTGCTTGCCCTGTCCGTATTCCATTCGGTATCGGACTCATCCCCCTTCTTTCGTGCTGGCCCTGTCCGTATTCCATTCGTTATTGGACTCATCCCTCTACTTTCGCGCTTGCCCTGTCATTTACTTAGTCCATCTTCGTAATTCACCTATGAAAATAGTACTTTAGCAAAAAAAAACAAAAAACCAAACCACCGTAATGATTTGGTCTTTCGTTTTACAATTGCTGTACTTGGTACAAGTTATAATAGCTTCCTTGCTTTTTCATTAATTCTTCGTGGTTCCCAATTTCTGAGATGCGCCCGTTTTCAATGACGACGATTCGGTCTGCATGGGTAATCGTCGATAAACGATGAGCAACGATAAAGGTTGTTCTGTCCTTTGCAAGGGTTTCGAGTGCATCCTGGATATATTGCTCACTTTCTAAGTCGAGAGCGGATGTTGCTTCATCAAAGATCAGAATTGGAGGATTTTTCAAGAATACGCGGGCGATTGCGATTCGTTGCTTTTGCCCTCCGGATAGCTTAACTCCTCGTTCTCCGACTTCGGTGTCATAGCCCTGAGATAAATTCATTATAAACTCATTTGCATTAGCCGCTTTTGCTGCTTCAACCACTTGTTCGTCAGTTGCTTCTGGGTTTCCCATGAGAATGTTCATTCGAACGGAATCACTAAAAAGAATGTTATCCTGTAGCACCATGCCAATGTTATCGCGAAGTGTATGGACTTCATAGTCACGAATGTCTCGTCCGTCCAAAAGAATACGCCCTTCGGTTACATCGTAGAACCGAGGAATGAGACCAACGACTGTACTTTTTCCACCGCCACTCATACCAACAAACGCAATCGTTTCGCCTTGTTTCACATCTAAGGTGAAGTCTTTTATGACCGCTTCTTCTCCTTCATTGTAAGTAAAAGAAACATGGTCAAACTGGAGCTTGCCCGCCGTTTGCTTTAATGCTATCGCATCCTTTTTATCAACGATGTCATACTTTTCATCAACAAATTCAAACACTCGGTCCATCGAGGCTAGAGATTGTGTGAGTGTCGTTGATGAATTAATTAATCGTCGTAACGGATTGTACAAGCGGTCCATGTATAAGACAAACGCAGTCATTTGCCCTAGCTGGAGATTCCCTTGTAGAACGAAATAACCGGATACTAAAATAACAAGAAGTGGAGCAATATCAGTAACCGTGTTAACGACAGCAAAGGTTTTGGCATTCCAACGAGTCTGGTCTAAAGCTTTCGTTAAAAAGTTTTCATTTCTTTTTTGAAACTGTCCTTGTTCATATTCTTCTAGTGCAAAGCTGCGAATAACATTCATTCCTTGCACGCGCTCATGGAGGTGTCCTTGTACTTCTGCTAGTGCTTGCGAACGGACACGAGTTAAATTCCGAAGTCTCCCGTAGAAGTATTTTATCGAGAAGGCGTAAATCGGAAACATCGATATCGCGACTAGTGTCAACCAGACATCCATATAAAGCATAATCGCAATTGCAAAGATAATCGTAAGCATATCAAGCCAGATGTTCATCAATCCCGTAATGACAAACGTCTTTGTTTGTTCAACATCATGGATGACACGTGAAATAATTTCACCGACTTTGCGGTTGGAATAAAATTTCAAGCTTAGTTTTTGAATGTGGGTAAATAATTGGTCACGGATGTCATATAAAATTCGACTTGCCGTATATTGCGCTAAGTATTGTCGATAGTATTCAACAGGTGGCCTCACAATAATAAATAAAAAAAACATACCACCCATAATATAAAGTAACTGCCGGACTTGTTCTTCTGATGTTAGGTCATTATTTAAAATGATATTATCAATAATGTGCATGAGAACGAGTGGAGTCAAAAGTGGGATTCCAAACTTTACAATCCCAACTGCAATCGTTCCAATAATTACTTTCCTATAAGGTTTGACAAACTGTAAATATCTGCGAACGCTCCCCATCAAACCTCTCCCTTTTTTATTTTGTCTTTATGTAGAATTCACTTCTTATTCTATTGTATACCAAAAAGAAGAGGGTAGGACAAAATCAACCTTTTGCCCCACCCTCGCTTAAATTCGATATTGTAAGAACCTCTCGTACCACATCTCTACAAATTGCGGTGCAAACGGTCCTTTTCGTTGGTGAATCCACGATATTAATTCATCGACACTGCGTTTCAATATAGCATCAATGGGTTGTGGATAGTTCATTTGTTTACTATGAAGTGCATATTCATCTTCATCTAGGAGTTTGTACGTCATATCAGGGAATACTTTAATGTCTAAATCGTAATCAATGTATTTCAATGCTTCTTCGTCCCAAGTAAAGGGCGAGCCTAAGTTACAATAATAATAAATCCCATCAGCCCGTATCATACCGATCATATTAAACCAGTGCTGTGAGTCAAAATAACAAATTGCAGGCTCTCTCGTACGCCATTGTCTTCCGTCCGCCTCTTTTACAAGAATACGGTCATTTCCACCGATCACAACTTTTGACGTCCCCTTCAAGACTACCGTTTCCTCCCATGTGCGATGTATCAGTCCATTGTGTTTATAACTCTGGACTTGAATTAGGCTTCCAGCTCTGGGGAAACTCATTATTTTCTCCTTCCCTAATTTATTGGACGTCGATGAGTTACCAAGTTATCATGTTTGGATAAATATGTTGTTTCCTGTGGTGTACCATGCAAATAATCCTTTATCATAAAATAACTTATCTTTCGATGCGGGTCTCCTGGAATCACGGGTAACTCGTCTTTTTCTTTTACAAATTGGTCCACTGCCCGCTGTACATCATCTAACAGCTTTGCTTGTTCAGGTGCCTCAAACACCTCAAAGGTTTCCTTAGACATATAAAATGGCTGACTTGGAACACCTTTAATCTTACTTTTTAACAAGGAAAAATCGATGGAGTAATCATCATTCACGAGTGAGCGTAAAGAAATAGCAAGAGGTAAATCAGAAGCTGCTTCCATAATAACTTGTCTCACATCTTCAATCGATAGATCGACTTCCGGCTCTTCCACTTCCTCTTTTTTCTTTTTCCAAAACATGGAGAGATTCTCCTTTCAAACCTTCACTTTTTACAGTTAGTAAACATTACCTATCTTTTCTATTATACCCTCTTCTCAAACATTTTGAAAACCTTATCATCGAAAAAAAGGCAGAAGTCTTGGATTAATAAAAAAACACTTCGATGCAAAAAGAAACTAAAAAAGGCGGTCTTCACCATTTTTTAGTTTCTTTCATGACCGAAGTGAATGCATTTGTATGTATATTTTTTTTGTTTATAGGAACAGTAAATAGAAAGGCAAGCACCCTCTGGTTCTCACCCAGAAAGTGCCTACCCCTTTGAGAGTTACTACATTATTGTTGTTGGTTTTTGCGTTGAGCTGATTGTTGGTTTTGTTGACGTACTTGTTGAGCATCAGTCTCACTCGCAAATTCAGTGTTTTGGCTTTGTCCTTGGATAGAAGCTTGGTTTTGTCTTCTAACCTCTTGTGCGTTTGTTTGAGAAGCTTTGTTTTGTTTTGCCATTGGTATCACCTCCACAACAATAATGTCTCCCGGAGGCTCATCTTTTATCCAAAAAAAATAATTAGGTTAATAAGGAAATTCCGCCATCAACAATTATCGTTTGACCACGTATCATTTTTCCTTGTTCGGACAATAAGAACATGACCGCATTAGCAAGATCATCTGGTTCAACAATGCGTCCTGCAGGTGTCCTTGCTGCGGCATCATTCAATAACTCTTCTCGGTTTGGAAAATGACTTAGAGCATCAGTATCAACGGCTCCGCCAGACACCGCATTGACGACAATGTTCATTGGAGCTAATTCAACCGCTAAATATCTCGTAAGCGCCTCAACCGCTGCTTTTGATACACCAACTGTCGTGTAATTTTTCAAATAGCGGATGGAGCCTAACGAGCTTAAACTTACGATCGCACCCCCACCTACTTTTTCCATTCGTTTTGCCGCTTCTTGAGCACAGAATAGTAACGCCTTACTATTAATATCCATCGTCCAATCCCAATGGCTTTCTTCTAATTCCATTACAGGACGCAAAACACCAGAGGCTGCGTTATTTACCAATATATCTAAACGCCCAAATACTTCATCAATTTCTGCAAACATTTCCTTAATTTTCTCAGGCTTGCCCACATTTGCTTTGATGATATGTGCTTTTCTTCCAAGTGCTTCAATTTCGGCAGCTGTTTCTTGAGCCGCCTTTTTACTTCTTGCATAATTAATGACAATGTCATATCCTTTTTCAGCTAAATTTAGCGCAATTTTTTTTCCGATGCCACGACTACTTCCGGTGACAAGTGCTACTTTTTGTTCCATGGTTATCCTTCCTTTCCACACTCCTACTATATATACCAGTCCTATTATATCGTATAGAGAGCCTTCTTCCTAGAAACACTAATCATACATTGAACATAAGGAGGCTGACCTCATGTATGTCGGTCGAGATATGACAGAACTAACGATGATGTCCAAAAAAGATTGGACAGACAAAGAGCTTGCTTACTTTCATAAAAACTTACAGCAAGTGACCCCTTATTTAAACTCTGAGGGCGTAACAATACACCGTGAAATCATTAAGGAAATTGAAGCACGCGGTGGCTTTAAGCATGATGCCAGCTATGAACATGGCACGCAAATTCATTATGACTAGCATTTAATATAGTTTGAAATGCCTTTGAATGATTTCACATTCAAAGGTTTTTTATTGTTGTTCTCTTTATTTTTCCATTAAAATAGACTTAATTAGAAGTTATAGGAGCGTTCAAATGATAAACCCTTCGATCAAATTAAATCAACTTGCCACAAGTGTATTCAGTGACATGGCTTTTAAAAAAGCAGAAAAAATCAAACAAGGTCATCATTTAATCGACCTTAGTATTGGAAGTCCGGACCTTCCTCCTCCTGACTTTATAAGAGAAGCTCTAGCAAAAGAAGTGCAGCGTCCTGATAGCTATGGGTATACCATCACTAGTAGCGAAGAATTCAAAGAGGCTGTCAGCGCATTTTATCAAAATCGATATGATGTTGTCGTTCAACCCCACGAGGTGCTTCAGCTCATGGGATCCCAGGATGGCCTTGCACATATCGCGTTAGCCTATTTAGATAAAGGAGATTACCTAATTGCTCCGAATCCTGGCTATCCGATTTATTCTGCCTGTGCCCATTTAGCAGGTGCTGAGCTTTATCTCGCACCTCTAACCGAAGAAAATGATTTTATGGCGGACCTTGATGCTATTCCTGATGAAGTAAGAGAAAAAGCAAAAATTATGATTACAAACTATCCTGGCAATCCTACCGCCGCTCTGGCAACTAAAGAGTATTTTGAAAAACTGATTCAGTTTGGAATTGATCATGAAATTCTGATCATTCATGATTTCGCCTATTCCGAACTTATTTTTGATAATAAAAAGCCAATGAGTATTCTCTCATTGCCGAATGCAAGAAAAACAGCAATCGAGTTTAATTCTTTATCGAAAAGCTTTAATATGGCAGGTGCAAGAATTGGATATGTCTTAGGGGATCCCGCTTTTCTTGAGCCTTTAGCGACCGTGAAATCTCATGTCGATTACGGTGTTTTTGCTCCCATTCAAAAGGTGGCAAGCTTAGCGTTAACGAGTGATTATCAATTTTTAAATCAACATTGTGTTACATATGAAAATAGAAGAAATTGCTTTGTCCAAGAGCTCCATCAGTTAGGATGGAATGTTCGCAAACCAGATGGTGGTATGTTCATTTGGGCTGCTATACCAGAGCGTTACACATCCTATCAGTTTTCACTTGATGCGATTGAAGCCGGTGTCGTTGTTACGCCTGGCCATGCCTTTGGCTCTGAAGGAGAAGGCTATGTTCGGATTGCACTGGTTCAAGAGAAGGAAAACTTAGTAGAAGCAGCGAAACGATTACAAACACTTCTTTAAATTTAGGAGGGATTTTTGTGAAAGCAGTTGTATATCGTACGTATGGGGGACCTGACGTATTAGAAATGGCCGAATTGCCACAACCGGTTCCGGGGGCAACCGAAGTATTAGTTGAAGTTGGCGCCAGTGGATTAAACCCCGTTGATACCTATTTTCGCTCTGGTGTCAGAGAGGTGGATGCTTTTCCATACATTCCTCATTTTGACCTTGCTGGAACCGTAGTAGCCGTCGGCCAAGAAGTCTCAAAGTGGCAAGTCGGAGATAAAGTGTGGGGAACAAATATTAAAGGAACTTCAGCAGAGTTCGTCGCTGTGCCTGAAGACAAACTCTTTTCTTTGCCTAGTTATTTGAGTGCAGTCGATGGCGCAGCTTTAGCGATGGCCTTTATGACGGCTCATCTCGCTTTGTTTGCTCGTGCAAAGTTGGTTAAAGGAGAAACAGTCTTAATCTTTGGTGGCGCTGGCGCTGTGGGGCATGCTGCCATTCAGCTTGCGAAAGTTCATGGCGCTACAGTTATCACGACTGCAGGCGATGACGACAAAGCAAAGATTGCCAAAGAAGCTGGTGCAGATCACGTCATCTTGTATAAAAAGCAAAATGTAACAGAAGCGGTACTTGATTTGACGAAAGGTCAAGGAGTCTCCGTCATTCTTGATATGTCCGTTAGTGAGAACTTAGACGCTGACTTAGACATGATTGTTAACGGAGGAAGAATTGTGACAATTGGTTCTCCTAAAAACAATGCACCAACATTACCGTGGCGCAAGCTCAATATGAAAAACGCAGCTCTACTAGGTGTTCTTTTATTCACTGCACCAAAAGCTGATTTAGATAAAGCAGGAATTGAAATTTCAAGCCTATTCGCTGACAAAAAATTAAAAACACATGTCGGAAAAGTGTTTACGTTTGAAGAAGCTGCTCAGGCTCATGAAGCCCTAGAAGCGAAACAATTCAACGGAACGATCGTTCTTACACCTTAATTTGTGAGTACAAATCACCATTTTGGCAAAAGCTATTAAAAAGCTTAAGACAAAAAGGTGGTTGAACATGGAACGACAAACATACTACGTCAATTTAAATCCAATCAGTATGGAAGACATTAGTCCAACTAAAATCGGTGATGGTCAACTCATCGAATATGAGATTTTTGTAAACGACGCCGAGTATAAAGAGTTGCAAGACCTCCTCCTTGAAGTGCAAGCTCATGATATGGAGCTCGGTGATTTATTTACCTTCAAGCATTTCAATGAACTAGAAACAGACCGAGACCGCAATGAAACTCAACGCGGCTTATACGATGTATACCGAATGATTCATAAGTTTGGCACCACTGAAACAAAAAGAGCGATAGAATCATTGGGATTGCCGTTATAACACAAAAGATAAGCGAATCCAATGTCAAACTTTTTAAGAACCATAATAAAGCCACCTGGTGCATTAATGTGTCCAGGTGGTATATCTATGACCTATATATTACTTTCTTATGATACCAACAATCTAAGATTGTCTCCCGCTCTGACTGACCACTTTTTTTGAGTGTTCCTTCGAACAAGTAAGAATTTCTTGATAAAGTTAGCTTGAGAGTTTACAGAAATTATTTATATATTTCAGGATGGGGAGTAAAGAAAAATCGTTTCTCTTTTTCATTGAGAATATAACCTCCTCCATGTTGAAGTTCTCCCATTCTACAGCCGCTCCACGATAATGAAACAACTACATTTTTTGATATTGAACCCTCTACATCTCGAACATCTGTATTCACTTTCCAGGATCGGTCACCAAATCTTTTAGCTAGCCTTAGCCATTCCATCTCTACTGTAACTTCATTTACCTTTAAGTCACATTCCTCTTCTAAAAAGTGAATCGTTGCTTCCTTTACCGCCTTCTCCACTTGTTTGTTCTTATAAGTAATTTTAGCAGTGGGTATAAGGATAATGAGTATCAAGCAGACTAAGATATAGCGTATTACTTTATTTTTATTCATTGTCTACCTCTCTCTTCTAAGAGAATTAAATGGAAGCATTTTAACGGATTATCGAAATGAAACTCAACGAGGCTTGTACGATATTTCTGGATTCACAAGCTCAGCACCATTGAGTCAATGCTAACGGACATGAGAGCCCTTATTTTACGTTTTTTTTAGGATTTTTCGATGTAACGGACATCAGGTACCTTATTTTCTTGAAAACAGGCAAAATTCATGCCTTTTAGTGAAAATAAGGTCTCCTGTGTCCGTTACAATATAAAAACTCCATTTTTAGGGCAAATAGCGGACTCAGGGTCCGTAAGCAAAACAAGACTCTATCCCTCTCGCCAACCCAGGTAACGAATTTCTTCCCCATCTACAATCGCAATAAAGATGTCGCCTTTTTCATTCGGTTTATACACCTTTGTCCCTACTGGTATCTTAGTGGCTGTCCCGTTAGAAAATTCATCACCTTTTTTTGCTTGTTTTATAATTTCGAAGCTTTCTTGACTTAGGGTAAGTTCACGTTCTTGTACCCAATCCACATCTTCAGCATTTACATATACAACCTCGTTCATCACAAACAAATCAGCATTTTCATCAGTTGCTAAAATTTCATCTACAGTTGGGCTTTTTATTACAACCATTTGATTTTCCTGATTTCCTGTCTTGGCTGAACACCCTACTCCAATCACGATTGCTATAGCTAATATCATAAGGACTTTCATTTTAATCTCCTCCATTTACTAATGTAACGATTATACTCTGTAATACGTTTCATCCATTTGGTTTCGTGCCTGGTGGAGTTTTTACTGATACCAACCTGTTGCCTCAGGCAACTGCTGAAATTCTTTCCTATTTACAATTACTTCATCATGTAGGTAACGGTTAACAAATATGGCTAATGTCAATGCGATATCTTCTTCATACACATTGCTAGACCAATGTGCCTTGTATGCTTCTCCATTCATCTGAACCGTTAGAAAATAATCAGATACCGGGAACCCGACTCTTGTACTGCCATCTTCTCCGAAATATTCAGCTTCCTGAATCATTGACAACAATTCGATAGCCTTCATTTCTTCGTATATTTCCTTCATTTCTTCTCTTGAAAACTTTAATGAAGTAGTCACCGTTCCATCTAACACAAGGTCTTTTGTGTAACTATTTTCAAATGTGTTTATCTCATGTAAGGCACCTACTCCATATTTTAGAGAAAATTGAAAGTCATTTGGCATTTCCGTTGGCATGATGATTTTTTCCTCAACGTCCTTTACATCTGTCACTGTCACAGGTTCTGCAACGTCACCTATGTTATAATTTCCTTTTTTATGATCCTCTAAGATGACTTCGGTAACTAACCAGTATCCTCCTATAAGTAAGATAAGTCCTGAAAGAACTGATAAAAATACGGGCTTGAAAGCACTGAGAAATGATTGTTTTTTACTGCCTTGCTCAATTCCCCTCATGAGATCAGTGTAAATTTCCTGTTTTTCCTCTTTAGTAAAGTCGATTGAATGTAAGCGTGACAACGTTTCATCCATTTCTGAATTGTCGTTACATCGTTTCATGCGTATATCCCTCCTCGACCATTTGCTTCTTTAATGCTGCTTGCCCACGAAACAAGGTTGTTTTTACTTTACTTTCATTCCATCCAAGCACGTCTGCCGTTTCCTGAATTGATAGTTCTTTTATCTTTCGTAAAATAATGACTTCTCTGTAGGAGCGTTTTAATTTGTGTAACGAACGGTAAAGCTGTTCTTCTTTTTCTCCTAACAAAGAAATTTTCTCGGGACAATATTCTGTCGAAGGTATTGTTGATATCGAATCTAGGATGAAACGAATCGGTTTCTTTTTACGAATATAATCGACGCTCCCGTTTCTAGCAATCTTATAAAGCCAATTCTTATCTGACGTATTTCCTTGAAAATAGTCCATTGATTGGTACGCCTTTAAAAAGGTGTCTTGTGTTACATCCTTTGCTTGGTCTTGATCACCGATCATGAGCAAAACAAAGCGATAAATTTCATCACTATATTGTTCGTACCATTCTTGAATTTGTTGTTTGGCAAGTTCATCAGACATTTGACCACCTCTTTCTCTTTGGATGTCGTGAAAATGACTTTTCCTAAAGACGTGTGAATTACAAAAAAGTTTCAGTTTGTTTAAAAAATTTCCCTACTCGCCCCTCTGTTTTTATTCATTTTGCATTTGTATAATTCTTCCTTATCTACTACACTAGAAATATATTAAAAAGTAGGTGATGTATAGTGATTAACGAGAAAATCGAACAATTTTTGCAACGCAACTACGAGCTAGGATATTTCATTGGAAATGTATTGATTGCTAGAGGAAAATCCATTCTTTTTACTAAAAGCTATGGCATGTCGGATTATGAAAAGCAAATTCCACATATTTCCTCGACTCCATTTTTAATTGGCTCTGTCTCGAAGCAATTCATTGCAGCCGCAATTATGAAACTACAAGAAGAAGGAAAACTTCATTGTGATGATACGATCGACAAGTATATTACTCATTACCCTCATGCCTCTCAGATTACCATACACCAGTTATTAACTCATAGTTCTGGTATCCCAAACTATACAGAAACCGCTGACTTCTACAATACTAAAGATAAGATACTTTCACCTGATCAGATTATAGACATAATTAGAGACAAACCTCTTTCCTTTCCGCCAGGTACATCATGCCATTATAGCAACTCTGGCTACGTTCTCTTAGCGCAAATTATTGAAAGCATAACCGGACTTCCCTATGATGTTTACCTGAAGCAAACCATTTTTACCCCTTTGTCAATGAATGACACCGGAGTGGTTACAAATGGACTGAATCAAGCCGGCAAGACGAAAGGATACTCTGGTACGATGCATGGTTATAAGGAAACTCCGGATTGGAACATATCAAGTTTTTACGGGGCTGGTGCTATGTATTCTACAGTAGAAGACTTATATAAATGGGACCGTTCTCTTTATACGGATATGATTTTGAGTTCGGAGTCTCGAAAATTATTATTCACGAAACACATTGGAAACTTTGGGTATGGTTGGTTTGTGACTGAAGATGGGGTATACCATGATGGACGAATTACAGGGTTTAACTCTATTATTAGTCGTTATCCAGAAGAAGGTCTAGTCATCATCATTTTAAGTAATCGTGTCTATTTTGGCCCACGAATGGAAACGATAACCCGTGACATTCGGTCAATTCTAAATGGAAATGATACCGCTTTACCCCAACAACAATCGTCAATTGAATTACAACGAAATACCGCAGAAAAATACACCGGTACCTATATGGAACCAACAATGGGCGTTCCTTTTACCGCCGAATACATAGACGGGAGAATGGTATTCTATGATTCAACGGCACCCGCTTATCAAGCTGAATTAAAAGCTATTACTCAATCAGACGAAGAAGATATTTTTACAATTGGAATGTCGACAGGGCTGCTTTCTTTTAAAAAGGATACCGATGGAAACGTCAATAAGCTCACCTTTAGTGAAGATGGGCTAGAGATACCAATGGAAAAGATAAAAGCAGAGTAATCCGAAATAGTGTAAAGGCTGGAACAAAAGTTAGGATAGCTTTTGTTCCAGCTTATAACAACCGCTTTAGTTCCTCACAAACGACGTCCACGTCTTTGTTCGTTGTATCAATCACCAGATCCGAACTATCTTTTAATAATGGCAATACATATGTAAAACTAGCTATAATCTCTTCTCTTTCCTGTTCATTCTTCCCGAAATCATTAGTAGTCCTTTCTACCACTCGCTGCAACATCACATCAAGGTCAGCTGATAAAAGCACAATATAATCAACCAACTTATAGAACTTGCTTTGGTTCGAATAACATCCGGAAATAAACAAATGAGATTCTCCATGTTCTTGAAGGAGTTGATTCATTTTCTCTTCATCTAGCATTACTTCTTCTCCGTCTTTCGTCTTTCCAACCGTTGTATAGCCATAATCGGTATCAATAACTTTAAATCCTTGTTCTGCTAAGTGCATTAGGGCCGATGACTTCCCTACCCCTGATAAGCCCGTTACGTATACTGTTGTCATAATTGTTTTCCTCCCGATTAGAAGATATACATAAAAGAACACAGCCATTTTAATGTGCACTGCTCTTTTATAGCATCTATATTTATTAAAGAAAAAACAATAGCTCTGTTTTCACACCAATTTTTGAAAATCCGTTCTTTTCGTACATTTCTTTTGCTGTATCCTCGTTATCTGTTATGAGATATGCGATTTCATTGTTTGTGGTATAGGCTTGTTCTAAGACATATTTTAAAACGGCAGTTCCAAATCCTTTTCTTTGATACTGCTCTAAAATACTAAAATCGTCTAGTTTTACAATTCCTTCTCGCGACATATATTCAATATTCCCGATGGGTGTCTTTCCTTTATAGCATACAAACATGTCTAACATTTTATTAGATTTATAGACTTCAGCTTTTCTGTTGATTCTCCTTGTTGCAAAATCAAGGCCCATCTCTTCTTGATTGGCTACTATATCTACATCAATTCCGTCTTCTAATACGGTTTCATCAGTTGCTTTTTTAATTGTGCATACAGGATTTCCTTTTAGGCTATGATACTGTTTTGTTTCAAAAAACATGATGTCATATGTACATACTTGTGGTTGCACTGGTAAACGATCAAGAAACTCTTTACGTATTGGAGTTGTTGTCTCCACTCTAAAAAAACCACTAGCGATTGTTTCCTTTTTTTTGAGTGATTTACAAATGAAGTCATGTAACCCTTCACTTGACTTGTACCACGAAAAATTGTGAGAGTACATATCAGGTATGGCACAATCGCTAAATGTAATAGCTTCATCGGTTTCTATCGCATCTGAAAACAGACGTACATACTGTTGTTCCATGTCCACTAACTGTTCTAATAATTTTGTTTTGTCCATACAAAAATTCCTCCCTCACAAACCACCTGTTACACCTCACATGAGAAATAAGTCATCTTAAACCCAGACTTTTCAATCGAAGGATATCCACCTAAATCATAGCAGTTATTTGCTGCAGTAGTCACTTCCACATAACTGAAGTAAGATTGGGTTGCCAACAGTATAGCGACAACAAGTAGAGCCACTGTACCTATCAAAACCATTCTCTGTACCGATGTCAATTTTTTAATTGATTCCGTGTAAACCACCTCCTCCATATTTATCCGATATAATCCTAATAGATTTTATATTTTATCTTGCTTTGACATTTTTTTCAGTGTGTTGTTTATATTATTTAA
The DNA here is from genome assembly GCF_002019795.1 of Bacillus alkalicellulosilyticus. Classification (GTDB taxonomy): domain Bacteria; phylum Bacillota; class Bacilli; order Bacillales; family Bacillaceae_F; genus Bacillus_AO; species Bacillus_AO alkalicellulosilyticum. Next base: position 728,353 of record NZ_KV917381.1, on the reverse strand, counting down.
ACTAATTAGGATAAAACCGAGCATAATAAACGTTATGATTTCTCCTGTAAAAAAAGAAATAACTCCTAATATCAAAAAATATAAACCGTACCACCAATTATTCATTTACAAGCTCCTCACTAATTAAATTAGTTGTACTCAGCAGGTTTAATTTGCTCCAGAAATTCTCTAGTAATTTCTTCTGTCAAAGGACCAGTATATACATCGACAATATCACCGTACTCATTAATTAGCACCGTTGTGGGTAGAGGGTTAATTCCATATGCATCATAAATCCCTTTTCCCGTATCAATGACAACAGGAAACGAAAGATTCATACGTTCCACAAATCGTTGAACTGAGAGTTTTGTTTCCCCTGCATTAATTGCGATTAACTCAATTCCCTTATCTGAATATTCCTGATACAGTTGTTCCATTATTGGCATTTCTGTAACACATTCAGGACAAAACGTCCCCCAGAAATTTAAGAAGACTCCTTTCCCTTTATATTCATTCAATTCTACGAGTTGTCCATCGATATCCTCAAGGACAAAATTTATGGATTTAGCGCCGATTTGTATACTATTCCTTTCATTAAAAAAGCTGAAATAAAACGTATATCCTATCGCTAATAGTAAAAAAGATAAAATAACGGTTCTTGTGATTAACCGTTTTCGCTTCATTATGTCCACCTCAATAGCCTGTAATTAAGTAAAAATACGAGTGATAAACTCTTGAATTTGGTTCCCAAAAATATTAATGTAATACATCTTACCGAAAAATATAATGATTCCTAAAAGCACCATAATTACTCCACCAATTTTCATTAATATTGAGGAATATTTAGTAATAAAACGAACTTTTCCAATGGCAAAGCCCATTGCGATGAATGGCAATGAGAATCCTAATGAAAAGGCAGTGATATTTACAAACGCTTTGGTTGGATTAGCCATAGCCGAATACATGATTGCCCCAAAAATAGGACCTATACAAGCCGTCCATCCTGCTGAAAAAACGACTCCGATAATAAATGTATTTACATATGAAATTTTGTTAGGACGATATTTAATCCGCAGTTCAGAAAATAACAGTTTAGGTTCTATGATACCAGCAAGAAATAAGCCAATGAGTACTAGAAAAATTCCTCCTAATTTCTGAATCAATGGTTGATACTGAATTAATAAACTACCCACCATGCTTGCAGAGAAACCGAAGACATAATATATAAAGGAAAAACCTAGACAAAAAATTATAGAATGGGCCATAGTTACCTTCCATAATTTCTTGTTTTCTTTTAATTCATTAACCGAAATACCAGTAATATAGGAAATAAACGAAGGGTAAAGAGGTAAGGTACAGGGAGAAACAAAAGCTAATACTCCTGCTGCAAAAGCTAATAGTATCGTAACTTCAGGCACTTTAAAACATTCCTTTCGATAATCTCTTTTTAGGACTTATTTTAAATCAACGAACTAATCAGTAATTACCCATAGAATATATAATCGTAAATTCCCCAAAATGTTAACATTAACATCCCAATAAGGAAGCCTATTCCAAAAATCATGATGTATTTCGATCCTCTTTTAAGTAGATTCATTGCATTTGTTCCTTTCTATATGAAATAAATACTAGCTAGAATTATGATAAGAATACTTGCTCGAATCCAAATAATTGTATCACTAATTCCAGCTTTCTTTTCTAAATGGTAGATATAGTGAACGATTATCATAAAACCGAGTATCGTCAGTATATACCCTGTTGTACTCTCAACTATTGATAGGAATTCGAATATTCCTAGTGCGATTAAAATAATTCCTATCGACCCTACAATCATGTTTATATAGAGGTTTCTATTATCCAATGCTGTACCTCCTTACATCACACAAATATCTTACCATATAAACCCAGAACAATCTCTACTATTTGTAATTAATAGGGAAAAAGCGCTCCTGCTGCTGTGACAGAAACGCTTTTTGCTAAAGGGCATATTATCTGTATTAAGATTTGAGGTTTATTTGTTCAATAAGTGAAGGAACCTCTATCAAGTTAGTTACAATGAAATCTGCTTCGACATCGTTCCATTGCAAGTCCTTCTTCCAAACTCCTTTCATCCCGACCTTTTGTGCAGCATAAACATCGTTTTCTGGATGGTCTCCAACAAAGATGCTTTCATTCGGCAAGACGTTAAGTTTGTGTAGTGCTCTCTTGAAAATTTCGGGGTTGGGTTTTTTGATGCCTTCCCACTCAGATATTAGGATACTATCAAAATATGATGTTATGCATAGAGCTTCTATGTTATCCATTTGAAATTGTCCATATCCATTTGTAATCATTCCTAAGGAGATGTACTGCTTTTGTAATGCCTCTAACATTTCGATAAGGTTTGGAAAGGGTACGCAGTGATTTTTAAACTTATTTTTATAATCTCGTAACAGTGCTTCCCAACTGATTCCGCATATCTTATACTCCTCGACTATTTGTTGATACACTTTGTCTTTCCACACATACCCTCGTTGATCCAGTTCTATAAATCGTGTCACATACTTCTCTTTTGGAATATGACCGAGATAGGTCGATAATCTTTCATACTGGCAAGCAATAAATTGTTTTACCGACTCATCTCGGTCAAGTAGTGTTCCGTCTAAATCAAATATAACTGATTTAATCATCAGTTTCCCCTCTTTCCCCTAAAGTTATTTAGACGCTATAACTGTAAACTCCCAAGGAATATTTTCATTATTCCAACCACGATGTTCATCAAACTTTTGGATAGTAAACTGGGATGTAATCACTGCATTTAAGATTTCACTTAACGTAAAAGGTCGAATTAATACACTAGGGAAATCACGTTGTTCTTGTTCGGAAAATTGATGCTTATATGCGAGGTCCCCGCTTTGCAGTTCATTGTCAAAGTAGGTAGCTTCAATTGTAAAGTCAGGTCGAATGCATCTTCTAAGAGGGTGGAAATCACTTAAAATCATTGTTCCATCCTTTTTTAAAAGAGAATAAAGAAGCTTCATTAACCGATTGATATCTTCAAAGTAATGCAAGACCCCACCTTCTAAATAAAGGATATCGAAGCGTTCGCCATACGATTTGACATCAATGTCATAGATGTCACCAACTATAAAGTCGATTGAAGTGTTTGCACATGCAGCTAACTCGATTGCATACCTTTTATTTTCTTCTGATAAATCAAACACTGTGACATCAGCTCCTAGTAACGATAATGGAACTGCCTTTCGACCATTAGATCCGCATAGGTTTGCGATGCTCTTCCCTTCAATGTTATGAAAATAGGGTGCATGTTTTTTTAAAGAAGCCTTTGGGTTAGCCATGATTTCTTTCGCTTTATCGATAGGAGACCCGTCTCTTTGAATCCAAAACTCATAGGCTCTGTACTCCCATGCTTGTTTATTTACTTTACTTTGTTGGTTCACTTTCTCACGCCCTCTTTTCCTCTATTGTTATTTCATTTCCACTTTTATTACGAAATTCCTTGAAACAATTTATATTCCCGTCTCAAACTAGTAAATGGTAATGTAAAAAGAGACTAGAAAAAAATGTATACAATTTGAAACGTTTTTAATAGGTTGTTGCTCTAACTATTAGAAAACTTGAAAGGAGGGCAACTCATTGCATGATGTAAAAATAGTCAAAAAGGCTAAAAAAGGAAATAAAAAAGCATTTCAAATCCTTATGGAAAGCGAAAAAAGCAAGCTTTATAAAATAGCTTTTGTCTATATGAAAAACGAGGATGAAGCGCTTGAGGTATTTCAAGAAACCATCTTAAAAGCATTTACCTCGATTCATTCGCTAAAGGAAGAAAGATATTTTTCAACTTGGCTGACACGTATTCTCATAAATACAGCTATTGAGTTGTTGAATAAAAAGAAAAGAGTTATCCCTATGGAAAAGGAGTTTATTGAGAACCGAACAAATGACCATTTTTTTGCGGAACATCACCGCGACCTTGATTTGTTACAAGCGATTACAGAGTTAGAAGAAAAATATAAGTCCGTCTTACTTCTAAGGTTTTACAAAGATTATTCTGTAAAGGAAATTGCGGATATATTGGATTGTCCAGAAGGTACCGAAAAACAAACATTCACCGAGGAATTCAACAGTTACGAACTATGTTAAAGGAGGACTGCGCAAATGGCTGAACAATTTCCTGATTTCAAAAGAGAATTAGACAAAATTGATGTGCCAACTGATAAGCTTGATTCGATTATTGAGCAAACAGTGAAACAAAAAAGAATGAAGATGACATGGATAAAAGGAGTTACTGTGGCTGCTTGTCTTGTCTTGGCCGTGCTCGTCGTCATAAATATACCTAATGGAGGAAATACGTCAGCTTATGGGGTTACACTCATTGATTCGGATGGAACGAAAATTACGTTAGATGACATTGGATTAACTCGTGAAGAGCTTGGAACATCTGTTAGACAAGTTAACTCAAGACCCGATTTACAATTCTTCATTGAGGGAGAAAACATTGCCAAAATCGAAATTAGTACTGAAAAGGAATATTTGGATGCAGTAGATTGGACAGAAACTCAACATGAAAAATACTGGGACATAGAATATACTTCTTATTTTGACGAAGAAAAACAAATAAGGATTCATGATTGGGATTCCATATATGAAAAAGAAATTACGATGACTTTTAGTGAAGATTTCAATGAGTATGATAAAATCTGGTATCGTTGGGACGCGTGGAATTTATATAAATGGGCTGCAAGTGATAACTTTTCACAGTTTCTTGGCTACGGCATTCCGGTCGATGACTTTAATCCAGAGGAATTCGATAACTTGAGTCCAGAGGAACAAGCGGAGATAGCTGCAGGATCACCTACCTCAGCTGAAGGCCATATCCAATTGGGCGATTACCCTGAGCATTTGAGAGAAGATACAATCACAATTACAATCACTGATCACAAAGGGAAAGTCACGAAAAAATACATCCATGTAAAGGTAAGTAACAATGCATTACGTCAAACTGTTGTAACTGCCTATGTGACGGAAGCTAAATAGAAGAGGAATGCAGAAGAGGCGCAGACAAAAGGTTGTTTTATTGATGGCACTGAAAAAGTTAAACCTAACTTTTTCAGTGCCATCGTTTTTTTACCTTTTGTCTCACCTATTTCATTTTTCGATTTCACTTTGTTTCATATGATGTTCCATCGCTTCATTGAGCCATGTTTGTTCTTCTTTGGTGAATGGCGTATTAACCATGTTTTCTAAGTCTTTCACGTCGATTTCTTCTATATTAACATCTGCTAGCTTTTCCATCAGGTCGTCACCTAGATACGTGAAAATGGACTGCATGTATCTACTGACCATGTCTTGTACGCTGGGATGATTAATTGGAGTTCCGTACAATTGTTTCACTTCATTGGCTAGTTGCACAAACGACTGGTCCAAGCTAAATTGTTCTTCTTCGGATTTTTGTGACAGTTCCTCTAGTACTTCGGAAAAGTTATTTTGCTTCATCCATTGCTTTTGTTCGCGTTCTCCTTCCATCGCGTGTATGAGACTGAACAACAGACGACTGTCTACCTCTCCTTCTTGTTCTAGTAGGTTTTGAACTCTCCGGATATTTTTCACCAGTTGTTCTATTTTTGCTTTTTCCTTTTCTAACGACTGAAGCTGAAGCGCTAACGATTCATTTAACTCGACTGTAAAACTTGTTTCATCGAGTAGGTTTGAAATTTTTTCTAGGCTGTATCCTAGTTGCTTTAAGCTTAAAATTTTGTGAAACGTTACGATGTCATCATATCTATACATCCGGTGCCCCGATGATGGATTTTTCTCAGGATTCAACAACCCAATATCGTTATAGTAATGTAATGTACGAATGGATACTCCTGTCTTTTGTGAAAACTCACCTATTGAATACGTATCATTTTGACCCACAACATCCCCTCCTAAAAAGTATAATTTCATTATAAAACCTACTGTAACTAGAGGTTCAAGAGAAGATTTTGATTATTTTATACTTTTCAAGAAAAATATCTAAAACTAAAAAAGAGTAATCACTAGTTCGATTACTCTCAATACATTTATTATAATTGCTTATCTCCCCAAGAAAAACGCACCATATAAGAGGGCGCCTGCTATCACAAACGCAGGATGGACCTTCCATTTTTCAAGAAGTAAAAAACTGATCGCAACAATCGCCGTTGTTTGAAGCCAGCCTGATAATTCAATCGATGACCCAAAAAAGCGATAGGCTAATAGACCAAGTAAAACCGCAATCGTTGGGCGAACAACATTCGTCATTCGCTTTACTTTTGGGGATTCTCGGAATTTATAAAGTAAGCTAAGTAAGGCGATCATTAAGACTAATGATGGTGCCACTGTCGCAAAAACACCAACAGATGCTCCTAAAATCCCAGCTTGTTCAAATCCAACATACCCTGCCATCTTTGTGGCAATCGGTCCTGGTAAGGCATTTCCTAACGCAAGCGCCTCGCCGAATTCATCGACTGACATCCAGCCATAGCGGTGAACGACTTCATGCTCTATTAGTGGAATTGACGCTGGTCCGCCACCGTATCCAAGAATTCCTGGTAGAAAGAAGGCGAGAAAAATTTCTATGTATATCATCCTTCTGCCGCCTCCTTTTTATCCCTTTTTACAATCGCAAATAGGAGGAGTGCCCCGATTAAAAATCCTGGATGTAACGTAAGAAAGCCTAATAGGACAACGCTGATTCCGATAAGAAGCAAACTCCATTTCCAACCGATTCCCGCTTTGGATTTTGCAAAAAACTGCCACGTTAATACTGCCATCATGACTCCTACTACAGGAATAACAGCTTGCGTCATTCCTTGAACCCACGCTTGGTCTTTATAAGCAGAGAGCGATGTTAAAAAGACAATCATTAATACAATGGTTGGAACTACAGATGCTGCTAATGCATTAAACATTCCTAGATAGCCACCGACTCTGTAGCCAATATACCCTGCCATTTTTGTAGCAATCGGACCAGGTAATGTGTTTCCTATTGCTAATATATCTGCGAATTCATCTTCGTTCATCCAACTATATTTTTCGACGACTTCTTTTTGAATTAGTGGAATTGAGGCGGGACCGCCACCATACCCAAATATTCCAACTCGGAAGAATGCCAAAAAAATTTGCCATTGCTTCATTTTCTCCCCACCTTCTCTATCGGACCGTGGTTCCGCTATTTCCTTATAATTGGCCTTTTTTGATTTCTAACGGACACCAGAGACTCTATTTTCAGTAAAACAGGGTCAAACACGCTTACTTTAAGCAAATAGCGAATCGTATGTCCGTTAGCTGTGCAAAGTGGCTATTTTTTAAGAAATAAGGGACTGTATGTCCGCAACGAACCCACACCACTTTTAAAAGTTTGCTTTTGATTGTCCACCATCCACATTTAGTGTGGCGCCAACAATCCATGACGCTTTTTCACTAGCTAAAAACAGCACAACATTCGCTATTTCTTCGACGGTACCAAAGCGCCCTGCTGGGATTTCAGAATCAACAAACGAATTAATTTTTTCCGGGTTCTCGTCTAATCGTCTTTGCCAGTTGCCTGTTGGATGCAAGATACTGCCTGGCGCAACACCATTGACGCGAATCCCGTCCTTGATCACTTCATCAGCTAATGCTTTTGTAAAACTTATCATTGCTGCTTTTGCATTGTTGTATGTTGGCTTCCCACCTGATTCTCTTCCGAATATCGATGAGATGTTAATGATCGTGCCACTTTGTTTTTTCTTCATAATCGGAAGGACCAACTGACTCATGTGCACTGCTGAGAAATAATTCAATTGCATCGCTTCTTCAAATAAAGCAATGTCCGTTTCTGCGACGGTTGTGCCATTGCTTCCCCCTGCATTATTGATAAGAATATCGACTGTACCAAAGTGGGACAGAACATCATTCATAACTCTTTCTCGCTCATCATTTACACTAAGGTCTCCGTTAAAAAGAGCTACTTCCCCTAGCTCTTTTTTGGCTTGCTCGAGTCCTTCAAGAGAGCGTGCAATGATTCCAACCTGTGCGCCTTCTTCTAGAAAAGCCTGGGCGATGCCTTTACCGATTCCTTTTGAGCCACCTGTAATGATGACTACTTTTCCTTGTAAACCTAACTCCACGGGATTACCCCCTCAGTAAATTATGCTCAATGATTTTTTGATGAGATACCGGGAACGGATAGCTTTCTACAGAGTTTCGGTCGACTAACGCGATGTCGTCTCTTTTTGGCAATCCGCTTTTCAACTCTGCTTTATAAACAGTAATATTCCAGATTAAGTGAGAAAAGGTGTGCTCTACGTTTTGCACTTTTTCTGTAAGAACAACATCCATTTCATATTCATCACGTAAAAAAGCTTCTAGTTCTTGCTTTTGCTTGTTCACATCCATGGTTTCATGGTTAGGGAACTCCCACAGCTTTGCAAGTAACCCTTTTTCACCACGTCGATGAATGACGACTTGGCCGTCGTTGGTTTGAATGACCGCTGCTGCCATCTCTTTTTTTGTTGCTTTCTTTTTCTTCGCCTTGATTGGAAGCTCTTTTTGTACCCCTTTTTCATATGCTCTGCAATGTTCTCGGACTGGGCATAACAAGCAGCCAGGAGATTTCGGTGTACAAATTAACGCTCCAAGTTCCATGATGCCTTGATTGAATTCAGAGGGCTTTTCTTTAGATATCAGTTCATAGGTTACATCTTCAAATAATTTGCGTGTTTTTGTTTTCGCGATATCTTCTTCAATTAAAAGTACTCTAGATAGAACACGCATCACGTTACCGTCGACGGCTGGTTCCGGTTTATTATAAGCAATGCTTAAAATCGCTCCAGTGGTATATGGTCCAACGCCTTTTAGCTTTGATATTTCTTCTTTCGTATCCGGTACGATACCCCCGTAATTCTCTGCTACTTCTCGAACCGCCGTTTGTAGATTACGAACGCGTGAATAATACCCTAGTCCTTCCCACGCTTTTAAAATTTTTTCCTCTTCTGCATAAGCGAGATCTTCTAGCGTCGGAAATTGCTTCATGAAGTTTAAGTAGTATGGAATGACGGTTTCGACCCTTGTTTGCTGGAGCATAATTTCAGACACCCAGATTCGGTAAGGGTCTTGGTTGATTCGCCATGGAAGGTCTCGTTGCTCCCCTTCATACCATTCAATGAGGTTATTTCGAAATGTCTCGTTGTCAAATTGCTTTAAGATTTCAGTTGTCACTTGTTACCTCCACTTTCAATTATGCTTTAGCATGAAAGGCCCAACAATGAATTTTCTCAGTTCCACCTTCAATGAAAGGGACAATTTTTGAAAAAACGGCATGGTCGGTGCTTCTTCTTAGCTTTTTTAAAACATGATAATGAGCTTTTGTTGGAAGCTCGAACATTTCAACGTATAAAAACGGTTGGTCTGACGCAACAAACCACTGAATGTTAGTTGCCTCATATTCAGGTAAAATCGCTAAAATGTCTTCCATCGCTTGCTCATATTCCTTAAGATTTTCTTGTTTAATTTTATACTCCATGAAAATTTGTAAAGAATCAGTCACTTTTTTTCCTTCTCTCTTTTGATATATGAAAAAATCGGGTATAACTAAAGTATGGTAAAAAAAGAATAAGGTACAAACTATTGAAGACCCGCTTAAGGAGGAAACAAACAATGGATACTGCCACACATGTAGTCATGGGAATTACCCTAGGCGGACTTGCTACCCTTGATCCCATTATTGCAAATGACCCAGCAATGACTTCAGCTGTAATGCTTGCTACGATTGTCGGTTCTCAGGCTCCTGATTTTGACACAGTATTAAAATTAAAAAATAATGCAACATATATAAGAAACCATCGAGGAATTACTCATTCTCTTCCAGCAATCGTAATTTGGCCTTTTATTATTGTTGGTGGAATTGCAATGGTAAATCCAGAAATTAATTATTTGCACTTATGGCTTTGGACTTTTCTAGCTGTCTTTTTACATGTGTTTGTTGATATTTTTAATGCTTATGGAACACAAGCACTTCGACCCATTTCAAATCGCTGGGTCGCACTTGGTATTATTTATATTTTTGACCCCTTTATCTTTCTTTCGCATACAGTTGCGATTTTCGCTTGGGGGGCTGGTGCAAATCCAGGAATGACATTTTTCATTCTGTATGCCGTAAATATCGTGTATTATCTCTGGAGAATCGGCGCGAAACAAAAGGTCGTTTCACATGCTAAATCCATTATACCAGATGCAACACATGTTTTTGTGTCGCCTACAATTAAGTGGAGTCAATGGCATCTTGTCATTCGGACACCGGAAAAAATGCATGTTGCGCAATCACGAAATCACGAGATACACTTTTTTGAAACGTATCCTTTTGTTCCAATTCCAAGCGAGCCTGTGATCAATGCGGCCCGAGAAGATAAAAACCTCCACGCCTTTTTGTCTTTTTCCCCAGCTTACCGTTGGGAAAAAGAAGAAAAAGAAGATGGAGTCATGGAAGTTCGCTTTATTGATTTACGCTATCGCAGTAAAGGACATTATCCTTTTGTTGCGATTGTGCAGCTTGACCGTAATTTAAAAGTGATTAGCTCTTATACCGGATGGGTCTTTAGTGAAGACAAACTTCAAAGAAAGCTCCAACTCGCGGTACAAGAATAAAAGCGACACCGTCGTCTTTTATTGATTACAAGGTGTGAAGCCACTGCCTGGTGTTAAGGTTTCTACAAGTGCTTTTCTTGTAGAAACCGAGCAGTGTGCGAAGCCCTTGCTCATCCTTGAATAACCTACTGTTCTACACGGCTTTCCTTTCAATTTAATGCTTTAGATGGTCGTCCTTTTGCAGATGGGCGAATTTTTTATTTTTTATTTCAAATTGATGAAGTTTATCACCGTATTGTTCAATATAATGTAAAACAACCTTTTCAGTCATTTCTTGACCTTTATATTCTCTTCCCGCTTTGGCGTAGGTTGCCTCAAAGTCTTCCCACAAGCTTTCTACCCACGCTCTTGCTTGACCGTATGAAAGATTTTCATTTTTTTCGAGTAGTTGGTTAGCTAACTTTTCAAAGCGTTCATTCATTTTATTTTCCCACTCCTAACAATTATTTTCATCTATAAGAGTTGATTTTTCATCAAATACTAAAGGATGAACCGATTAGAAAGGAGGGTTACTTCATGGTACGTAACAAAGAAAAAGGCTTTCCTAATCGGATTTCATTTGACGGCGAACCATTTGCTAAGGCGAAGTATGCTTCAAAGCGTCCAGATGGTACAACTCGTGACCATCCACAAGAACGGATGCAAGACTCTACAGAAAAAAGAAAATAGCAGCATACTGTAGTTTGGACAAATTCAGGAGGTGCTTTCGATGAGTAAAGCAAAAAGGAAAAATACAGTGATGAATGACCCTTTTCAATCTCCACGAGCAAATCCAAAACATGCAGCACATCAAGTAAATGGTGAAACCGAGGTTACTCTTCACAACTATATTACCTTGATTCATAAAAGAAAAGGGTAATACATCTTCTGCTTATCCTACTGTGAGACTATACTCACAGTAGGGTTTTTTTTATATTTTTAAAAGAGATATTGGAATTCCTTCGATTTCTTTGCTTCCATTCCGGTATCCCCATGCGAAACGACCATTCATATATTCAACAGTAAAAGTAGATTGTTCATCAACAAAAGAATAGGTCGTCCCCGCAATCACTTGGCTCGGGTCCATTAAGTACGCTTTTGCCATAATTACTTTTCTTTCGTAAACCGCAAATTCAGAGGCCATTCCCATTTGTTCCGCTTTTTTGGCTTTTTCATTTAATTGCCTAATTTCTTGCTGTAATTCGAATTCACTCATCTCACTATATCGTTTTTCCATCTTTTTCTCTCCCCTTTTTACAAAAACACATAGGCGAATATCAGTCCAATGACGCCAGAAAATATAACATAATAGAGCATTGGAAGAAGCGTGACCCTAATAATTGCTCCTTCTTTTCCTAATAACCCAACGACAGACGCTGCAGCTACCACGTTTAAGACACAAATCATGTTTCCTCCATTTGAGCCAAGCACCTGTAATGCAATCACTAATGTTGGGTCAAGGCCTGACTGGTCAGCGACACTAAATTGGAAAAGCGAAAACATCATATTGCTAAAGGTCGCACTTCCTGAGATAAAAGACCCAAGCGCACCAATAAACGGAGCAACAAGTGGCCAAGAGCCACCAAAAACTTCAGCTGCCCCTTTCGCTAATTCCATTGGCATACTTTCAAATCCACTTGCATTTACACCAGAGTTAATAAAAATTCGAACCATTGGCACCGCTGTAAATAATGTAACCGCAGTTCCTGCTAACGCTAAACTTGAGCTTCTAAGCGCATGCATATATTTTTGAACCTTCATTTGATGAATGATAATTGTAAGCAAAGATACAATGACAAAAATCGTACCCGGTAAGTATAATGGCTCAAGACTTGTACTTATCTCGGTACCAAAAATATTCGTCCATGATATTTTCATTGAACGTAACCATGCTTTAATTGGAAGCACATCTAGTCTTGTAAGTACTAAAAATACACCAACTAAAATATAAGGTATCCAAGCTACACCTACTGACAGTTTACGCTTTTTCGGAGTATCTTCTGATGGAACCAATTTTCCAATCCATTCAGGCAACCAGCGTTCTCTTTTTGGAAAGTCCCAACTCGTTTTCGGTTGTAGCCAGCCCTTTTTTATTATAATAATGACAATGACTAACCCAAACAGCCCACCAAAAATTGACGGGAATTCTGGTCCTAAAAAGAGTGCTACAAGAAATGCTGGAATCGTAAAAGCAAAGCCCGCAAAAAGAGCAAACTTCCATACTTGTAATCCTTCTTTCCACGAACGGTTTTCACCAAAGAAGCGAGTCATCAACATCACGAGTAAAAGGGGCATCAATGTCCCCACAAAAATATCAATCATCATGACTTGAGCTCCGACCGTTTTGATAAAAGCCGGAAATTCTGCTTCACTCATATAATTTGAAACAATAGGAGCTATCGTTGCCCCTTCTTGAAGTCCTTGAGCAACGCCTACATTAATTGGTGTTCCAACTGCTCCAAATGAGACAGGACTGCTATCGGCAACTAATGCTAACACAACAGCTGCCATCGGTGGAAATCCAAGGGCCACTAATAACGGAGCAGCAATGGCCGCAGGTGTACCAAAGCCTGCAGCACCCTCTATAAATGCGCCAAATAACCAAGCAATTAATAAAAGCTGAACGCGCCGATCTGAACTGATGCCCATAAAGTTTGTCCGAATCGTATCAATCGCACCACTTATTTGTAACGTATTCAGTAAAAGGATCGCACCAAAGATGATATATAAAATCGAAACACCTATGAGCACTCCTTCGGCTGTTGCTGCTACCACTTGGATAAAGGGAACTTTCCAATAGGTTAAAGCTAATATTGCCGTCGCCAGTAAGCTTATTGGCATTGCCTTAATGGCGGGAAGCCGCAGGATAACAAGAAATAACATCACTGAAATGATTGGAGTTAACGCAATAATAATATTCATACAATAGATCCTCCATTTTATAAGAGCTCTTTTTATCTTTTCCTACTTTGCAAATTCTACTGTTGTAATCCATTATCATTATTTAAGTAGTTGTTAATTTTTGAAATTGGAAATCCCTTTCGATAAAGCCATTGCTTCATTTTATCGTTATATTCTCTACCTTCATATCGCTGAAACTTCCTTTTAGCTTTTTCAAATTGGTAAAGAAACGCTTCTTCTTCTTGTTGTTCATCTACATCGGTTTCTTTTTGTTGCCTAACAAATTCGAGACAATCAAACGAAAAGCCTTTACTTGCGATAAATGCATTCAACTTTTGTTTCCTGATTTGAAATGAATCTTTTATATATTTTTTTTGTTGTTTTTCAAGTAAGGTCTTTACCTTTTCTGTCTGGAGATCATACGTATATTGTTGGAGAGCAGTTTCTATGTAGTGAGCAGAGACACCTTTTTCTTTTAACTCTCTTTCTATAAGAAGTGGACCTTTATCACTTGTACAGATTCGTGTTCGAACAAAGGCATTGGCAAATTCAAGATCATTAATATATCCATGTGCTATAAGCCTTGCACCTACTTCGTTAATAATATTACGCTCATGCTCTTTCGTCGCTAGATAAAGGTCAACTTCTTTCAATGACCGCAACCGGTAAGATAAGAACACAATCGCTTGGTTATATGCTTTTTTTATTTGGTCTTCATATAGGACTGATTTTATTTTTTCCTCATCAATTTCGATTCCTTTTCGTAAACCAAATGTTATTAATACTCCTTCATCCACACTAAAACCGTACTCTTCTCCGTTCCCCTTATCGATAAAGATGGAGTACCGTTCTTTATTTTTCTTTTGGACTGAAATTTTTGTGATAACAGCCATAACACCCCACCTTGTCCTACCGAAGTTTTCCTTTATTTTATCTTGAACTACCCACCACTCAACTACTCTAGCGAGCTGTTTGAAGTGGGGGATTTCTAAGAACACCGGTGTACCCACCAGTTATGGATTAGACTATCCCCGTCGCACCGACGGTTAGAAGTCTATTCGCTTCGTTTTTTAAATTGATTCCTGCGTTAATATCGCGGTCGTGATAGGTGCCACAAACACACGTCCATTCACGCAACCCTTGATCTTTAACGGCTTTATTTTTGTATCCGCAACTCGTTCACAACTGTGAGCTAGGGAAGGTTTTACTCACTTCCACGACTGTCTTCCCATACCATTCAGCCTTGTACACTAACATCGTTTTGAATTTGTACCAAGACACATCGGCTATAGCTTTTGCGTTCTTCTTATTTTTCATCAGATTGGTTATTTGCAGACTCTCTATCCCGATAATATCGTGGTTTTTGATAATATCCGTAGAGGTTTTATGCAAAAAGTCTGAACGCTTGTTTTCAACTTTTTCGTGAATTCGAGCCACTTTCATTCGTTGTTTGTTCCAATTATTAGAACCAATTACTCGCCTTGAAAGGACTTGCTGAGCCTTTACTAACTTTTGTTCCAGTACTTTAAAGTAACGATTGTTTTTGTATTTTGTTCCATCTGACAGAATAGCGAAGTGTGTTAACCCAAGATCCACTCCAATGCTAGAGTTTGTTTTTGGAAGTTCGACTACTTCGGTTTCGGCTAAAATAGAGACAAAATATTTTCCACTAGGATTACGTCTAATGGTTGCGTTAATAATCCGACCAGCTACTTCACGACTTTTGGCAAACCGAACAAGCCCAACCTTCGGCAACTTAATGTGATTATCAAGGAGTGCGATATTTCCATTCGTTTGTTTTGTGGCATAGGTCTGTACCTTGTTCTTTTTGCTTTTAAACTTAGGGGCTTTGTTTTGTTTTTTGTAATATCGTTGATAAGCATCAGCCATATTTTCAACCGATTTTTGAAGCGAAATACTATCGACTTCTTTTAAAAAATGATAGTGTTCTTTCAGCTGTCGGACAGCTTTAACCGACTCGTACCGATTGAAAAATTCACCTTTCCAATGATTTGCCGATAGTTGACCGTTTTGCACCATTTCTTCGACAACATACCAGTAGCTATCTTTTTGCTTTTGCTTATTGAGGAAGAAATTGAACACAAATCTGGAGCAACCAATCGTCTTGTTAATGAGTTCCGCCTGTTTTTTCGTAGGAAAGATTCGAAACCTAAACGATTTTTTCACTACCACAGAATTCACCTCACACCAAAGGAACGTTTGTTCTAATTATACCATATAAGTCTATGTTTTGGCTATCGCCAACCGCCATTCATCTCCCCCTTATCGCTGGGCTAAAAGCCCTTCTTGCGATTGAAGTGGGAGTCTTCTGTCGGAAAAGATAAACTCAGATAAAAAAGAAGGATTCAAGTACAATTACGTTTAAATAGAACAGTAATCGGCAAAGGATCTAAAAAACATTATGAAATAGTAGGTGACCAATATGAGAGTAGCTATCGCTGGAGGAACTGGTTTAATTGGAAGAGCTCTAACCAATGTATTAGTTGAAAAAGGCCATGAGGTCTTTATTTTAACACGAAAGAAAAAAGAAAATGAAAAACATGTTCAATATGTACAATGGATGACACCTGAAAGCACCCCTGAAAAGGAATTAACAAACATAGATGCCTTAGTAAATCTTGCAGGAGAATCAATCGGAGCAAAGCGGTGGACAAAAGAAAGAAAACAACAAATTCTCAATAGTCGAATTGACGCGACCCGAGAAACAATTGCTCTGCTTAAAAAATTATCTCCTACACCTCCTGTATTAATCAATTCCTCAGCCATTGGTTATTACGGGGATTCAGAGACAGAAACGTTTACAGAGGAATCCAAGCCAGCCAATTCTAATTATTTACAAGAGGTTTGCCGAGTTTGGGAAGAAGAAGCAAAAAAAGCCGAAGACATTGGAGTTCGTACGGTAATCGTAAGAACTGGCCTTGTCTTGGACAGCCAGGAAGGTGCCCTGCCAAGCATCCTTTTACCATATCGCCTCTTTGCTGGTGGAACGGTTGGATCTGGGAGACAGTGGGTATCTTGGATACATATCGATGATGCAGCACGACTGTTACTATTTGCAATAGAAAAAGACATCAATGGTGTCATTAATCTTACCGCACCACATCCTGTTACGATGAAAAAATTCGGCAAAACAGTTGGAAAAGTGTTACAACGACCGCACTGGTTCCCTGTACCATCATTTGCTTTTCAGTTGCTCCTTGGAGAAATGAGTACTTTACTTCTAGATGGTAAAAAAGTACTACCGAAACAAGCACTCGAGGCCGGATTTAGCTTTAAATATCAGGACCTTTATAGTGCTTTACAAGACCTTACAAAGCCTTAAAATTTTTAGTAAAAATTTCATAAGAAAATTATAAAAAAAGAGTTCCCTTTTTAGATAAAAACCATTAATATATAGTAGTATTATTCAGCATATCAGAGTAATAATAAGTAATAAGCAATTATTTTAACCAAAACCACTAATTATTCTGAAAAATTGCACGTTTTTGCTGAAATTTGATGATTTTTAATGAAATATGGGAAGGCAATTGGTGCGCCACCAGCAAAGCTGGTTCTAGTGGGTTCGATTCCCACCCCGAATTTGATTTCGAAATTAAATTCGAGGGTGGGATTTTTTTGATCTCCCCTCATAACAAAGGAGGGTTTACCATGTTGAAAAAAAGAGAGCTCACTGATTGCCATGCACTTTACGATTTGATGATCGACCCTGCCGTTTTCCCATTCGTGCGTCAAAAAGCTTACTCTTACGACGAGTTTGTGTTTTTAACAAAACAAACGATTGAAGCAGAAGAAAGAGGAGAATTAATATCTCGGACCATTCTTGACGAATGGGGCAATCCGATCGGAACGATTAATTTGTTTGACATTCAACACCATAGTGGGTTTTTAGGAACTTGGCTTGGCAAACCCTACTTTGGAAAAGGCTATAACTCAATTGCAAAAGATTCTTTCTTTGATGAGTTATTTTTTGAGCAAAACATTCAAACTGTTTTTATGAGAATTCGAAATGAAAATGTTCGTTCAAAAAAAGCAGCAGAAAAGCTACCTTACTGTACGTTTGCCAATGAAGTGCGCTCAGATATTTATAATCAATTAAATCAAAATGGAAAAATATACGATTTATATCAAATTGAAAAAGACCATTATCACCTTCACTTCATGAGACAAGAACAACTATTTGCCGAAGAAGCAAAAGAAGCATAAGAAAAAACCGCAAAGCGGTCTTTTCTTAGAAGCACTGTGCGAAGCCGCTACCTTCTTTTAAAGTCAAACAAAAGTGGGGTTCTTTTGTTTGACGCGTAGCGAGCGAAGCCAGTGCTCTTCCTCGAATGACTCCCAAATTGTAAATCCATCACTCGATACGAAGATACCAGAAAAGAAAAATCTTTTCTGGTATCTTTTTTTTGGAATATTTTCACTTTTTATTGTTGAAACTAATCCTGTTAGGAGGGATGGGTCATGGAAAAGAAACGACGGGATAAAGACGAAAAACGTTTTTTACGAAAAGCCCAAGAAGTTCGTTATCAGTCTGACTTTAAAGCAGCCGACCGAGCAGCTGAACGTCACAACGGATAACTCCGAAGAAAATTGCTTTGCGGTCTTTCATAATAACTGATACACATAAAAAGACAACTCTTATCCAAACTAATGTCAGATGAACATCAACGGTTCATCAACTAGTTGAAGGTAAGGAGGAATTAAAATGGCTAAGAAAAACCGAAACAACGATGCACCTGCCATTAATGGAGTCGACGGCGAAGACGTAGAATACTCAGCCGAACTTGCAGACCAAGACGACATCGAAGCAAGAGAACGCGCTGAAGCAGCTGACCGCAGAGCCAAAAACAGAAAAGATATTTAAGAAGAGCGACCCCAAAAGGTCGCTTTTTTCATTGGTTACGGTGTTCATTTCACTCGTGAACGACTTCTTGGTGCCGTTTTTCCTTGAGTCGGTCGTTCATTTTGCTTATGAACGACCTTTTAATGCTGATTCTTCTTGCTTCCGTCGTTCATCAGGCCGATGAACGACCTTTTACTGCCTTTCCTTCTTCCTTTCGTCGTTCATCAGGCCGATGAACGACCTTTCACTGCTTTTCCTTCTTCCTTCCGTCGTTCATCAAGCCGATGAACGACCTTTCACTGCTGATTCCTCTTCCTTTCGTCCTTCATCAGGCCGATGAACGACCTTTCACTGCTTTTTCTTCTTCCTTCCGTCGTTCATCAGGCCGATGAACGACCTTTTACTGCCTTTCCTTCTTCCTTTCGTCGTTCATCAAGCCGATGAACGCCCTTGCTATTCCTGCACCGTCCCTTTTTCTTCTTCATAGACCGAAGCCCTCAAACACTGTACGAATTATTGACATATCCCCCGATATTCCAACAATAATCGCGTACAATACTCCTCCTTATTCAGGCGCTTACCTTTTTTTATAAAAAAATCAAGTGTTTTTTCCAAAAAAGCAAATACACTTAAATCCCTTGCTATCATTGAGATAGACACACCTCCCTTTTTTCTTCCAATTTTCATATTGAGAGAAATCATTACAATACATAAGGATATTGAAAGAGCAGTGCTCTTATTTAAGGTGACCACTGTTCACCCTTGTTTATCATGAATAATCACGTTTAAACTGGTTTGATTAAAAAGGAGGACCCCCTTATTATATTGTTATGCCAAAGCAAATTAGAAAAACTTGGGTTGTCTCAAGTTCATCTAATAATGCCTTACTTCTTAAAAAACAAATTGAAGGAGGAAATTGCTATTAATTCTCAATTAACTATAGTTGTAGGTGATAATCGATGACACCAGACACCGCAACAGTATCAAGTAATGTATTAGGAACTTTAACGTTGGAGAAGCCAACGGTTGAAGATGGAGCAGCAATGTGGGAGTTAGTAAATAATTCTACTCTTGATTTAAATTCTTCATATAAATACATTATGATGTGTGAATTTTTCGCAGAAACATGTGTTGTTGCAAAAGAAAACGATAAGGTTGTAGGGTTTGTTACTGCTTTTATACCTCCTGAGCGCCAAGATGTAGTCTTTGTTTGGCAAATTGGTGTAGATGCCTCACAGCGTGGTAAAGGTGTTGCTTCAAAAATCCTTAACGAACTACTCTCCAGAGAGGCTTGCAAAGATGTTCGTTATGTCGAAGCTACCGTCACACCTTCAAACAACGCGTCCAAGTCACTATTCCGTCGGTTAGCAAAAGACTATAAAACAGATTGTGAAATACTCGAATGTTTCTCTGAAGATTTATTTCCGGGTGATGACCATGAGGCGGAGCTTACTTTCCGTGTAGGTCCTATTAAAAAATAGCTTTATCCCATCGTAATAAATTCGTTCGACAATCAGAAAAAATTTCGATAATTCCAAGGAGGAAATATAAAAGTATGAATACAAATGATTTAAGCATTTTTGAACAGTTAGAGTCTGAGGTACGCAGTTATGTTCGTGGTTTTCCAACCGTCTTCACAAAAGCAAAAGGATATAAAATGTGGGATGAAGCTGGAAAAGAGTACATTGACTTCTTTGCTGGAGCAGGAGCGTTAAACTACGGTCACAACGACCCAAAAATGAAAGCAAAGCTAGTTGATTATATTTTAAATGATGGCATTACACATTCACTTGATATGGCAACTTCTGCTAAAGCTGAGTTTTTGCATAAATTCAACGATGTGATTTTAAAACCTAGAAACTTAGATTACAAAGTCATGTTTCCGGGTCCAACAGGAACGAACACAGTAGAGAGTGCATTAAAATTAGCTCGTAAAGTGACAGGAAGAACAGATGTCATCAGTTTTACCAATGGTTTCCACGGTATGACAATCGGTGCGTTGTCAGTAACAGGTAATTCATTTAAGCGCAAAGGCGCAGGTATTCCGTTACAGCATGTTGTAACGATGCCATATGATAGCTTTGTTAACGATGATCTCGACACTCTGGAGTATCTCGAACGCTTCTTAGAAGATAATGGTAGTGGAGTTGCGATTCCAGCTGCTATGATTCTCGAGACAGTCCAAGGTGAAGGCGGTATTAATGCCGCAAGATTCGAGTGGTTAAAACGCGTGGAAGATATTTGTAAGCGCTGGGGTATTCTTTTAATTGTTGACGATGTGCAAGCTGGCGTCGGTCGAACAGGTTCATTTTTCTCTTTTGAAGAAGCAGGAATTTCACCTGACATCGTTTGTTTATCCAAGTCAATCGGTGGAATGGGCCTTCCATTAGCATTAACTTTATTTAAACCAAAATATGATATTTGGGGACCAGGTGAGCATAACGGTACATTCCGTGGAAATAATCATGCGTTTGTTACAGCAACGGAGTCTTTATCTTACTGGGAAGATCCTCAATTTGAAGCAAGCATTAAAGAAAAGTCAGCTAAGATTACAACATTCTTAGAAGGCCTTGTTGCAAAATATCCAGAAATAAAAGGCGAAGTACGTGGCCGTGGCTTTATGCAAGGTATCGCCACTGACATCGATGGGTTTGCTTCAAGTGTCGCACAAGGTGCATTCGAAAGAGGCTTAATCATGGAAACGTCTGGGCCTAAAGACGAAGTATTTAAGCTATTCCCTCCTATCACAATTGATAATGAAGGATTAGAACAAGGCTTCGCCATTATCGAAGAAAGCGTTAAAGCACTAATTCAAAGTAAAGAACTTGTTACATCTTAACAGGAGGCGAAAACGATGAAAGTAGTGAAACTAGAAGATATCATTGGTACAGAACAAGACATTGAAGGTGGTAATTGGAACAGTCGTCGCCTTATCTTAAAAAAGGATAACATGGGTTATTCCGTTCACGATACGATTATCCGTGCGGGTACGGAAACACATATTTGGTATCAAAATCACTTAGAAGCTGTGTATTGCATTGAAGGTGAAGGTGAAGTTGAAACGTTAGCAGACAACAAAGTTCACCCCATCTCAGCGAACACACTTTATGCTCTTGATGAGCATGATGAGCACCTTCTTCGTGCAAAAACAGATATGCGTATGATTTGTGTTTTTAATCCTCCTATTACAGGACGCGAAGTTCATGATGAAAATGGTGTATACCCTGCTGATACGGAAGAAGAAGCAAAAGCATAATATACAAATGACCCTCTATTTTGAGGGTCATTTTTCTTTTTTGTATAATATGGTAGACTTAAAGAAAATAATAAAATCCCCATTCCTTTGGAAGGAGCTCAACCTATGGACGTCGTTGTTGTTTTCGGTATCTTCATCATTTTTGGTATTGGTTTATTCGTCTTAAATATTGTCACGAGCATTTGGGCTTATCGCGATTCCATTGCCAATGGCAATAGTAAAGAGTTTGCATTACTGGTGTTACTTGGTACTTTATTTTTCCCCGTTGTTGGTCTTATTGTTTATTTAATTATTCGTAAAACCTAGAAGCAACTTGCACAGGGCACTGAAAAAATGAGCTTGTTACCTTTTTTCAATGCCCTCATACGGTCTGTCCTACCCCAGTTTAGTCCAGTATTCCCCCTAGCCTTGCCTTAACTGCTCGTTTCATATCTGTATGTACAACATTCATGTGTTCAAATTCTGTATCTTCCCCAAGCTCTCCATAATTAATGATTTCATCTATCTCCAAAGTAAACCTTGTGTTAAAGTCACCAATATAGTATTCGCCATCCGGATTCTCTCTTAAATAAAGGACATACTCGATTCCTTTTTCTAATTCTACGTATTGATAAGGAATACGTTTGTATTTACTTCCATCTTTATTTGTAATGATTGACAGTGGCTCGATAATTGAAATCTGTTTATTCTTTTTTATATCAAACGCTGGTGGACTTTTTACCACTTCACTAATGATTATAGGTGTGAGCGTATAATAATCTACCATCGCTTCGGGTAAATCTGACTCTGGTGAAGAATAATATTCAACTATATGTTCTCTATCTTCAAAACATATATCCGTTTTTGCAACAACCACAAGGTCCGCATCGTTAAATAATTCCGCCTCATCCTCATACAATTTATAATTTGGATAACTATACCCTGTTTTAATATCCTCATCCAAGGAACAAACTTGCTTATCATTGTTCGATTGAAAAGGATTGCAACCAACTATCGTTAACACCGCTAGTAGAAAAATAGATAATATGATGATTCCTTGTTTTTTCATAGTGTCCCCCAGATTATATTTGGTCATTAGAAGAACGCTGTTCGAGCTTTTCGAATACTAGGCCACCAGCATAAATGAAGTTGTCTTCTTCTCCATTTATTGAGTATATGATAACTGTTGATTCTCCATCTTTTGTTTGAATATATCTCAGTTGTTCTTCACCTTCAACAATCGTAAAATTTATTTCTCCGATATCAGTTCCAATATCTACTTCTGTTATTTTTATAGATTTTTCTTCTGAATAACCATACGGCTCGTCCTCCCAATAAATCACGTTAGTTTCCTTAAGAGAAACTTGTTGCTGTTGTTCAGTAGTCATAGAACAACCTGCTACTAAAAGAATACAAGTTAAAAACAGCATAAATAATTTCTTATTCATTCCATAAACCTCCCCAATTTTATTGAAACATGAAAACCAACCTAGTTCTAGGTAAGTAGAGCTTTAGTAGATTCATATTAACATATATTTACATAAATAAACCTTCGAAATAGTCAGATAGTTTAGTTTTTGGAGTGTGCTATATACTTTCGAAGTAAGTATATACCTCAATATTGATTAAATAGAGACAAAAGAGTTGGAACAAAAGGTTACCTTTTGTTCCAACTCTACTTCTTATTGTTCTACTCTTTTTTTACCTGCTTCGGTAACTGCTTTTTTCCGTACCATCGTCTTAATTTTTTCGACTGGTCGAAAACGTAAGGCAGACCAATCTTCATCAATTGCCACCTGACGCACGGGTTCGAATCCCTTATCTGCTAATAGTTCGGCTACCTTATCGCGACTGCTGTTTGAGCCTTTGTAGGTCTTTGATGATTTTTTGGGATAGCATAACCATAACAGTCCATCATCCTCTAACACTTCAACAGCTTTATCCGCAAGCGTCTTTATTTCTTCATTGGACACACCGAAGATTTGGATAAATGGATAGACTGATTCTATGACTTCCGTATGTATAGGTGTCACGAATGCTTGTTTAATTTCTTCATATTCTTTAGGTGCATTTAAAATTAAAAATGGGCTTTCTTGTTTTTTTATTTGTAGTTTTTTCAATACTGAGTGTAACTCTGTCATTTCATAGCCCCCTTTGATTATGATTGCAATGGCTCCATTCGTTGCTAGCCTGCTACGATAAACCCACTCGTAGCAGGCTTAAAAAAACAACGGTTTCGCACATTGCCCTCTTGATTTCATTGTAATCTTTTCATTTTTCGGTTGCAAACACCCCTGTGATAGTAGTCACAGACAGAGGCTTGTAGATACGGTTAAATGAAACTACAATACAAAAGGATGGAGTGAGTAACAATGGAATGTGGATTTTCTCAATTCTCAGATACACAGCTATGTATGCCTCTTCAACGGTTATTTGACGAACATACGCCTTTACGAAGACACATGGTAGAGTTAACTCAAATAGGAACGATCATAATAGAGAATGGTGGACAAAATCGATTGCTTTTTGAACAACTCCAAACGCAAGTAACTGATTTTTTCACTGTATTAGAGCCACATTCTGAAAAAGAAGAAGGCATTTTGTTTCCTATGGTTGCGCGATATATTGGTATGGATGGTGGTCCTATTGCTGTTATGGAATATGAGCATGACCAAGCAAAGGTAAGGATTCAAACATTCTTCAAAGGTTCTTCTAACCTAGAACAGCTAACCACCAACCAAATAGAGGAACTAGCAGCTCTAGTTGTAGAGGCATGCGCCATTCTAACAGAACATTTCATGAAAGAAGAACAAATTCTTTTTCCAATGGCAGAACATTATTTATCTGACAAAGAAAAAGAGGACCTAGCTAAAGCATTTCTATAACGCACAAAACCTCCTTTTGTTTTTCAGGTGTACTCCTTTTCCAAAATGGGAATAGTGTGTAAGACAAGGGAGGTTTTTTTATGAAATCGTATATAAGCGCAATCCTATTCCTTCTTTTGCTTACGGCTTGTAATCCTGAACAAACCGAAACTCCAATTGATGAAGTAGAAGCACCGCCAGTAGAAGAAACGGAAGATGAGGCACAGATGGAAACTGAGGAGAACACAGATGAAATCAGTGAATCATCAGGCTTTGATGGTGTTCTCAGTCAGTATGCTGTATTAGAGTCCTTTGATACGGATTCACCAGGAACAGGGCTCGGAGAAGGACTTGAAGTGATTCACCGTACTGGACATCAAATCCTTGCACATGGTCATCAAGGACATGCCGTTGCTTTCTATCAACTAATGATAGTAGATGAAGAAAACCAAGAAATTATCATTACGCACCGCTATCGGGAAGGTGAAGAGTATGATGAATTAGATGCCCTCGCATTACTAGAGGATTATGAGCTCGCCTTTAATTGGATGAATGAAAAAGAACCAAATGAAAACAGACTCTTCTTCAAATGGGACTCCGAACAAGACCCATCCACTACAGAACTTCCAAATGGGACAACTGTTAGTGCTATTGAAGTTGACGTCAATGACACGATTTATGTTTTTTCAGAAGATATTGGCTTAACTTATATACATTATCAAAGTCCTGATACTGTTGAGCTCTTTGGCTCAGAGGTTACAGCAACGAATCAAAAACTAATGGATTGAACTGGAACAGAAAATAGCTAAAACAATAAAAGCCAGTTGTGAGAAAACCACTCACTTTAGCCAGTTGTGAGAAAACCACTCACTTTAGCCAGTTGTGAGAAAACCACTCACAACTGGCTTAAACTTTTTTAAAATAATTTATGTTTTTAATCTTACTTTTGTCCTATTTGTGTTACTATAGTTATGTTAAATATATGATACAAAAGGAGGGGAAAAATATGAAAGTAAATTTAAGCCATGAGTCTGGTGTGACAAAAGAAGTGAAAATCGGTTTTAGTTGGACAACTTTTTTCTTCGGTTTCTTCCCAGCATTATTCCGTGGAGATATTAAGTGGGCACTTATAATGTTTATTATAGCTTTAGTAATCGGTTCATTTACATTTGGTATCGGAGCTTCGGTTGTTGCCATTGTTTTCTCATTCGTTTATAACAAGATTTATATTAAAGAGTTAATGGAAAAAGGATATCGTCCAGCTGATGACCATGCTAAAAAGGCATTACAAGCTAATGGTATCATCGCTATTGATTCTACTGAAACAAGTGTAGGTGCATAATCAAATGGCCACTGAAAAATTAGTTCTAACTTTTTTCAGTGGCCATTAACTTATTCTTTAATCTCTAACCCAAGCATCGTCGCGAAGCCAATGGCTTGCTCTGGGGAGATTTGTAAGCCCTCCAAGTTTTCTAGAGCTACATTTATTTTATCAAACGTACAAGTACTGATGTCTAAACCTTTCAATTTGGTTAGAGTAAAATCAATATCGTTAATATCGCATTGGTCGAGCTGAATTTTTGTCAGGAGACAATCGGCAAAGTTAGCACTATGTAATGTGGTGTTTGAAAACTTCACTTGTTTTAACCGTGCTTCTCTAAAATCACTCATATTGGCAAGGCAATGTTCAAACGTTACATTGCCAAAGCTAGTTTCCGAAAAATCAATTCCAGTTAATTTACACTCTTTGAACTGCACTTTGTGGATAATGCCTTCACTGAAGTTTGCATTTGAAAGATCACAATTCACAAAGATAATATCAGTCGCATCGATTCTTTTAAATGTCGCATTGGTGAAAGATACGTTTTTAAAAACTAGTTTTGAGAGAACCACTTTTTCAACTTCTTCGTAATCCAGTTTCGTGTTCGTAATCATTCCATTTGATAAATAAGGATCTTCTTCGTGATACATCCCCTCTATGTCAATCGGTTCTAACTCCATTGGAATCCTTGGTTGTTCTATTTTACTTAATCGTGCCAAAACTAACAGCTCCTATTTCAAATCATTCTATGTTCTGCAACATTTCTTTTAATTGGAGAACTTCTTCCTGTGATAACGTCACTCCTTTCCCCATTTTCTCATGGTTTGGTGCCCAGTCACGAATATCATATTTTGGTTCTCGCCCATTCCAGCTTATTAGGTTAAGCTCTTTGTTCCAGCCTTTTTCCGATGTTGATAATACTCCAATCGTTTCTACAATTTCATATTTAATCTCAGCCATAATCCTATCTCCTTTAGGTTAGTTATAGTGTATATGGTCAATTGCTTGTCGAAGTGTTCGCTTAAACGTTGTGTTTGTTGATATTCCGATTTCTGTTATTGTTTGTGCATGAAGTGGAGTTATTCCAGTAATATAAGATTTTGCTCCAAGTAACGTCAAGTCATCGACCATATCTTTTAACGAAATGACACCAGATTTTTGTAATTTTCCTATCGCTTGAAAATCGATAATCACTTCCTCAATCGCTTGCTTGTGAATATACTCAGTTATTCTAAGCCTGTTATTTTCAATCAACTCTTCTGTCAATTCTCCAAACAACGGGACCAACACAGTGTCATTTGTTATATTAATTACAGGTCCAGAAAGTTCTGTGATACGAAGAAGAGACTTTTCTAATTCCTCTTTATGAATCAGCAGCTCCATATCTGTTTTGGCTAATCTTTTGCGATGATTTTCCATTTCCTGCAGCAACAACGCAAATTGATTTTCCAGCTCAATACATACTAAATGACCGATATCGCCTTCCCAATTAAGTTCAATTTTATATAACGCGATAGGTGCCTTTATCGTTTTTACATTAATTTCTGTTGATATTCTGGCTTCACTAAGGAAGTGTTCGGTCTTTTTTCGGCTAGCTATATCAACTAGTTCTAAAAAATTTTCAACTTTCGGAAAGATACGATCGCATTCTGCGGAAACTTCAAGCACATCAAAATTTTTAGTGATTTTAAAATACGGTATGGGGATGAATTGATTAGTGGACATGAAGACCTCCCATATTCTGCTGTGAGCTTAGCCACATGTTAATATCCGAAAGACTGTTAAAAATTTGTGAGTGGCTGTTACAATACTTTGTCATATCATAGCTATCAACGATTCTTCCTCCTACGATGAGAAAAGGACTGTTTTTTAATGCGGCAATCTGTTTTGTATATTCAATGAAGCTTTTCATATGATATATAATACTTACTGAAAGTCCTACTACATCAGGTTTCCATACTTTTATCGCTTCCATTGCAGATTCCACTGGAACATTGACACCGTAGAATTTTGTATTCCATCCGTTTTCTTCAAATAGAATCGATGTCATTTTAATACCGATAAAATGGTATTCTTCTTCCACACAAAAAAACAATGCTTTTCTATGATGCTCCCCACTTCGTTTTTTTGTTTTTCTTTGCAGATAATACTGATAGCGAGATAAGAGATAGTCACATGTAATTGTAGCTAGATGTTCTTCGGCTACTGATATTATATTTTCTTCCCATAGTAAACCAATCTCTCTCATCGCTTCTGCGATGATATCTTCAAATATAGTAACTGTATCTTTTCCAGCTGATATATGACCTTCGATAAGTTCCCACGCCAGTTCTCGATTTCCAATTAATAGAGTTTCCTTTAATCTAGTACTATCGTTGACCATATATTCACCTCACTTATATAGTTAGCAGTTCATTTCGCATATAGTACTAATTTTAACGTTTCTTAAAGCATGGGTAAAACATCTTGCTCTTTTACACTATTCTATTCACCCTTTTGCCAAAAATGAAAGACAGACCGACGTGTGCGGTCTGTCACTGCTTGCTTTCCTCTTTTTACTATTGTTGTACTAGTTTTATATGTGCAAGGTGGTGATTGCCATGCCAGGCGTACATCCCTACATTTTCATCTAACCGGATCGAACGATCTAGTTCTGGATGATAAAATGTTTTTGTAAGGTCAGGCTTTGAATTAAGTAACATCACCCAGCGCTGATGAAGCCCCTCAATAATTGATAACGAAAGAGCAACGGGTGCTTCTGTTGTGTCTGAAAGAGTAGCCCACCGTTCTTCGAAGTAAGGTTTAATTGTCGGATTGTCTTCTGTCAACGCCAGTTTAAATCGAATAAAGGCATTCATATGACTATCAGCCACATGATGAACGACCTGTTTAACGGTCCACCCGCCATCACGGTATGAGCTATTCAACTGGTCCTCACTTAATTCACTTATCAGCTTTGACATTTTTTGTGGGAGCTCAGAAATATCTTGTATCCATTCAGCAATTTGTTGTTCGGTAATCGTTCCGTCTACTTGAAATTTTCCAATCGGATATCTTACATCCATATGTATCCTCTCCTCTTCTCCTTCATTATCAACAACTCTAGCAACATATTACTTCTAAGACTATAGGGCTTTATCAGCATTTATTCTAAAGTACTTAGCTTCCTTCTGACAAAAAAACAGCCCCTGCTTTCTCTACAGCAGAGACTGCTTTTCATTATATTTTTACCGATTGACCTGAAAGCTTCCATTGTTTTCTCCAACCAATTTGCGCTAGTGTTAATAATCCAAGAGCGAGGATACCGATAATTGAAAATGTAATAAACCCAGATGCATACGTTCCAGTCATATCCTTTAATGTTCCAAGAATGTTTGGTAGGAAGAAGCCACCAATCCCTCCTGCAGCTCCTACAATGCCTGTTACCATTCCGATTTCCTTTTGGAAACGTTGAGGTACCAATTGGAATATGGCTCCATTTCCCATTCCTAGAAAACCCATTCCTAAAAATAACGCTAATGTCACCAATGCAATTGGTGGAAGTAAGCTAACACAGAACATGCAAATGGCCATTCCGACAAATAAAAACTGTAATAATTTCACCCCGCCGATTTTATCAGCAATTAACCCTCCGA
The DNA here is from genome assembly GCF_002019795.1 of Bacillus alkalicellulosilyticus. Taxonomy (GTDB): domain Bacteria; phylum Bacillota; class Bacilli; order Bacillales; family Bacillaceae_F; genus Bacillus_AO; species Bacillus_AO alkalicellulosilyticum. The sequence goes on along the minus strand of NZ_KV917381.1, from coordinate 698,928 downwards.
CTGGACGAAGAAAGCTTCCTGAGGCTACAACTAATGTTACAAATTCACCTGCTCGAACCGCTGATACCCCATATTGAGAAACGAAGAAATAACTTAAAAAGCTAGCTAATCCAACGAATCCACCAAATGTTACACTATATAATAAACAAAAGTACCATGTATCTTTTTCTTTTAAAACTGAAAAATATTGTTTCACCGGTTTGGGAGCAGGTTGGTTTGGTGGCTCTTTTGCCATTAGGAAATAGGATAACAACACTAATCCTAACGGGATGAGAGCTAATCCAAATACGCCATTCCAACCAACATGTTCAGCTAAACGAGGACCAAATAGAGTAGCTAATAGTGTACCACTATTCCCTGCACCCGCAATCCCCATTGCTACCCCTTGTAAATGAGGTGGGTACCAACGACTTGCCATTGGTAGTGCTGCTGAGAAGCTCGCACCAGCAACCCCAAGTAAGATACCAATTAAGAAAAGTTCAGCAACTGTATGGCCAAACAACCAACCCCACAGTAATGGAACCATCGTAACAATCATTCCACCAATCGCTGTTTTCTTAGGACCAATGCGGTCAGTGAGTATACCAATAATAATTCGAAAAACTGAACCTGCTAATATAGGAATGGCCACGATAAGACCAATTTGTCCTGCCGTTAACCCAAAATCAGCTGTAATGTAGACACCTAATGCACCTAACATTACCCAAATCATAAAGCTAATATCAAAGTATAAAAATGATGCAAGCAATGATGGCGCATGGCCACTTTTCTTTAAGTCTGCTAATTTCATATTCTCTCCACCTTTTTCTTATCTCGTTGGGTTTATTATGGCAAACAAGAACAGAGAATGCAGTAACCATGTAAGCTTTACTTACATCATTTTTGCACAAGTATAGTTTGTCCCGTTGGAAAAGTCTTGAGCTATACCTTTCGAATGATTAATCCCACAAGGCAGAAAAATGGGCTATATCCCAATTTTAAAAAATATGAATGAAACCCAAACCTATTGAGCCCTTATTACATAGGGTAGTAGTGTAAGTTAAAACATTACTTATTGAAATGAGGTGTTACCATGGGTGTTGTACCTGGATGTGCTCCAACAGGTGTAGCAGCAGCTCCAGCTGCGCCAGGAATCGGAGGATTTGCGTTAATTCTTGTTCTATTTATTTTGTTAGTAATTATTGGGTCAGCATATGTAGCTGCATATTAATTAAAATGGGGAGCACTCTCCCCATTTTTCAACATTACTTCATGGAGAGGAGGGTTAACTATGACTCACGCTGCACCAGCTAAAGGCGCTGCTTTTGGAGGATTTGCGTTTATTATCGTAATCTTTATCCTTCTTATCATCATTGGAGCTGCTTATGTGACTCCAAGAGGAGGCTACGGTTACTACTAATAAATAAATGAGGCTGACTCAGAAGGGGTACCTTTTGAATCAGCTTTTTTATCTCTTTCATTTTTACTCATTCGATTCTAAAAACTGTAATGCTTCTTCTGGTGTCTCAAAATGATATTCATTGTCATGACTAGATTCTCTAGCCGTTCGTTTTAACTGCATTTTAGCTACTGCTCCATTAACGACTACGGCCGCACGTTTCATACCCATCTCAAGCAACCATGCCTGATGTTTGACTAATTCTTTTTGCGTCTCTTGAATCAATACCGTAACATCAGACATATTAACAATAACGTCAAACCCTTTAGATGGCAAAGAAGTAATCCCCTCTTTCAACTTAGCATTCGCTTCTAGAACCTCCTCAGGAGTCACCTTTCCTGACCATTCAATTGAAATAATCTTTTTCTCTTTATTAAGTACGTCAACATTCCACATAACTTATATATCCCCTTATATTTTTATTATAAAAATATTATACAATTAGTAAATAAGTAGTGCAACTTTTTTAGTTTGGTAGTTCAAAAAACCTATAATATTTAGATTATAGGATAAGAAAAAGCCCGCCTTGTAGGAATTATTTCCTTGCAAGACAGACTCTTTGGAGATTATACGTTATACACTCTTGTTTCATAAGGGCGTAGCTTAATTGTCGACATATCTTCATGTGAGCTTACTTCATAGTTACTTAATACAAGCCCATTTGAGTGTAGTTTCACATTCTCGGCTTCAAATGTAATTTCCTGGTCAGATAGATTGGAAATTACGACTACCTTCACTTCATCTAACGTTCTTGTGTAAGCATATACATATGGATCCTCTTCATTTAAAAGGTCATACACTCCATAAGTAAACACATCATTATTCTTTTTCAGTTCAATCATCTTTTTATAGAAACTAAGGATCGAGTCTTTATCATTAAGTTGTTGCTCAACATTGATATCCTTATAGTTCGGATTTACTCCTAACCATGGTTGAGCTGTTGAAAATCCAGCATTTTTTTCAGTAGACCACTGCATTGGTGTTCTTGAATTATCACGAGCTGAAGCCCAGATTACTTCCATAATTTCCTCGTGAGGCACTCCTTCGGCTCGTTTAATGCGGTACATGTTTTTAACAGATACATCATTATAATCCTCAATCGAAGGGAATGCTACGTTTGTCATGCCAATTTCTTGTCCTTGGTAGATAAATGGTGTTCCTTGCATAAGGAAATACATTGTGGCAAAGGACGTAGCACTTTCTCTCCAATACGTATCATCATTTCCCCACGTCGATACAACACGTGCTTTATCATGATTTTCAATAAAGAGCGCATTCCACCCATTATTTTCAAGACCCTTTTGCCATCTTGTTAGAACTTTTTTTAGTCCAACAACATCAAGAGATTTCTTTACCTCTCCATCCCAAAGACTGAGGTGTTCGAATTGAAAAATCATATTAAATTTTCCATTCTTTTCACCAACCCATGCGTCAGCATCCTTAATTTTCACTCCGTTTGCTTCCCCAACAGTGACAATATCATACTTCGCAAAGGTCTCTTCTTTTAGCTCTTCTAGAAAAGGATTAATGCCTTCCACATTCATATGCTTATCAAAAGAAGAAACATATTTCAGGTTCTTCGGATTTGGCATATCCTTTAAGCCTTCTTCTTTTTTAATATGACTAATCGCATCAACCCTGAATCCATCGATACCTTTGTCTAGCCACCAATTAATCATCTCATATACAGCGAAACGTACATCTTTGTTTTCCCAATTGAGGTCTGGTTGTTTTCTTGAGAAAATATGCATGAAATATTGTTCTGTCTCTTCATCATACTCCCAAGCCGAGCCACTAAAAATACTTTCCCAGTTGTTCGGCTCTTCTCCATTTTTTCCGTCGCGCCATATATACCAATCTCTTTTAGGGCTTTCTTTTGATGATCTAGATTCAATAAACCAAGGATGCTCATCACTCGTATGATTAATCACTAAATCAATGATTAATTTCATTCCTCGTTTATGCACTTCCGCTAAGAGTTGGTCAAAATCCTCCATCGTTCCAAATTCATCCATAATATCTTTATAATCACTTATATCGTACCCATTATCATCATTTGGTGATTTGTATACCGGACAAATCCAAATTAAATCAATTCCTAAATCCTTTAAATAATCTAATTTTGAAATAATGCCTTGAATATCCCCAATTCCATCACCATTAGAATCCATGAAGCTTCTAGGGTAGATTTGGTAGGCAACTAATTCCTTCCACCAGGCTTTATTCATGAGCCTCTCCTCTTTTCTCCTCAAAGTTAATGCTAGTATTTTTTATGCAACCGATTGCACTACTATCATATCAAATATTTAAGTGTTAGCAAAGACCCTTTTACTAACTTAATTATGGATGTCTCATGAACAAAGAAACTGAGATAAGAAAAACCGTGAGCGGTCTTTTATTAAATGCGATGCGCGAAGCCACTGCCCTCTTTTGAAAAAGTACTTTACTAAGCGCCTTTCTTAGTAAAGTACGCGCAGTGAGCAAAGCCATCGCTCTTCAGTGATTGACCCCAGAATTTTTTATACTTTCTTATTTAAGAAAAAAAGTGTCCTTTTGGAGTTTTCCCGTTACAGGACACTTCTTCTTCCTCGTATCTTTTATCGTTCAAATGACATCCCCATCGCTCTTGCTATTATCTTTGGAAGGTCAGTGTTGTCGATATTGCCAGAGAATAGATTAGCCTTAGGACCGAATGCGTATAACGGCACATCTTCTCCTGTATGTACAGTACTTGTCCAACCAACTATCGCTCTCTCACTTAGAATCGCATTAATTTCATCTGTAGGATCAGAAGCGTTAACAATCTGACTATATTCAGTATTTGTTAGTTTTACATTCGCATACGTTTCAAGAACGACTTTTGCATTTTCATGATTTTTTGATAACTGTTCTGCCATAAACTCTCCTGTTGCTTTCACATCACGTAACATCTTAATATTAGAGGCGTACCTTCCATCTGCCCCAACAGACATCCCCCCATTGTCATGGTCTGATACGATAATCACTAATGTATTGCCGTCGGTTTTAGCAAAATCAAGAGCCTTCATTACCGCTTCTTCAAATGCTTCAATTTCTTTCATTGCCCATGCTGCGTCATTATCATGCCCAGCCCAATCAATTTGGCTTCCTTCCACCATTAAAAAGAAACCTTCCTCGTTTTGTTGTAAAGCTGAGAGAGCAACTTCTGTCATTTCGGATAAGCTCGGTTGCTCTTGTGTTTCTCTTTCAAACTCAGGTGCAAGTTCTTCATCTGAAAATAACCCTAACAATTTGGTGGCATCCGTTGTTAGAAGCTCTTCCTTCTTATCAACAAATGTAAACCCCGCTTTTTTTGCCTCATTAATTACATTACGGTTTTGTTGGATTCCCCCATTAGCAATAGGAAGAAAATGTGTTTTACCGCCTCCCAATAGAACATCGACGTTGTCGATCAGTTGAGGAGCGATAATTTCCTTTTGACTGCGGGAATCTACTTTTGCTGCAAAGGCAGCTGGAGTCGCGTGTGTTACTGTAAGTGTTGCGACAAGTCCTGTCGCTTTCCCTTCTTCTTTTGCAACTTCAAGGATTGTTTGTAACTTCTTTCCCTTTGGTGAAATTCCAATCCTTCCATTGACTGTCTTAACTCCCGTAGCCATGGCTGTGGCAGCTGCAGCTGAATCAGTAACGGCACTGTCAGCCGAATTCGTTCTCATCGCTCCAACTAACAAGTCATCCCAAACTGGAGCGCCGTTTTGTTTATACAGTCGATAATTTGTCGCATGTCCTGTAGAAAAGCCATCAGGTATCATTACTATTACATTTTTAACAGGTATTTCACGTTCAGTCGCTATTCCTGCTGTAGGTAATGAACAAATCATTACAATCACAAGCAATAGTATTCTAGTTGTCATTCTATGCCTCCTACATGCTTTGCTATTGTGTAGTTTTTGATTTCATTTATGAAACTAAGCAGATAATTCATGAATTTATCAAGTTTTTCATGAAAACTGGGCGATAATTCATGAATTTTTCAAGTAATTCATGAAAACTGGACAATAATTCATGAATTACTTTCATATCTTGAAAAATACATCCTATTTCATTAAAATTGCCTTCTACTCACTAGCGATAATCTCTTGAACTCGATCTGGATAATTCGAAAAAATTCCATCGACGTTCCATTTGAGCGCTTTTGAGATATCTCTTTCGGAATTGACAGTATAAGGGTGAACAAGTAAACCATTTGCTTTCGCTTTTTTTACATAATAAGAATTCATTCTCTTAAAGTTTGGACCTACACCAACAGCATACCGTCGAATCGCTTTTAATTCTCGGTCCGCTTGAATAGCAAGATTCGGTTGGCTGACAAGCTGTATTAATGGAATGCTAGGCTCTAGAGCATGAATGTTTCTTAAACTTTTTTTACTAAATGATTGAATGACAACATGTCCATTTGTTAAATCGAATTTATCTAATAGCGACAATAACTTCTCTTCCATCCCAGGGTATTCCTCAGGAGATTTCGTTTCAATGTAGTACTTTGTTTTCTTTCCTAACGCTTCAAAAACTTCTTCTAATGTCGGTACTTCAATCCCGATATACTCAACCTTCGCAAGCGATGAATTGCTTTGATTAAACCATGATCCTGCATCTAGTTGTTTCAACTCAGATAACGTTTTGTTTCGTACATAGCCTTTGCCATTAGTTGTTCGGTTAACCTTATTATCATGCATAACGACGATGTGTCCATCTTTTGTCATCTGCAAGTCTAATTCAATAAATTTCGCCCCCATGTTTACCGCTAATTCAAAGGCTGGTATTGTATTTTCTGGGGCATACCCTGATGCTCCTCTATGCGCAATATTCAAAAATTCATGGTCGTCCATCGCCCCATCTGTTCTTGGTGTTTTAGCTGCGGTAGCTAACAGATGTGGTATAGCAGCCCATATCATCATACATACGGTTATGATAAGCGCAACATATTTCCATGATTTCAACATTTAGAATCCCCCAATCATGTTTATTCCATTTATTGTGCCAAATGGATATGTTTTTATTATATTTGTTTATAATATTGATCATATACTCAACCAATTAAAAAGAGCTGGGACAAAAGGTAAAAAAACTTATGTCCCAGACTCTTATGACTTTATTCCACAATAGAACTAAAATGTCCTGTAAAATCAACCGGAGTTGCCCATTTTTTATAAAACTCAATTGCGTCTTGCCAAGTATGATTTTTATTCTCATTTCTTATTACTATAAAATTTTTCCTGTCTGTTGCATATACTTTATATCCCTTATTAACGGTATCAATAATAAAGAAATAGTCTTCACCTTTGTTCCTCATTCTAAATGGAATTTCTTCCCAAAGTTTTTTCTTAAAAAACAAGGTTGCTCCAGCCACTGATTCAACATAACGATTTTCATCATACGGCAAATATAAAAGCGACTTCTCTTTTGTTAAATAGATATAATAAGCATTTTTCCCTACGATTCCGATTTCTTCATCTAATTGTATTGCTTCATGCGCCTGATTAAGATAATTTGATCCATAATAATCATCGTCATCGAACTTAGCAATATATGGGTGTTTTGCTCGTTCAATTCCATAATTTAAACATTGACCTAAAGTTGCTCTTTGGTCAATGCGATACACAAACACATTCTCGTACTGACGGGCACGACTAAACCACATTTCACTATTCATCGCATCTTTGTTTAAAATGATGATGAGCTCTTTTTCTTTCCAATTTTGCCTGTGAAAATTTTTAAATACAGTATCAATGGAACTATCTCTGATAGTACTAGTTATCACCGAGATCATTAACGGTCCCCTTCCTTATTGAATTTTTTTCTCAAATAAACGAACGAGATGACGATATTTTTTCAATCTCTTCATGGCTTGTAAATCTTTTTTGATATTACGCCTTTCTAGACTATCGATGCCAGTTGCCTCAAATAAAAATTTATGGCCAATATCAAATCGCAATAACATTGCTGTAGTTTCTAAAATTCTCCACAATCCTTTTTTAAAACTCTCAAACTGGTGAGGATGATTTTTTGTTAAATCATTGTATTCCTTTGCCACTTTATTCATCTCATGCAAATTTACGATTCTAGCTATTTCTAAACCTTGTACATAAACATCAAAATCTGGGTGTTTTTTCGTGAACCTATCATAGTTAATTACTGCTTCATTCCACTTGTTCTCTGAAATGGGATGCTCTTGGTGGTAGGTTGCCAGTTCCTTTTTTGCTTTGAATATTGCGCCGGCTTTATATAATCGGTAACCTAACTCCCAATCTTCGTACCCATATAGGACAAACTCTTCATCAAACATGCCAACTTCTTTAATAAAATCCTTTCTGAAAGAAACATTCCCTGTTAGAAAAGCCATCCACGGAAAATAAAATCCATTAAATTCTTCACCATACTGTTCAACAATTTCGTTTGCAAAATAATGATGATCAACAGACATCAACGTAAATCGTTTCTTTCTAATGTCCTCTTTTGTATATAAAACCCCTGGTCTACCTTGTAACGACTTCTTCAGTGATACGTAATTCATATATCTTCTTTTTAACGTTGGTATATTTGTAGACAATCTTTTGATACTGGCGAATTGCTTCTTGGTAAACTGAGGATAGATCGTGGTATAGACATTTTTTAAATGACACGCTCCTGTAACAACAGCTTTATTGTTATTTTTGTGTTCACTTACGTGTTGTTCAATAAAGTTGGGTTCAACAATCATTTCCGCATCTAAAAATATAATCAGTTTACCTTTTGCCATGGTAATACCTAGGTTTCTCGCCTTGGCTCTACCTAGATTACTATTCAAGCGTACATATTTAAAAGGGAATGGTGTCTGGTAGGTTGTTAGCTTTTTATTTGTTTCATCTGTAGAAGCATCATCTATCAAAAGAACCTCAAACTTTGTAAAGTCATATGTTTGATTTTCAATTGAAAGCAGCGATATTAGGTTTAATGGGTACTTATTATAGGACGGCATGACAATACTAATTTCTATTTTGTCACACGCCTGTTTCCAACTCTCATTAACAATCACTTCAACATGATGTGTTACCTCTTCTTTCAAAGCAAGGAATCCTCCCTTTCGTTACATTTGGTTTCCTTGCTATTATATTGAGAAAAAAGTCTTATGGTTTTAGGCATAAAGAGAAAAGGGCAAAATTTGAGAATCTCACCTATTAAACCTTTATCCAAAAGAAAAGATCGGAACAAAGGCTACTTTTACCTTTTGTTCCGACCTCAAACAATCTAACTAATTCCATTGTCTATTATTTTATCTATTAATTTTCGTAGGCCTTTCTTCCACTTATTTATCTTTATAGACTGGTAAAGAAACGGTAACCGTCGTTCCTTTATTTACTTCACTAGAAAAAGAGAGTTCGCCCCCGTGCTCCTCAATAATTTTTCTTGTAACCATGAGCCCGAGTCCAGTTCCTTTCTCTTTCGTCGTATAAAAAGGTTCTCCTAAACGCTTTAAACGTTCTTTCGGTATACCTTTACCTTCGTCTGTAAAACTAAAAGAAACCGAATCGTTATCATACCAAGTAGAAACGTACAAATGGCCTCCTTTAGGCATAACTTCAATCGCATTTTTTATAATGTTCACAAACACTTGTTTCACCTGATTGCTTTCACACTCTACGAATGGTAACTGCCCCGAACAATTCGTAATAATCTCGACATTGTTCATAATCGCTTGTGCATCTAATAACGTCACAACTTCTTTTAAAAGTACATGACAATCATTCATACTAATTTTTGGTTTTTCTGGCTTAGCTAGATAGAGGAATTCATCAACAATGAAATTAATTCGATCAATCTCAGAGAGGACAATTTTATAATACTCATCATGTTCTTCATTCAACGTTTGTAACAGCTGTACGAAGCCTTTTATTGCGGTAATGGGATTACGGATTTCATGAGCTACTCCCGCTGCTAATTGTCCGGTGATTGATAATTTCTCTGATTTGTTTATTAATTCTTCAATCTCTCTTCTCTTTGTGATATCTCTAATCATAATTTGAGAAGCTGATTTTCCTTTGTATGTAAGAGACTGTTCAAGGGTCTCAACATCTACTAAATTCCCGTCTTTTTTCTTAAGCTTTTGTTCATTTACTTTTATATTTCCTGTTCCAAAAAAGTCTTCTCGACTCGTTTCATGGTCTAAAATCATATCAGATACTTTTTTACCATACCATTCAATCGGTTCGAGCGTTCCAGACAAAGACGCAATCGTTGGATTGGCATAGACCACTTTTCCTTCTTGTTCTACCATAATCCCATCTGGGGACTGTTCTACAACTTGCCGATACAACTCTTCTGTATTTTCTAGTTCAATAAAGTATGAAAGAAACGTAGCCATTGATTCAAATAATGCAACTTCTCTATCCGAAAAGGTGTATGACTCTGTTCCAATAGCACACAACGTCCCAAATATCTCGCCATTTTTTAAAACAATAGGCACACCTAAAAAGCTACTAATGTTAAGTGCGTTAGTCACATCTAATTGGCTAGCTACTGGATGAACGGAAGTATCCGGAATGATAACAGGGTCCCGCCCTGCATTAACGATAATACTTCAGTACGCATCCAAGAAGCCTAAACTAGTACCGGCTTTAAATAGCTTCTCGCGACGATGAAACACACTGAAAATTAAGCTAGTTACTCGGTCATTACTCGCAACACAAAACGTATTTACATTAATATGATTACTAATCATTTCTAACGTATGGTCTGCGGCCTCTTTCAGGCTCGAATAATGAAACTTTCGCATATTGGGCATTGTCATTCACCCCCTTGTCTTAATTTCAAACTCTAGGAATTAATTATACACGATATAAGTCTCAAATTGTTCTAATATAGGAAAATTGTTGGGGTTTTATACGTAGTAATTTTCTGGAAAATGAGGGTAACTTGCAATCGTTCGCCCTCCATCCATGACAATGACTTTCCCTGTAACCATATCAAAGAGTGGACTACACATAAACAGAGCCATTTGACTTACATCCTCATAAGTGGCTAATCGATTTAATGGTGTATTCTGCTTTCCATGCTCGCGGATCACACTATCCACTTCCTCTACCTCTAACAAACCGGGAGCAATCGCATTAACTGTCACCTTTGGAGCCATCTCTAGCGCTAAAGATTCTGTTAGCGTGTTCACGGCCTGTTTTGAAAGTCCATACACCGTTTGATTTCGGACAAACGAAGAGTCAGCAGAAATATGGATTATTCGTCCCCAGCCCTGTTGCTTCATCACTGGATAGACGACCTTTGATGTGAGATACGCTCCTTTTACGTTTCCATTGATAATGGCATCCCACTTTTGGACGTCGAGGTCCTTTAGAGGTGTGTTGGTCCATGGTCCAGCCGTATGAATTAATATATCAATCCTTCCGAATTCTGCCATCGCTCTTTCTTTCATGCTGTTGACATCTTCCTCATTGGAGACATCGCCTTTGACAGCCAACACACGAACACCAATCGCTTGAATTTCGCTTACAATCGCACTCCCCATCTCTTCTATGGAGCGGTCAAATAGAACGAGGTTGGCTCCTTTTTTAGCAAATTCAATCGCCATTTTTGCGCCTAATTGCTTTGAACCACCTGTAATACAAACTGTGCGTTTTTGATAAAATTGTTCGATAGTATCGTTCATGACTACCCTCCTGAAATCATATGATTTGCCCAATGTTTATACGTTCAATGGCTTTTTCACCAGTTTTCCTTAAAATAACCCCATTGCATTTCCATCGGGAGCTACATCCATCTTAAGTGCGGCTGGGTTCTTTGGTAATCCCGGCATCGTCATGACATCTCCGGTTAATGCAACGATAAATCCTGCTCCTATCGATGCTTTAAGCTCTCTAATTACAATCGTAAAATCACGTGGTCTTCCTAATAGATTAGGATTATCTGAAAAAGAGTATTGTGTTTTAGCCATACAAACCGGTAGGCAACCCCAGCCTTCTTCCTCAAAATCTTTTAATTGTTGCTTGGCCTTTGCACTAAACTCGACTCCCTTGGCACCATACACTACTGTCGCAATCTTATTGATTTTCGCTTCCAACGACTCATCTAACTCATAAAGGTATGTAAAGTGATTGTCCTGATTATCAATGACTTGTAGGACTTGTTCTGCCAGATCCGTTCCACCTTCACCACCCTTTTCCCAAACATCGGTTAAGGCGACTGAAATATGACGCTGTTGGCACCACTGTTCTAGAAAATCAATTTCAGCACTAGAGTCAGTAATAAAACGATTGATCGCAACAACAAATGGTAATCCGAATGCTTGTACCGTTTCAATATGCTTTTCCAGGTTTTCCATTCCACGCTCAAGAGCAGCTACATTTTCTTGGGCTAAGCTTGATTTATCCACTCCACCGTGCATTTTTAAAGCTCGAATCGTCGCTACAATGACAACCGCTTCTGGTTCTATATTAGCAATTCTCGCTTTAATATTAAGAAACTTTTCAGCACCAAGGTCTGCGCCAAACCCCGCTTCCGTAATCACATAATCACCTAGCTTACATGCCATTTTTGTAGCTAAAATGCTATTACATCCGTGGGCTATGTTTGCAAATGGACCACCATGAATAATGACCGGCGTATTTTCTAAAGTTTGTACTAAATTCGGTTTGATTGCTTCTTTAAGTAATAAGGTTATGGCCCCTTGCACTCCTAAGTCTGCGACGGTTACCGGTTCTTTCTTTTGATTGTAAGCCACAACAATTCGTGAAAGTCGTTCTCTTAAGTCATCAAGACTTGACGCTAAGCAAAGAATGGCCATAATTTCTGAGGCGACGGTAATATTGAATCCGTCCTCACGCGGTACCCCTTGAGTCGGTCCTCCTAACCCAATAATGACTTGTCGTAATGCTCGGTCATTTAAATCGACTACTCTTTTCCAAACAATTCGTCTTGAATCAATGCCACACTCATTGCCATGGTGAATGTGGTTATCTATAAATGCGGCTAACGCGTTATTCGCTGTTGTAATGGCATGAATGTCTCCCGTAAAATGAAGGTTAATATCTTCCATTGGCACGACTTGAGCATAGCCACCACCACTGGCTCCACCTTTCACTCCCATTGTCGGTCCTAACGACGGCTCCCTTAGGGCAACGACAGCCTTTTTCCCGAGTTTGTGAAAGGCTTGTCCAAGTCCAACTGTTACTGTTGATTTTCCCTCTCCCGCTGCCGTCGGGTTTATCGATGTCACTAAAATGATCTTACCATCTTTTTCATTTTTTCTTCGTTCAAGCACATCAAGCGAAAGCTTGGCTTTATATCTTCCGTATGGCTCCCATTCATCTTCTGACAATTCTAACTGTTGTGCTATTGCATCTATTTTTTCCATCCTTGCTTCAGTTGCAATTTCAATATCAGACTTTACACGCTTTTGATTGTTCAATTTCTCTATCTCCTCTACTATCGCCATCTCATTTTTTTGCACAGATTATTTGCTACCATTGTTGGCTTCATTTGTTTATTTTAACAAATTTTTTTGGAATACGGCAGTTACTTAAATGATTGTACTTCCCTTTTGTTTACAATATTGTATGATAGAAATAACATCGTTGACAGTCTTCAAATTTCCCTGCTTTAAAGTAAAGAATTGAGGTGAATGATGAAACGACTATTTTTTGGTCTACTTTCTGTCCTATTATTGGTCGGGGTGTCTTTTAGTCTTTTTTATAAGCAAGGCATTCTTTTAGATTCTATTGGGTTTCATTTTAGCAATCCCTTTAGCTCAGCCGTTGATATTGACGCCACCTATTCAACCGTGGACCGGAATGAAAACGGAATTCCTGACCCACTTGATATTGTTCATGCCGCTAGAAAAGAAATGGAGCAACGGACCACCTATAAAAGCACTTATTATGCCGGTGGTTATCCTCCTGATGATGAAGGTGTTTGTACAGATGTTATATGGCGTGGCTTACTTGGGGCGGAAATCTATTTAAAAGACCTTATGGACGAAGACATTCAAAGTGAGACTGAGCTTTATCCACGTGTTGATGGAAAGCCTGATCCTAACATTGATTTTCGGCGTGTTCCTAATCAGTTTGTATATTTTGAAAGATTCACAGAATCGTTAACGACCGAACTTATCCCTGGTGACCTTGATAATTTAAAAGAATGGCAGCCAGGAGATATTGTTGTCTTTTTAGACGGGTATCATCATGTTGGAATTGTTTCCGATAAACGAGCAAAAGATGGCACTCCTTACCTTATTCATAACAACCCGCCTTTTGCAGCGGAGGTGAAATTAACGTCGTTTTCAACACCCATTGCTGGTCATTACCGTTGGATTTATTAGATTTTTAGTTTGATAAACTCAATACGTTAACCGATTCTATTTTTAAGTTGACAATAAATATGTCCTCGCCTTATACTTACGTAAGAATTAATTTTTAAGAAAATGGTGATGACATGAAATTACAAAACATGATGTACGCTTCTCTTTTTGTGGCCGTTATAGCCGCTCTAGGAATTTTACCACAGATTATTCTACCATTCTCACCTGTTCCGATAACGGCACAATCATTAGGAGTTATGCTAGCAGGTGCTGTACTTGGTGCAAGATACGGTGGCTTAAGCTTAGTCATCTTTGTATTACTCGTTGGTTTTGGTGCTCCACTTTTGGCTGGTGGTCGTGGAGGATTTAGCGTACTTATTGGTCCAGGTGCTGGTTACATATTAAGTTGGCCGATCGCTGCATTTTTAATCGGCTTTCTCGTAGAAAAATACTGGCATAAATTAAACCTTGTTAAGCTGATTGCTTTTAACATACTTGGTGGTATTGTTTTAGTATACGCTTGCGGAATTACGTATTTATCGTTTGTAACTGAACTATCATGGGCTGCTGCTGCGATTACAAATTTGGCCTATATTCCAGGTGATTTAATTAAGGTTACTATTGCATCCATCGTTGCGCTTCAAATAAAAAAAGCTTATCCTCTTATCAAAAAAGAGTCTATTGATACGAATATTGCAGCCTAATAAACACTATTTATTACCAAAGAACCTTGCCTCCCCTTAGTCATAAGGTCAATGCAAGGTTCTTTTTCTTTTCTAGTTTTGGTACGATGATATAGGAATGCTTTTATAAGTGAGGTGCTTTCATTGACTATAGTAGACTGTATTCAATACCATGCCACAACGACTCCTAACAAACTAGCCGTTCAGTGCGACGGGAGTACATATAGTTATCAAGAGCTACAGGACACAATCGTAGCCTATCAACAAAAACTTACGAGCTTATTAGGAAATGTGACGAACAAAAAAATAGCATTTATGCTTCCTAACAACCTTGATTTCATCACACTATTTTGTGCGATTTCTGCAAGTGGTGCGATAGCCATTCCTCTTGACCCTAAAGGAAGCGATAAAAATGTACTAGACATCTTACAAGATTGTGAGCCCGACCTCCTATTACATAGTGGAGTAAGAATAAGAAATAGCTCTAATGAGATGGCATTTGAACAATTTTTGCAAACGAAAGAAACAAGCTTTCCTCCCAATGTGGTTGAGTCTACGGAACTTTTTTACATTGGGTACACATCAGGAACAACCGGGCAACCAAAGGGTTACATGCGCTCTCACGGCTCTTGGGAAGATAGCTTTCTTAGTAGTAACGAAGCTTTCAAGATTACGAGTAAAGACCGTGTCTGTTCTCCTGGACCTCTTGTACACTCTCATTTTTTATATGCTGCTGTTCATGCCTTACATGTAGGAGCAACTCTTTATATCACTGAAAAATTTAATGCTACCATTCTTCTAGAAATGATTGAAATGGAGGAAATAACGGTTTTATACCTTGTCCCAACGATGTTTGCGGCTATTGAAAAAACAGAAATTGCTAGCTTTCCTTCATTGAAAAAAATCATATCTGCTGGTGCAAAATGGCATAAAGCAGCCAAAGATAAAGCCGCTCACTATTTTCCAGAAGCGGTAGTATATGAGTTTTACGGGGCTTCTGAATTAAGCTTTGTTAGTTTCCTTGATGATATAGGCTACCAGCATAAACCCGATTCTGTTGGAAAGGCTTTTCCTGGTGTAGAAGTATCCATTCGAAAAGAAGACGGTTCAGAAGCAAATTATGGTGAGATAGGAACTTTATTTGTCCGAAGCAAGCAATTGTTTAGCGGCTATCTTAACTTAGACAAAGAAACGCGTAAGGTATTTGTTGAAGATTGGGCTACAGTAGGTGATTTAGCGATGATCGATGAAGACGGTTATATTACGTTGGTTGGTCGCCATCATAACAAAATCATAAGCGGCGGTTTAAATCTCTTCCCTGAAGAAGTGGAGATGGTACTTTTACAGAGACCCGAAATTGATGAAGCGATTGTCCTTGGGCTACAAGATCCGTATTGGGGAGAAATCGTAACAGCTGTTATTACATTTCAAGCTGGAAGGTCGGTTGGTGATAAAGAATTAACTGCATTTTGTAAAGCTCATCTTGCCTCTTATAAAGTACCGAAAAAATTCATTGTCGTCCGTTCCTTTCCGTATACAACGAGCGGGAAAATAAATCGAAAAGCAGTAAGAACTTTTATTGAGGAGGCATGATGATGAGAGAAGCCGTCGTAGTGTTAGCGAAACGAACAGCCATTGGTAAAATCGGTGGAATGTTCAAGCATATCCCCCCAGAGCAGTTGCTGACTCCGCTATTTAAGTCCATATTGCTAGAAACGAAGATTAACCCAAGTACAATTGATGAAGTCATCATCGGGAATGCCGTCGGTCCTGGTGGCAATCTTGCCCGATTAGCTTTGTTACAAGCGGGTTTGCCACAAAGTGTTCCAGGGGTGACTGTTGACCGCCAATGCGGGTCAGGATTAGAGGCGATCATCACAGCGGCACGGTTTATCCAGGCCGGTGCCGGTCACATCTATCTCGCAGGTGGAGTTGAAAGTACAAGCCTCGCCCCCTGGAAGCTTGAAAAACCTTCAAGCTTATATAACCAACCAAAGCTTTTTACAAGAGCCCGTTTTTCACCTGAAGCCATCGGTGATCCTGACATGGGAGTAGCTGCTGAAAATGTAGCGACCACCTACGGCATTACAAGAAAAGCCCAAGATGAGTATGCCCTTTCTAGTCATAAAAAAGCGGTTAGGGCGCTTGAACTAGGCTATTTTGCAAAAGAAATCGTTCCGGTAGAAGAGATGACTGTTGATGAATGCATTAGAAAAAATACGAGTATCGAGAAGCTAGCAAAACTGCCACCTGTTTTTAAAGAAGAAGGCACGGTAACCGCCGGCAACGCTTGTCCAATTAACGATGGAGCCTCTTTAGTACTTTTACTCTCAAACGAAAAAGCACTTGAATTGGGATTACAACCAATCATGCGGTTTGTAGATGCCACGAGTGCCGGGGTTGACCCAAACCACCTTGGAATCGGACCCGTACCAGCTGTAACAAAGCTTCTCAAGCGCCAACAACTAAACGTATCAGATATTGATATTGTTGAGTTTAATGAAGCATTTGCTTCACAAGTCATCGCAAGTATTCAGCAACTGAACATCCCTTTTGAAAAAGTGAATGTAAATGGCGGTGCGCTTGCCCTTGGACATCCATACGGGGCATCTGGATCGATATTAGTGACACGATTATCCGCTGAAATGGAACGTCAATCCCTACAAAGAGGAATAGCAACACTCGGTATTGGTGGTGGCTTAGGTTTAGCTGCTTTATTTGAACGAATTGAATCGTAGGTGGAAATAGATGATAGATGAGAAATGGCTCAAGCAAACAACAAAACCGTTTACACTGAAAGTGACAAGGGAAATGGTCTCTACTTACGCATCCGCAATTCTACTCGAAGATGAACAGTACTTTGACATAGCGGTTGCTACACATTTAGGATATGACGATATCCCTGCACCTGCTACATTTCCTATGATGTTTTGGCAACATATTGAGATACCTTGGTTAGCAACTCAACGTGTCATTCATGGGAAGCAAGAGTTTTCATATGTTACACCCATTGTTGCTAATCAAATCTACCAAGCAGTCATTACATTGCAACAATTCTCATACAAACAAACGAAGTCAGGACTCATGCAAGTATCGGAACACGAATTGATAATATCTACTAATGAGAAAGTCATTGCTTCAGCTATTTCCACACTTCTCATTATGGAAGAAGGTGAAGACTAGTGGGCATGCCTTTACAACCGATTCACATTTCAACCATCACGGATCAAGATGTTCTGACATACGGTAATGTATCAAACGATATGAATCCACTTCATTTTGACGAAGACGTTGCAAAATCACTTGGTTTTTCTAATCGCATCGTTCACGGAATGCTTTCGATGGGGTTTTGTCTTAAATTGCTTCATCCTTGGCTTAGTGACGGGGCATTTGTAACCAATATGAAAGCGACATTTCACTCCCCTCTCCTCGTTGGAGATTCTTTGACCATTACAGGGGAAAGCGTACATAATGTGATTTATTTTAACGGAGTTAATTCAGTGAATGTAAAAGTGATTTCAGGAGAAATGACCGTTCAGGAAAGGAAATGATAAATGAAGTCTGTTGAAAAGGTTGCGATTGTAACAGGATCTACAAAAGGAATCGGCTATTGTATCGCTAAACAACTTGCCTCTCAAGGTTTAGGTGTCATCGTGAACGGTCGAGATTCCCAACGGGTAAAGCAAGTCACAAGCGAGCTTCAATCTGTAGGCGGTTCAGTTTGGGGTTTAGCGATGCCCGTAGAATTGCAAGAGACGGGGAAAGCGCTCGTTCACTTAGCGTTAGAAAAATTCGGTCAAGTCGATATCCTTATTAACAATGCTGGAATCATCCAAGATGCGATGTCTTATCACATGACAGAAACACAGTTCACTGAAGTCATTGATGTCCATGTGAAAGGTGCGTTTTATTGTACAAAACCATTTATTAATGCGGTAAAAGAACAGAATAGTGGCGGCCATATCATCAACATGACCTCTTTAGCTGGACTTGAAGGAACGATAGGACAAATAAACTACAGTGCTGCTAAATCTGCACTTATTGGCATGACTTGGACACTTGCCAAGGAACTTAAAGTAGATAACATTCAAGTGAATGCCATCTCTCCCGCTGCGTTAACTGATATGACAAGGCCTTATCTTGAAAAAGCCAAACAAAAAGCTGCTGAAAATGACCTTCCCCTCCCATCCTATTGGGATATCGGCTCGCCTGATGATGTAGCGGACTTTGTTTTGAAACTACTCAAGGAAATAAAACTGGAACGAACAGGTGATATTTACGGGGTAAACGGTTCAACGATTGTAAAATGGCAACCCCCTCAAGCTCAACCTTTATCAATAGAAGAATATTGATAGTTCAGCTGAGTTCCTTTTGAGTTTGGTTTATACGATGATTTGCGTACTCGTTTTCCTGCCTTCGCCCCCGTTTCGTGTTCGCAAATCATTTAGCACCAATCAAAACTAAGGGCACTTGAAAAGTTAAACCCTAACTTTATCAAGTGCCCTCATTTATACTTCAAAATAAAGGTGATAATGATTTTGACAGCCTTCATTAAACTGAGCCTTACATTGTGGACAGGAAGATTTGCAAGTCATATATTGCTGAATCGTCAGCTCTGTTCCACACGAACCACAGAGAACTGCTTTTGTGTCTCGTTCCTCTTTTCCCCAACGTACTGGGGGATGATCAGCTACTTCTTCGTGGCAGCTATGACACGGATAATAGGTATCACAGCATTTGAATTTTAGTGCAATAATATCTCGGACTGTATGATAATGTGCACATCTCGTTTCATCATCTACTTCTATTCCTTTTACTTCCATTCGTTTGCTATTCATGATTTTAGGTAAGTCCCCTCGTTCTTTTTACACATATTATATCGCAACTGGTCGATTGGGAAAGAGTGCTTTCCAGACAATATAAGTAACTGCTATAACTGCTAGCAAGTAATAATAAGGATTAGGAATTAGGATAGTGCTTAAAAAATGACCTCCCACAAGTACAGCGATGGGTACCCAAAGTATGATTATTATGATGCCATCACTTTGTTGAGCGAGGTCAAAGGATTTCGAAAACGGCAACTCTGATTTATTAACTAACTTAAAACAGATAGCTGCATACAACCAAGCAGCCACAAATACCGTAAGAAGATGCGGGAGTATTGACCACGAAAAAATCCAAATGAAACCAGCGCTAATTAAACAAAACAGCGGAAGAAATAGCATAGTCAATAACGCTTTTAGCGTGCCAGAATAAATGAAACTACTAGATTCGATTGGCATCGCCTTATAAATCCAAGCTCCTTTGTATTTCCCCGAATATTTAATCATAATCACAACTGCGGGAATAACAAGCATGATAAAATAGATATTTAAATACATCTGACTTGAAGCAATTTCCTCAATCGTACTTCTCTGTAATTCTGTAATGATAAATAAAAAAGGAATGACAAGCGAAAAACCTAGCGATGGATATACTTTAAGTTTAAACTGTCTTTCATTTTTCATCATTAGGGTCGCAAACCGAAAAAAGGCGAGTTCTTGTTTATTTCGACAAGATAAAAATCCCATGAACCTACTGTACACACCTTCTTTTTGTTGTTTCTTACTGCCATGGTCGGAAAGCTTCTGAAGGCTTCGTTCAAACGTCGGCATGAGTTTCACATATATGAAAAACGCAACAAAAGGAACAACGAGTGCAAGGACGGAGAATCCAATCATATACGGACTCCAAACTCCTCCAAGTAGCAATTCAAACAATCCACCATACCATACTGGTGGAACTAAAAATTGCCACCAAGCAGGCTCGAAGACAATGGTGACATTCAAAATTTCAAATGAACGAATCACTAATTGATAACCGACTAACATCCCAACCGATAAGATGATTTGGACGTAATTAATCATATCCTTTAGTTTTTCCCCATCAAAAAACTTTAGAATTGTCATGTAAAATAAAGCGGTAAACACCAATACAAATAAATTTAATAACAATATGACTAAAAAAAACAACAACAATGCTAGAAAACCGAATCGGAAAATGACGACTATCATTGGAATAAACGTGGTTGCCATGCTTAACAGGAAAAGGTAAATACAAATATGTATTGTCTTCGCAGCACTAATCGTCTTTTTCGAAATCGGCTTTGTATAAAGTATCGGCTTGTCACGCATATCTAACAATACAACCGAAAAGTCAGAAATCATTGATGTCATAATAATGAACATAAAAATAGCAAACACAATGCTCATTTGAAAGAGATAATTATCGCCCATAAATAAAAACGGAAGAAGCAACAGTCCAAAAATAGCATACATCCACAATGATTTTAGAAATTGGTTGCCTTCTTTTTTCTTGTCTTTCTTTGGGTTGTTTTGACTAAAAACGGTCGGTACACGTCTTTTGTCCATTGTAAGCTTTGTGTAAAGGATACTCCTCATTATGGGATAATCAACTCCTGCTTTTTCAAACAAGCCACTAAAGCGGTCTAATAGCTGAAGAGAACGAAATGTATTCATCTTATCCCTCGCCTTCTACGATGGAAACAAATTGTTCTGCCATTTTTTGATGACGATCAAACCCAGTAAGTTGATTAAAAATTTCTTCCAATGTCCCTTCTTTGTTTTGTTCCTTTAATTGTTCAAAGCTTCCGTCAGCAACAATATTACCGTCATGAAGAAGAACAATTCGATTACTTATTTTCTCAACGACATCCATAATGTGAGACGAGTAAAAAATTGTTTTTCCTTGGGCCGCTAGTTGAGCTAATATCTCCTTTACTACCATTACACTGTTTGCATCTAACCCACTTAGTGGTTCATCAAGAAATAGAATATCCGGATTGTGCAACATACTCGAGATGAGGAGGACCTTTTGCCTCATCCCTTTAGAATAGGAAACAAGGCGTGAATGATAAACTTCAGCAAGACCAAATAACTCTATTAACCTACTAGCCTTTTGTTCTCCTTGTTTTCGGTCTAGTCCATATAATTCTCCAACAAATGATAAGTATTCAGCGGCTGTTAAATTATCATAGATTTCTGCTGTTTCTGGAACATACCCAATTCGTTTTTTATACTGAATTTGATTGGCGATGTTTTCTCCAAATAGCTTAACCTCTCCTGAATACCCTTCCTGTAAACCAAGAATAATTTTGACCGTTGTGCTCTTACCGGCTCCATTAGGACCAATGTATCCAATGATTTGCCCTTCGAACACCTCTAAGTTAATCGCTTTTAATACCATCTTCTCTTCAAATTTCATCGTTACATCTTTAATTTCTAAGACTCTTTTTCGTTGTTCGATGTGTCCTCTCTCCCTTCTTTTTCTCTTCTTTATAAGGTTAACATAAATTCCCTATTCATAGAGTGCTATCCAGTTTTTTCTTTAAAACTATGACATTATGAGGGCACTGAGTAAGTTAGCTTTTATCTTTTTCAGTGGCTTCTTATATTACATTTTTTTCATATTTGCTTAATATTTGCTTAATTATTTTTATCTATGATTAAGAGGCAAAACAAAAGCAAAACAAAAGTAAAACAAAAATGGTGGAGGTTCTCTATGAAAAAGAGTGAAGTAGGAAAATTAGGTATTGTTGGTTTGTTGTCAGTCATGCTTGTCACAGCTTGTTCGAACAGTGAAGCTTCAACTTCAGTAGATTATAACTCGTTATCACTTGATGAAATCGTAGAAAAAGCAAAAGAAGAAGGCGAAGTGAACTCTGTCGGAATGCCAGATTCTTGGGCAAACTGGAAGGATACATGGGATGATCTTGCAAGTGAATATGGCTTAAAGCATTCTGATACGGATATGTCTAGTGCTGAAGAAATTGCAAAGTTTGAAGCAGAAAAGAACAATGCAACGGCTGACATTGGAGATGTTGGGATTGCCTTTGGTCCTCTTGCTAAAGAAAAAGAACTTACGATTTCTTTTAAAACGTCATATTGGAATGAGATTCCTGAGTGGGCTAAAGACGATGAAGGACACTGGATCGTAGGTTATACAGGAACCATTGCCTTTGTTACTGATAAAAATAGAGTAGCTAACCCTCCAACTTCTTGGGCGGATTTAGCAAACGGTGACTATAAAGTAACAGTTGGAGATGTAACAACTGCGAACCAAGCTCAATTTGCTGTCTTAGCTGCGGCATTTGCTTATGGTGGAGATGAGTCTAATGTTGACCCTGGAATTGAATTTTTTGAAAAACTAGCAAAAGACGGTCGTATTAACACGGGTGACGGTGGTCTTGCTGGCCTTGAAAAAGGAGAAGTAGACGTAACGATTCTATGGGACTTCAATGGTCTAGGTTACAGAGATCAAATTGATAGAGAACGTTTTGACGTAGTCATTCCAGAAGAAGCATCTGTAATGAGTGGATATGCAACAATACTTAACAAATATTCTAAACGTCCTCACGCTGCAATGTTAACAAGAGAATATATTTTATCAGATAAAGGACAAGAAAATTTAGCTCGTGGCTATGCAAAACCTATCCGTGAAAATGTAGAGCTTCCTGCTGATGTTCAAGCGATGCTTTTACCTAATGAAATGTATAAAAATGCTCGTCCAATTCAAAACTTTGACGCTTGGTCAGAAACAACAGCAAAGCTTCCTCAATTATGGCAAGAAAAAGTGTTACTTCATGTCAACTAGTAAACTAGCCTTTATTATGATTGACGGTCTTCGTTATGACACGGCCGTCAGTCATATGGGGTACTTGCATCACCTTGTTGAAAATCAAAAGGCAAGTCGCTTTAAAGTAAAATCAGAGCTTCCTGCGATGTCCAGACCTTTATATGAAGTGTTACTCACAGGAACTCCCCCTTACATAAACGGGGTTACTAACAATCAGGTGGTCCGCCTATCCACCCAAGAAAGTTTGTTTCATCTAACAAAGAAACATAGCTTACGTAATGCTGTAGCTGCCTACTATTGGGTTAGTGAGCTTTACAATCAGGCTCCCTTTTCAATGGTGACAGACCGGATTCAAGAAAATGAAAACCGTCCCATCCAATATGGGATGTTTTATTGGGAAGACCATTATCCTGATAGTCATTTATTTTCAGATGCACACTATTTACTTTCTCAACACAATCCTGACTTTCTCTATGTTCATTCTATGAATGTAGACGATAGTGGGCATAAGTTTACAGCCGATTCAAAAGAATACCGAAATCGTGTAATTGCTGTCGATGTTATTCTCTCAACCGTGGTTCCTAAGTGGATCGAAGCCGGGTATCAGCTGATTATTACCGCAGATCATGGAATGACAGAAGACGGTATGCACGGTGGCAATAGCAAAGCTGATCGAGAAGTGCCCCTATTTGTTATCAGTGATAAAACTGAACCCCTTGTACACGAGCAGGAAATATCCCAATTACAACTTGCTCCACTTGCATGTAAGTTACTAGACATTCCCCCTTCACCAGCCATGCAAGAATTACAATGGAATGTATTTTGTAAATGACTCCTAAAAACCACTTAAAGTGGTTGGACAGAACTAGCTTAGAGGCGGGAACAATCGGTTAAGGGTTAACCTTTTGTCTCTGCCTCCCTATTTATTATTCTACTTTTTGCGATATTGAGGTGTACCTAACTTTGAAAAAAACAAATGTTTTGTTGATATATACGTTATTTCCTTTTTTTACAATTATTTTTTTATTTCTACTCATCCCATTTCTTTATATGTTATTCACAAGTTTTAGGCAAGTTGGCTCAGGCTTTACTTTAGGAAACTATATCGAAATTTTTCAAAATGTTTTCCTCATTCAAGCCTTTCAAAACAGTATATTGATATCTTTCTTTTCTAGTTTAATAGGTTTGGTAATGGCTTTATTTTCTTCTTATGCGATTACTAAATTATTACCTAGTGTCCAAGAAAAGCTACTCATTATCGCTAACCTAACATCCAACTTTGCAGGTGTTCCCCTTGCATTTGCTTTTATCGTTCTGCTGGGAAACAGCGGCCTATTCACTTTATTTTTCCAAGAACTAGGATGGGGTATCTTAGATTCATTTAGTCTCTATTCTTGGTCTGGGCTTGTGCTCATTTATATTTATTTTCAACTTCCCCTTGCCGTTATGTTACTTTATCCTGTTTACCAAGGCATTCAACAACAATGGCAAGAGGCCGCATCACTGTTAGGAGCTTCTACCTTTCAATTTTGGATTAAAATTGGTGTCCCTGTTATTCTACCTAGCATTG
Source organism: Bacillus alkalicellulosilyticus (assembly GCF_002019795.1). Taxonomy (GTDB): domain Bacteria; phylum Bacillota; class Bacilli; order Bacillales; family Bacillaceae_F; genus Bacillus_AO; species Bacillus_AO alkalicellulosilyticum. The sequence continues at coordinate 674,284 of NZ_KV917381.1, read as the reverse complement.
TCGGAACCTTTAGTATACTCTTTGCTAACTCCATGGGTGCCTATGCTTCTGCCTATGCCCTAACAGGAAGTAATTATAATCTAGTAACGATTCGAATTGGTGCACTGATTAAGGGAGATGTGTTTGCGAATCCCGAGTTAGCTAGCGCTATTTCGTTACTTCTAGCAGCTACCATGGTGATTGCTTTGCTTATCAATGAGTATGTGATGCGGAAGATACGGAGGGATTTATCGTGAAAAAGATAGTCTCATTCCCAAACACGATGCTCGTTCTTGTTTTTCTTTATTTATTTGTACCATTACTCGGAACAACCATCTATTCTTTCTCGACGACCTGGAATCAAACCGTGTTACCTGAAGGCTTAACCTTTAAATGGTACAGCCAGCTTTTTACGGATACTCGCTTTTTACAGTCGTTTGGTCGGTCCTTGCTTTTGTCATTAGGTTCAACGGTAGTCGCTCTTGTACTTATCGTACCTGCAGTTTTTTCGATTGTTCTTTATTTACCAAAATTAGAACGGCTTGTACAATCGTTACTTATTATGACATACGCCATGCCTGGAATTATATTAGCAGTTGCATTGATTAAAACATATTCCAATAGTGGGATTTCTATGGTACTTATCGTAGGTGCTGCTTATGTCGTGAGTTTATTGCCATATATTTACCAAGCAACTCGAAACAGCTTACGAACGATTCATGCTGCTGATTTGATGGCAGCAGCTGAAATCCTTGGAGCTAGTCGTTTAAAAGCCTTTCTTTATATTATCGTACCGAATATATATCCTGGTTTATTAGTCGCTTCCCTTTTATCATTCTCTATTTTATTTGGGGAATTTGTACTAATCAATATAATTGTAGGCTCACGCTTTGAAACAATCCAAATCTACTTATATTCTCAGCTCAGTAAGAGTGGACATATTGCAAGTGCGATCGTCGTCTTTTATTTTTCTTTGATGACACTAGTTACGGTCCTTCTTGTACGTTATACACGAAAAAAGAAAGCAATAGGGTAAAGGAGGATGTTCATGAGTTACTTATCCATTAAGGGGATTACAAAATCGTTTACTCACCAAAACGTTCTACAAGACATGTCAATCCACATCGAGGAAGGAGAGTTCGTCACGTTACTCGGACCAAGTGGCTGTGGGAAAAGCACAATGCTACGAATCATCGCTGGACTTACCAACCCCGATTCTGGTCATATCTTTATCGATGGCAAAGACGTTACAAACGTCCAACCAAAAAAACGTGAAATCGGTATGGTGTTTCAATCCTATGCCCTTTTCCCAAATATGACTGTCTTTGAAAATATTTCGTTTGGATTAAAAATGAAAAAGGTAAACGCTAAGCAAATTAACGAAAAAGTCAACGAAGTTATTCATCTAGTAGGCTTACATGGTAAGGAAAACAATTACCCGAAAGAGTTATCTGGGGGGCAACAACAACGTGTCGCCTTAGCCCGTTCTTTAGTAACTGAACCGAAAGTATTATTACTTGATGAACCTATGAGTGCACTCGACGCTCAAATCAGAAAATATTTACAACAACAAATTAAGTCCATTCAAAAGAAATTAAATATGACAACGATCTTAGTTACTCACGACCAGGAAGAAGCCATGACTGTTAGTGATAAAATCTATATTTTAAATAATGGAGAAATCACTCAGGTCGGTACTCCTTATGACATTTACACCAAACCACGTAATGAATTTGTTGCTAGATTTATCGGTCATTACAATGTTCTTGACCTATCACAAGTCCAACAACTTACAAATGACCTCACAATTCAAGGGACCCTTTTTGCTGTTCGTCCTGAGGCATTAACTATTGACGAACCTAATGATAGTTATCGCCTTACAGGAATCGTCAAAAACATCTCTTTGCTAGGACATGTGACAAGATATGATTTTGAAAGTCATGGTGTAGTATTAAAGGCTGAACAATTATTACAAACCGATTCAGTACTTGAAAGTGATGAAAAGCGAACACTGTACCTTCGAAAAGAGGATGTGATTTCACTTCAATGACATTACTTCCAGAAGAGCGTTTTTCCTATATCATTCAACAATTACAAACAGTAAACAAAGTTTATGTAATTGAATTAGCAAAGGCATTACGGGTCACACCCGAAACGATTCGTCGTGATTTAGATACACTTGAAAAAGAGAAGAAACTTGTCCGTGTTCATGGTGGTGCTGTCCCCTATCACCTTTTAATTGAAGAACCTCATTTTGAGAGAAAAGAAAATCTACAGCATGATGCAAAAGTGGCGATTGGCAAGACTGCTGCTTCGTTTATTGAAAATGGGGATAAGATTGTCGTTGACGTTGGAACTACTACGATTCATCTAGCCCAGCAGCTACATGGTCTTTCTAACATTACTATTGTAACGAATTCATTGGCGGCCGCTGCAGAGTTCAACGTCGCACTTGAGAAAAAGGAATTTGACGGTGATGTCATTATCCTTGGTGGCGTAACTAACCCAAAACAAAAATCGGTTACAGGTACTTTAACTGCAAATATGTTAAAGAGATTCCGTTTTGACAAGGCTTTCCTATCCTGTGGGGGCGTTACGTTTAAAGAAATTACGGATTACGACATGGAGGAAGCTTCTCTCTCAAAACTCATGCTCGAACAATCTAGTAAAGTTTTTCTATTAGCCGATCAAACTAAGCTAGGTCAACACTCATTTTATTCAATTAGTTCTCTAAGTAAAGTAGATTACATAATAACAGATACAAATAAACCAGCTCATTGGAAGAAAGCTTTAGATTCTAGTGAGGTAACATGGGTTGTGGCAAGTGGAGGAGAAAAAGCATGAAAGTCGATTATCATGTTCATTTAGAAGAGGGACCTTATTCGTTTCGCTGGCTTGAACAAACGAACCAAGCCTTACACTATTATCATTCAAAGAATGTTCACTTTCCTCAATCACAAGAGTGGATGAAACAATCTTTAGACGATCTTCAAGCAAGAATAGCCAATGGTGCCTATCATTCAGATTGGCTAAATTTATACTTGCAAGAGGCGCTTCGTTTAGGTTTAAAAGAAGTAGGCATCGTCGACCACCTCTACCGGTTTAGTGAATCGCGTTATTACTATGAAAAAAATATAAATGTGAGTGAACACAGTCAGATTGGTAGAATTCAAAAAAAATGGCTTCAACAAGTTATGAATCAAAACATCAGAGCTTTTGTCGATTTTATTAACACTGAAAAACAACATTGGAAAAATCATGGAGTTAAATTAAAACTTGGTTTAGAAACAGATTATTTTCCAGGATGTGAAAATGAACTCCAACCACTCATCGATGGGTATGATTGGGACTTTATCATTGGTTCAGTTCATTTTATTCATGGGTGGGGATTTGATAATCCAGCTACGGAGCATCTTTTTTTAGAATATAACCTTGAAATTCTCTACGATGAATTTTTTGACATTGTAGAAAAAGCGATTCGGAGTCGAATGTTTGATTTTATTGCTCATCTCGATAATTTAAAAGTATTCGGTCACCGTCCCCAAGAACTAAAATTGATCCCTTATTATAGGCGGATCGCAAAGGCTTTGGTCGAGACCCATACACCTACTGAGGTCAATGCTGGTTTATTCTATAGATATCCGATAAAAGAAATGTGCCCTAGCCCGACCTTCCTAGAAGTTCTATGTGCAGAAGGAGTTCTTTTTACTCTATCCTCCGATGCTCACTTCCCACAGCATCTTGGGAATTATATTTATGAAAATACGTTATATTTGCAGCGACAGGGACTTACTGACATCGTCACCTTTTCCAAACGAAAACAAATAATAAAACGTGGAGTTTAACCATTTTAGTTAAAAGCGAAACTTTTGAACTATATAGTTATGTTTTATATATAGGACAACACATCTAGACATATTTCTACACCTTCTTAAAAACACTACTTTCTGAGTATATTTAATTTTCTGCATGTTTGTTACGATTATACTGATTGTAATTACTTACCAAGAAAGGAATGATAAAGGTGGAACCAGAATTAAATGAAAAGCCTAAGACGTCTACCGGTTTAGATGAAAATATTGGGGGACTATTAGCGTATGTATTAGGATTTGTATCAGGAATTGTATTTTTACTCATCGAAAAAGAAAACCAATTTATTCGATTCCATGCACTTCAATCCATAATCGTGTTTGGTTCATTGGCTATTGTGAATTTCGTATTAGGTTTCATTCCAATAGTTAGCTTACTATCTGGCATTATTATCCCTCTTATTATTTTTGTACTATGGGTTGTACTCATCTTCAAAGCATATAAAGGAGAAAAGTACAAACTACCTATTGCTGGGGATATTGCTGAACAACAACTTGCCAAGTTAGGTACAAAATAAGCTCACGTTTGTTGAGTAAAAAATAGCGAGGTTGGGACAAAAGGAAATCACCTTTTGTCCCAACCTCGTTTTTTTCCCTTATGTCCTTAACGGAGCTGCAATCAAACCTCTTTTGACGGTGCAATCTTTCATTTTCAACTTTTTATCTAGTTCAATAATGGCAATAAACGGTTCATCGATTTTAGACTGGTAGCGAAGATCAAACCAATGGACCTCATACCCATCATACTTTTCAATGATTTTAGCATGAACATATTTTGAATGCTGAAGGATATAACGTATAAACGTATTTTCCTTTGAGGCTCGAACAATTTCGTTATGGGTTGTTGTTTTCGGTATTTCTTTTGTCCAGCTCACAACACCATTTTCATATTTCCCCAATCTGAAACATTCATGGTCGACATCAATAATCCTCCATGTACCTAGATTCATTGTTGGTAAAAGCGTATGTGAATTTGTCAGATGACGAATTGACGAACCGATTGAGCGGTGTACGAGAATGCGAACTAGGATATACAAAGCAATAAGTCCGTAACATCCTACAAATACATACCGGGGGTCCCCTTGATATATCCACCAACTAATACCGATAATATGCAACACAAATATGAAGGGATCAAAGATAGGCAGAAGGTAAAACGCAATCCACTTTTGTGAAACGGGCCGAAGTGCTTGGGTCCCATAAATATTAAGCATATCAAAAGACACATGTAATATAACTGCTACTAACGTCCAAAAAAAGAAGGTAAAGAAAAAACTGCCTCCATACATACTTGAAGCCAAACCTGCTATCGCACCAGACCAAAAGAAAAGAGCAGGAATTGAATGACTGATTCCTCGATGATTTTTAACATAGGTTTCGTTGCCTTTCATTTTACATACTACATCTGCGTCAGGCGCATTAGAACCTAATATCGTACAACAGATTATTGGCAAAAGAAGCTCAGGGTTATTGGCAATCGTAGGGTCTACATGTGCTAAGCCAGCAAGTCCTATTCCTGTGATGACGTGCGTCGCTGTATCCATCTATGCCCCCTATGCTTTCTTTAACTTCGTCATCGTTTGACTATAGTAATCTTGCAATATATCGGTTACTAGCTTACTTGAGGAGCGAGGTGCCTGTAATTGTTCTAATGTTTCCTGCATTTCTTGCAGTTTCGACTCATTTCTTACGAGCTGTTTCGTAAGCTTTGCTAACTCCTCTGTTTTTTGACTCCAGATCGCCCCACCTACTTTTGAGAAAAACATCGCATTTTCTTTTTCCTGTCCCGGTGTTGCTTTAGGGATTAGGATAGGTGTCTTCATGGCCATCGCTTCTGATAGTATAAGCCCTCCTGGTTTTGTGACAACACAAGTTGCAATAGTTAATAATTCAGCCATTTCTGTGACATATCCTAAAATTTTTATATGTGATAGGCCATTATATTTTATTGTTAAGTCATCAAACAGCTCCTGATTCTTTCCACACACAACTATGATTTGAAGGAGAGGGTCGTTTTTTAATAAATCACAAATTTGGGCCATTTCTTTAGATACACCATATGCCCCTGCAACAATTAGTATTGTTTTTCTATTTTCTACGAGTCCATACTTTTGAACAAGTACCCTTCTCTGATAACTCTCTTCAAATGATTGATGAATGGGAATACCTGTCACTAGTGTCCGGTTTGGTTCTATCCCTCTATCCCACAAATCTTGCTCAATTTGCTTTGTTGCAACATAGTACTTATTAATATTAGGATGTATCCATAAATCATGAATACAGTAATCTGTGATTACATTGTACGTTGGAATTTTTGTATTCGTTTTATGATGATAGTGAGGGACGGCAAAGGAAGGAAATGTGTTAACAATAAGGTCTGGCTGTTCTTCAGCAATGATTTTTTTTAACTTAGAATACCCATAACTCAATAGTTTTAAGTTTTTCCGTTTCGAAATCTCCTTGCTCGTGTAGTAGAACAAACGATAAATGTGTTGACCACCTTTTGTATAGCTTTTTAAATAAGCTCTTCTCGTCCATTCATGAATGCGGGGACTCGTTTCATAAAATAGATCCTTTACTAGCACTCTACTTACTCCCATACTAGTTAGCTCTTGCTCTAGTGAATGGGCGACTTGAAGATGACCATTTCCATAATTACCGGTTAATATTAAGACCTTTGGTAATATCATGAAGTACACACTCCTTGTTAGGTTTCTACGACAATATCATAACAATGGAGTGTTAAGTGGTTATTAAGAAAATGTAATATATAAGAAAAACCGCTAGCGGTCTTTCTTAATAAGACATCTATGAGCATCTAAAATTTTTATACTTTCTTACTTTGTAAGAAAACGGAAAAGTCGTCCTTTTCAGATAAAAAAAAATGACTCGAGTTACGCCTAAACGTCCTCGAGTCATCTGTTAGTAAAAAACTAATTAATTAATCGCTTTTCTTTTTTTCATAATGTACAATACCACTCCAGCTAGTAACAACACTCCACCTAATAATAAGTAATTAAACATGTTTGTTGCTGTGCTTGGTAGTTTTTCGCCATCTTTCTTTTCAGCTTTAACTGCTTCTTTATCAGACTTACGCTCTTCTTTTACATCTTTTTTTGCATCTTTGTCTTTATCTTTATCCTTGTCTTTACCTGTATTTTTGTCGTCACCCTCATCTTCATCTACTGGCGTTGCTGGAACCTCTGGCTCCTCTATTTCCTCAGCAACTGGTCCAAAATGCACGTTATCTACGAACATTCTTCCAGCAAAATCACTGTCAACATCAGCAAAGATAAGAATCATATTACGTAATTGTGTATCAGATGAAATTCCCATATTAGTTACATCAATTTCAACTTCAAAATGGTATAAACCATCATCAGTTACAGTTGCAGAATCGAGATTCTCCAACTCTATCTCAAACGTATCTGATGACTGTGCCCAATAGCCTGCTGTTGGCGGTTGGAATACTAAATTAATATCAATCGCACCTTCAGTTGCACGGATTGTATCAATGTACAAATCAAAAGCTACATATTCACTATCACCAAAACTAAGGTCTTCTTCATTCCAATATTCTAATCGTGGAGCAGTAGCCCAATTATCAGATGGTTTAACTTCTGGATATGCGTATTCCCAAGATAACGCATTAGAACCATTTGCTTCTTCAATAGTTAAAGCAGTTTGAACACCAGATTCTCCGTTCCATCTCCATCCTTGACGAGTTCCATCTTCAAAGTCAGAAGGAAATTGCGCTTCACCAATCGGATCATGAATAACCTCTGCTTCAATAATATTACCTGAAATTGTAATGTTATCTATTGAAATTACATCAGCATCTTCTGTTCCAATGAACAAGATAATATTATTCATAATATTACTTTCTGCAGTAGAACTAGCGATTGTTTCAAAAGATGGAGCGTCTTCTGGAGTAATTGTTAAGACAGCTTTGTATGAACCATCTCCTTGCTCCACAAAGTCACTTTCAGTAACTTGAATTGCACGTTCAGGGTTAGCCCATCCAGCTGCAGGTCCTTGTGGAATAGCTGCAATTGAAACCGTTGTCGGTTGTTCTACAATCACATCAAAAGTTAACTCATTCGCACCTAAAATATTGATTTCATCATCCCAATCATCTGCTGATAGACGGACATTTGCCCAGTAGTTCCCATCAGAAACGTCGTTACTTGAATTTAACCCTGAGATTTGCAACGCATTATTCTCATTTGCAACAGTAACATCTTGAATGTCACTATCAGGATTCACACCAAATCCTTGTGTAGTTCCATCATTAAAGTCCCAAATGACTTCAGAATATCTTGAGCGATTAATTGGCTCATAAGGAATTCCTTTGATACGTGCACGTACATATTCCCCTGAAAGACTTAACTCTTCCGCTTCCCAAACTTGATCTGGACCTGGGTCTAAGTCAGTTGCATTTGATTGATTTAATACAAATGGAGTGAATGCTCCTGATACTTCATTTTTATTTGTTAATGACCAGTTTGCCCAACTGATATTATTTCCATTTAAGAAATCAAGCCACACATCCGCTTCGTCAAAGAATGGACCACCGTCACCATCTGCTTGGCTTGTTCCCCATTCTGTTGCAAAGACTGCTACACCATTTTCTAGTGCATAACGAGCGTTGCTCATGACATTACTTCTTTCAGCACTCGGTGTTCCCTCTTCATAGCTTCCACCTGCTGCATGTGAGCCTGTATAAAAATGAACAGAATACATAATATTCTCTGCATCAATTGGATCATCTGCCGCTAAGTCTGGACGTTGACTCCAGTTTGGACTTCCTACAAGAATAATGTTATCGCCATGTTCACGAAGCATTTCTGTAATTGGTTCGGCATATTCTTTTACTGCTTGCCACCCAGCTTCATCATTTGTTATTCCTGGGCCACCACTACTATTTGAACTTGGCTCATTTGCTAGCTCCCAAATAATATAGTGATTTTTTGGATGATCCTTATAATGTAACGCTAACTCTTCGAAGAAATCATAAGCTCCTTCATAAACATCTGCTCTTGGGTCTCCAGGAGCATGGACATGCCAGTCAACAATGACGTACATATCGTTTTCAAATGCTAATTCAATTCCCTCGTACACTAAGTCTTTGACACCTGGATTTGTTGCATACCCACTTTCACCTACATACATAGCTAAGCGAATCATATTTGAATCCCAATCATTAGCTAGCGCAGCGAATGCGTTTTCATTTACGATTTCGCCAAACCATTGTAGACCATGAGTGCTCATACCACGTAATTGAATTTTTGCACCACTTTGGTCAACTAAAGTCATTTGTCCATCTACTTCTGCAACACTTAACGCTCCACCAACAGATGGCTTTTTCACATTGTCATTTCCTAATAAATGATCAAAATCAGATTCTACAGCTCCTACGTTTGCTGGGAACAGTGACACTAATAGTGTAAAAACCATTAAGATAGCTAGAATTTGTTTTTTCATTTTCTTTTTCACGCTTCCATTTCCCCCTTTTTTTACACTGATTAAATCTGAATACGTGTCTGCATTATGCATTTTTACTCATCGAAAAGCCTATGTACTACTAAATCATTTTCTTTTGTTAAATAAGAAAACAAATGTAATGTAAACGTTTTCTCATCATACAAAAAAAAGTACAGGTGAAAAAAGGCTTACTTAGTAAAAACACTAATGTTCGCACACGTATGTTTTTGACACAACTTGTGTCTTACGGCCCTCCTCCCTATAAAATATTCGGTAAAAACACTAGATACATAGTTAGAAGAATAGTTTCCGAAACATTTAGGTTGCAACTCGGTTTCTCTTCTATATAAATACTTTATGCATTACCGATTACCTATTTTATTATATCATTGTTAGAATATTTTGCTAGCGTTTCGCTAGGATTTATCGAATAATACAGAAAAAACTCATTATTTTAACGAAACCGCATTCGTTAGTTTTAGATTAAAAACAAAATTACCACTTAGCTACTTCCTATATTATATAAAAAGAGTGACCCTACCTTGTAACAAGGAGGAGCCACTCTTCGTCAACTATTAAATGTTTACTCTTTTTCTAACGACTAAGCTGATACCAGCAATTAATAGTAAGCTACCGATTAACATATAGTTATACATATTAGTTGATGTGTTTGGTAACTTCTTATCTTTTTTGTCTCTCTTATCTTCTTTTTCCTTCTTATCTTTTTTATCTTTTCCAGGAGCAGGAGTTTCTCCATCGGAAGGCTCTTCACCATCCACTGGGTCTACTGGGTCTACTGGGTCAACAGGATCTACCGGATCTACTGGGTCAACAGGGTCCACCGGGTCCACCGGGTCCACCGGGTCCACTGGGTCCACTGGGTCCACTGGGTCAACAGGATCTACTGGGTCTACTGAATCTTCTTCAGCAACTTCAAAAGTTCCATAGATACTAAAGTGATTTACATCAAATGAAACTTCTCCATCAGACTTAGTTACAGCAGTGATTTCCTGAGCTGTTTCACCAATATAGTATACTTTTAAATTATCAATATTTGTTACATTGCTAGTCGAGAAAGATAATGTTACTGGTGAATCGAACTCAGTAATTTCTTCCCCTGTGTCTGTAGTGATTTCAAAATCATAAACACTTCTAGCTACTGTTCCTTCTGGTGCAGATACTGAACCAGAAATGTCATCTCCGAAGTTAAATGTAATTGATTCAACTACTGGTGTAGCTTCTTCATTACTTTCCTCTTCTATAACTTCAGTAGTAGGTCCAACCACTTCTTCTACTGCTTCTTCTTCAGTTGTTTCTTCATTTTCAACAACCTCAGTTACAGCTTCTTCTAGTACTTCCTCTACATTAATTTCAACAACTGGTTGTGCTAAAGGTTCGTATACCGGCTCAATGATTGGCTCGTGTACTGGCTCGACAACTTTACTTAAAAGAACAGATACCGGAACTAATGCTTTTGCCTTTGAGTTATTAAACTCAATTTTAGCTCCTGCAGGTAATTGTTGTAGTACATCTACACTAATTGTTACCGCCTTAGCAGCTTTTTCTAGACCATAAACGTTGTTATTCGCAATTAATTGACCAGGACTAGTAACCTCAATTGATTCCTCAACTGGTACTTCAGGATCTACTGGATCTACCGGGTCTACAGGATCTACAGGATCTACTGGGTCTACAGGATCAACAGGTTCTACTGGATCTACTGGGTCAGTTACAACTGGTCCATCATTAGTAAATCTTACATTATCAACGTATACTCTTCCTGCAAAGTCACTTTCAACATCTGCAAAGACTAGTAAAATATTTCTTAAGAATGTATCATCTTGTAAATTTTCAACCGTACTTACATCCATTTTAACTTCAAAATGATATAGTCCATCTGCCGTTCTTTGTGCTGAATCTAATGAATCCAACTCCATTTGGAACGTTCCCGGTACTTGTGCCCAGAATCCTAATGCAGGTGGTTGGAATGCTAAGTTAACTGAAATTGCTCCCTCAGTAGCACGTACTGGGTCAATATAAAAATCAAATGCAAAGTATTTGTTATCTCCGCGAACTAACCCTTCTTTCCAAAGAGCTAAACGTGGCGCTGAAGCCCAACCATCAGATGGTTTTACTTCTGGATAAGCATACTCCCATGTTAATGCGTTTGAACCATTTGCTTCACCTATTGTAAGTGAAGTCTTAACTCCAGATCCACCGTCCCAATCCCAACCTTGACGTGTTCCGTCTTCAAAGTCAGATGGAAGCTTGGCATCGCCTTTTTCAGCATGCTCAACAGGCGGTCCTTCTGGGATTACGCGGTTTCCATTGAATGTAATGTTATCAAGTAAAACTTCATCAGTACCAGTTGTACCAACAAATAGTATTAGGTTACTTAAATCGTTGGAAACAGTGCTTTCAGCGATTTGTTTCAATGTTGGAGAATGTTCATAAGTAATTGTTAAAACCGCTTTGTAAGAACCGTCAGTTTGTAGTACAAAATCTTCAGGTTGTACAGTCGAATTAGTAGGATTTACCCACCAAATTTCTGCACCTGCACTTTGTGGAATTGCCGCAATAGCAACGGTAGCTGGTGCCGAAGAAAATACATCAATTGTAATCGTTTCAGCTCCTAAAATGTCCACCCCTGGATTCCAGCCGTCAGAAGAAATTCGTGCATTTCCCCAAATGTTGTCGCCTGTAACACCATTACTAGCATTTAATCCAGTAAGTTTTAACGCTTTTTCTTGATTTGTTACTGTTAATCCAGTAACTGGGTTATCAATGTTCTTACCAAACCCTTGTGTAGTATCATCATTGAAGTCCCACACTACAACTGAGTAGTCTTCTCTTGTACGGTCAATTGGCTCATAAGGGATACCTTTAATACGCGCTCTTATATATTCACCAGAAAGACTTAATTCTTTTGGTGCCCACTTTTGGTCTGGACCAGGATCAAGACTAGTTGCTTCTGATTTACCTAACTCAAATGGTGTAAATGAACCAGAAGTTTCGTTTTTATTAGTTAATGACCAGTTAGCCCAACTAATGTTATTACCGTTTAAAAATTCTAACCAAACATTAGCTTCATATAAGAAAGGACCATTGTCACCACTAGCTTCACTTACTCCCCACTCAGTAGCAAATACGGCTACTCCATTTTCAAGAGCGTATCTAGCATTAGCCATTACATTTCCTCTTTCATTCGAAGGAGTACCTTCTGGGAAACTTGTTGCAGATGGTAAATGTGTACCTGTGTAAAAGTGAACTGTATACATAACGTTAGTAGCATCAATAGGATTGTCTGCTGCTAAGTCAGGACGTTGGCTCCAGTTCGGGTTACCAACGATGATAATGTTATCACCTTTAGTACGAAGCATTTCTACAATTGGCTCAGCATATTCTTTAACGGCTTCCCAACCTGCTTCGTTGTTTGTGATACCAGGGCCACCACTACTATTCGGACTTGGCTCATTTGCTAATTCCCAAAGAATATAATGGAATTTAGGGTGATCTTTATATGCATCCGCAATTTCTTCGAAGAAATCATATGCTCCTGCATAAATTGGTGCTCTTGGGTCTCCAGGAGCATGAACATGCCAGTCTACAATAACATACATGTCATGTTCAAATGCATATTCGATACCTTGATAAACTAAATTCTTTACCTCAGGTCGAGTTGCATATCCATTTTCACCAACATACATTGCTAGACGAATCATGTTTGAACCCCAGTCGTTTGCTAACGCTGCGAATGCGTTTTCATTTACAATTTCTCCAAACCACTGTAATCCATGAGTACTCATACCACGAAGTTGAATTTTCTCTCCGTTTTGGTCTGTTAATGTCATTTGCCCATCGATTTCTCGTAAATCTAATTTTCCACCAATTGATGGTTTTTTAACGCTTTCATTTCCAAGTAAGTAATTAAATCCCTCTTCACTTCCGATAGGTCTATTTGTTTCATCAGCAAATGCTGCTGGTGGGAACAAAGAAACCAGTAGAGTTAGAATCATCATAATAGCAATAAAACGTTTGTATTTTCTCTTTATCACTAGTGTTTCCTCCCTACAACAACTACTAGTAGTGTTGTATTTGTATTTTTTCTTTCCGTTTTTGTACCACTTACATTCGGTAATACCGTTGTGTTAGGGGACATGAATGAGAATGAGATTGATATTTTACTAATTTCATAACAATAGGATTTTTAACGAAAGCGTTTTCTTCCCTTTCACCAAAAAGCTAACATTAGCCTTTCGTAGTAAGCACTCTTTCGTTCTGCCTCCCCCCTTTATATGTAGTAAAGACCCAACACCATAGATTAGTTTCGAAAACTATTCTCTGTTATCCAATTAAGCGCTTTCATTGTTGTTTTAGTAGGATATTCCTATGAATGAAGAATCTTCTTTGTAAGACATATTATATCATCATTCCCCATAAATACTAGAGTATTATTTATAAATTCACATAATATTTTCACATTATACTAAAACGCTTTCGGTAAATATCGCTATGACATTACTATTACGTAATTACTATACATAGCAAAAAAAATAAAAATAGAGCCACTGAAAGGGTTTTTCAGTGGCCTCACATTAATCGGGAGTGTTCCCAAATTCACCTATTCAAATCTCACATTATCAATATATACTCTTCCTGCAAAATCACTATCAACATCTGCAAAGATTAACACCATGTTTCGTAATAATACATCAGTTCCGACACTTGGCATGGCTATACTAACATCGTAATGATATAAACCATCAGGTGTAACCGTAGCATCCTCTATTTCAGACAACTCAATAGTGTATTGTCCCCCCTGTGCCCAGTATCCTGCAGCAGGTGGTTGAAATACTAGATTAATAGCGATTGCTCCTTCTGTAGCACGTGCTGGATTAACATATAAATCGAATGTTACGTTTTCATGATCTCCACGTACCATTCCATCCTTCCAGAGTTCAAGGCGTGGAGCCGAAGCCCACCCATCACTTGGTTTCACTTCAGGATAGGCGAATTCCCAACTCAAAGCATTCGACCCATTTGCTTCTTCTATGGTAAGTGCTGTTTTCACACCTGATTCAGGATTCCAATCAAACCCTTGACGTGTACCATCTTCAAAATCAGCAGGTAGTTGCGCATCTCCTTTAGGAGCATGAATCACTTCTTGTTCTATTTTAGTTCCAGTAAATGAAATGTTATCTAGTACTACTTCATCTGTTAATTCAGTCCCTACAAATAGTACTAAGTTAGACAACAATCCTGATTCACTTTCACCAAGTGCACCAAGTGCTGGAGATTCTTCTGTAGTAATCGTTAACAATGCTTTATATGTGCCATCATCTTGTAATTCAAAATCATCAGCACTTACAGTTGCATTCACCGGATTTGCCCACCAAATGTTCTCAGCTGCACTTTGTGGAATTGCTGCAATGGCTACTGTTGTAGGCTCAGCAACAATAACATCAATCTGTATTTCCTCTGCTCCTTTAATGCTTACACTTGGATTCCACCCATCTGAAGAAATTCGAGCGTTCCCCCAAATGTCATCCCCAACAGTCCCATTACTAGCATTTAGTCCCGTTAGCTTTAATGCATGATTCTCATTACTAACCGTTAACTCTTCGACCGGGTTATCACCGTTTGGTCCAAATCCTTGGGTTGTCCCATCATTAAAATCCCAAACCACTTGTGACCATTTTGTACGATCAATTGGTTCATATGGAATACCTTTAATTCGCGCCCGTACATATTCCCCAGAAACACTTAGTTCTTCCATCGACCATACTTGGTCATCGCCAGGATCAAGATTTGTAGCATCTGATTTACCTAATTCAAAAGGAGTGAATGAACCAGATGTTTCGTTCTTATTTGTTAATGACCAGTTAGCCCAGCTGATATTATTTTTATTTAAGAAGTTCAACCATACATCTGCTTCATCTAAGTATGGCCCTCCATCTCCGTTTGCTTGGCTTGTCCCCCACTCCGTTGCAAAGATAGCTACTCCATTTTCCATTGCATATTTAGCATTAGACATTACGTTTCCTCTTTCAGAGCTTGGTGTTCCTTCTGGATAACTATCTCCAGGTTGATGAGTTCCTGTATAAAAATGAACAGAATACATAATATTCTTTGCAGCGATTGGATCATCTGCAGCTAAGTCAGGGCGTTGACTCCAGTTCGGACTACCTACAAGAATGATGTTGTCTCCTCTTTCTCGGAGCATTTCTACGAGTGGCTCAGCGTATTCTTTAACAGCCTGCCAACCTTCTTCATTGTTAGGTATACCAGGCCCACCATTATTGTTGGGGCTTGGCTCATTTGCTAGTTCCCAGATAATATAGTGAAACTTTGGATGGTCCTTGTAATGGTCAGCTATTTCTTTAAAGAAGTCATATGCACCTGAATAAACATCAGCTCTTGGATCGCCAGGAGCATGGACATGCCAGTCGACTATGACATACATGTCATGTTCAAAAGCTAGTTCAATTCCTTCGTATACCAAATCTTTAACGCCTGGATTCGTAGCATATCCATTTTCCCCTACATACATTGCTAAACGGATCATGTTTGAATCCCAATCATTTGCTAATGCAGCAAACGCATTACCGTTTACAATTTCTCCAAACCATTGTAATCCGTGTGTGCTCATTCCACGTAATTGAATAGGATTTCCGCTCTCATCACATAGTGTTTTTTGTGGTGGTCCAGCGTTAGACGGTTTACCTGCATGATCTGGCTTTCCTTTTTGACCAGCGTGTCCAGGTTTTCCTGGTACCCCCGCATGAGGTGGTTTCTCAACTTCTTTTTTAACATTACAAACTTTTAAAGCTCCGGCTTGTGAAGGTTTTGTTGCAGTATCAACTATCAAATGACTATAGTCAGATTCAACTGCGCCTACAACAGATGGAAACAATGAAACTAGCATTGCAAATACCATTAGAACCGCAAGTGCTTTTTTCTTTACTTGTCTTCTCATTACATTACCCTCCTATAAATTGGTTTAGACTTCTGTAATTCCCTTCTACCTCAGGAATCTTGGGCTTTACGAAATTGTTTTCGTAAATGTACATATTCCTTATTCTTGTTGATTAAAAGAGAAGAGATAGTCACAGAGGCTTGTACACTTTAAATGATAAAGGACAATGATAACGCTTTCAAAGGGTAATAAGACATAGTCTTAATGTTTTGAATGATTACCTTTTATTACCTTTTCTAAATAAAGAATTTAAAACAAAAAAGGCACTCTAGGTTCACCCTTAGAATACCTTTTAAAATTTATTAACAGATCACACTTTGTTCTATTTCCTTCATTTTATAAAAATATCCTTTCTTGTCGAGCAATTCCTTATAGGTACCCGTTTCGACAATCTCACCTTTGTCCATAACAACAATTTGGTCCATTGCTTCTAACCCATTTAGTCGATGACTTACAAGGACAATCGTAGCACTTTTCGCTTTACGAAACATTACTTCGTATATCTTTCGTTCAGTCCATGTATCTAATGAGGAAGTCGGCTCATCGAGAAGCCATAATGAACCGTTCTTAGCTATGGCTCGGGCCATAGCCAACCGTTGTTTTTCTCCACCCGATAAATTCTGTCCCTTTTCTAGCACTTGGTCATCCAATGAGAACCCTGATAATTGGACGTCCGCTAATAAACCGGTAAGTTGATCATCTGAATAGGTACTATCTTGGAGAAGCAAATTGTCTTTTAACGTCCCATAAAAGAAATGATTTTCTTGAAAGATGATACTTACCTTTTCCCATAGTTTTTCTTTTTCTAGCTCTTCTATAGATATTCCATCTATATGGATTCGCCCATGACTTGGTTCTTGAAGAGTTAATAGCAACTGAAGCAATGTCGATTTTCCAGAACCACTTGGTCCAACAATAGCTGTTTTCGAACCTGCAGGCAAGTGAAGACTCACATCTTGTAATGTGTGTCGATATTCCCCGGGAAAAGTCAGGCTTACTCGGTTTAACTCAATTGAAGGCGCAGCATGGGATAACGACTTTACAGGTTTCTTGTCTGTTTTTATTTCCGACTCTTCGGAAACCTTTTGAAGTCTCCTTGCAGCAAGATTACTTTCTTCATAGTAATTAGAGAAAGTAGACATTGGAGTCGAATGCTCAAATACCGTTATACTTACCATGACAAGCATCGCAAGAAATAATCCGTCTAGTTGACCAGTTGAAACTAGGAATACACCCATGGCTAACACAGCCCATGAAATAACGAGGGCAATTGCTGTATTAATCGATTGGTTATAAACTAGCTTTGTATCTTCTTGACTTTGCTGATGAATATAATTTGTAGATAGATTCGTTACTTTTTGTTTTTTTTCCTCTAACTGGGAATGAAGCTTTAGCTCTCGAAATCCATAGAACCATTCTGTCACTTCTGTAGAAAGCTTACCCCGCTCATCTCTTTTTTGGGTACCAATCCTTTTCTGCTTTTGAGCAAACCATGCCGGTACAATGATTCCCGTTAAAATAAGACCAATCGTTAGGATAATAACAATGTCAATCGAGTAAAATGAGATAAATAGTAAGGTACTCAAAAATATCGTCACCATAAGAATCGGCGGATATAGCACACGTAGAAAATAGTTCTGTAAACTTTCCACATCCCCCACTACTCGAGAAAGTAAATCCCCACTTTGAAATCTCTGATATAGCTTAGGAGCTACCTGCTCCAACTTTTCATAAAAATGGACCCTTATTTCACTTAGCATTGTAAAGGTTGCGCGATGAGAGTAATACCTTTCAGCGTATCGACTAGTCGCTCGTAAAAAGCTACCAAATTTCACGACAGCGACCATCGTAATTAAGACATATAATGGTGGTTCTAGTGCAGCTCTTGAAATTAGATAGCCATTTGCTGCAAAAAGACCAACTGCCGTAATTCCTGCAAGATACCCGAAGACTATTGATAGGATGACATCCCTTTTCTTTTTCATTAATAGCTTTGTAATGCTTATTAAATCAGTCATGGAAGTTACTCCTTCCTTGAGAACAGTAGTTGATATGGTGCAAACGATGATAGTAATTCCTCATGAGTTCCTTCGGCCGTTACAAATCCTTTTTCTAAGAAGATGATATTTCGTGCATCCTTAATCGTTTGAAGACGATGCGCTACGGTAATAACTGTGGCATTTTGGGCTAATTCCTTCATTGACTCATGGAGGCGTTGCTCAGTCAATAAATCAAGTCCTGTTGTTGGCTCATCGAATAAAACAAGAGTAGGCTTTTTAAGAAAGGCTCGAGCCAGAGCAATACGTTGTTTTTCACCGCCAGATAATCCTCTACCACTTTCACCAATTAACGTGTCAAACCCTTGTGGAAGCTCTTGGATTAACTCATCAATTCCCGCCTTCGCTGCTGCTAATTCTATCTCTTCCTTCGTTGCTTTAATACCAAGCGATATATTTTCAGCAATCGTACCAGCAAATAAATACGGGTGTTGCGTGATATAGCTAATCTTCGAAAACCAGTGTTTTTCATCTAGTTCATTTCTTTGGTGTTCATTGACGGTAATCTCTCCATGTTCTACAGGTAGAAGTCCCGCTATAAGGTGGAGCAACGTTGTCTTTCCTGAACCACTTTTTCCAACAATTGCAACCTGACCTTTTGGAGGGATTGATATGGTAATGTCTTGCAATGCAAAGCTGTTTTCAACCTTTTTGTATTGAAACCCAACTTGTTTTAACTGAAGTTGTATTGGTTCATCTGATACCTTCTTCGTTCCCCATTCCACTTCTTGCTCTTTCTTTTCAAGCTCTTCTTCTACTATTGCAGCAGCTCCCATGCTACTTCTTCCTGCATGAAAAGCACTTCCAAGTTCTTTTAGCGACGAATAGAATTCAGGCACTAACAAAAGGATAAAAAAGGCTGTAAAAAAAGAAATTTCCTGAAACACGACAAGTCGCAATCCTAGCTCAAGTGCTACTAGTCCAATGCTTAACATTGATATAAACTCAAGCATAAGCGATGAAGTAAAAGCGACTTTCAAGATGTGCATTGTTTTATCTCTAAATTGCAGGCTGCTGTCCTGAATGACTTCCTTATATTTTGTGGAACGACCAAAGACCTTTAAGCTGACAAGACCTTGTAACGTATCAAGAAATCTACCTGAAAAAGCAGCTAAGCTATCAAGCTGTTCCTCCGACTTACGTTGTGTCGCTCGACCAATAATAATCATAAATATCGGGATAAAAGGTGCGGTGACTAAAATAATCAACCCAGAATAAACATGCTGAGAAAATATAACGATTAATATCACAATAGGGACAATGGAGGTAAGAATTTTCTGCGGAACATATTTGCTAAAAAAACTATCTATTTCGTCGACTACATCAAGCATGACGCTTACCTTTTGTCCGGCTTGCCCCTTATAGGAATCTATCAATGTAGCTTTTGAATAGTTTTGTAATAAGTTATCGCGAATGTCCTTTTTCACTTTAGATGCCATCTTAACTCCAACTTGTCCGTTTGCATACGAGAGCACTACTCTTCCAAGTAGCACTCCCAGCAATACCAACAAAAGAGGGAAGACAAACTGAGTTGTTTCTTTTCCTAAAAACACCTGGTCAACAATCGAAGCGATAAGATAAGACTGAAGAACAATGATTGTAGCTAAAGCGATAGCAATGACATAAAGGGCATAATACTTTCCTTTTTGAGCTCGTGCTAGCTTTTGCAAAGACTTCATAGTTACTCCTCATACTTCGTGCTTAACGTTGCCACGAAAAAGGAGGCGACCAGTGCAACACAGACGACTAATAACGGTGCGTAAAACAGTAAAAAGTTGTGCATGAGACTTCCTCCTTATTTGCCTTTTTGAATGTAAGGCTTATTCATAATGAATAACTTAAACACTAAATACAGCGATGGAATTAATAATAACAGCCCTAATATGAAAACTGTCACTAACGCATATGCCATTGTTTGATTCGTAAACCCATCATATATAGTTAAGTGTGGGTAAAGGATATACGGATATCGTGATACTCCATACGCATAGAAAGCAATCGCAAATTGTAACACAACGAATATAAACGACCAGCCGTAGCTTGCTTTTTTCAACAACATTAAACTTACGATAAAGCAAACAAATGATAAGGCAAACAACCACCAAAGTGAAAGTAATCCTTCATAATGGACGACATTGTGCCATCTCATTTCAATAATTATCCCAAGTGCCGTTAAAATTGTCGGGAAGCTCCAAATCCACGTATACTTTCGAAACAGTTTTAACGCTCCCTTATCCTCTGCAACTGAAGAGTAATAAGCTAAGAAGCTTGCTGAAATAAACAAAACACTTGTTAAACTTAAGACAACAATCGACCAGGCAAATGGACTCGTAAACAAGGCAACATAATCAAGTTCAATTCCACCGGTTGCCGTTTCACGAATAAATCCACCTTGAGAAACGATTAAAGCCGTTGAAAGAGAGGCCGGAATTAGCACCCCTGTCACCCCATACATCAACGTGTACCCAACATGACCCTTCGTACCATATGTTCCAAACGCATAATAACTACCACGAAGAGCAAGTAATATAATCGATATACTAATTGGAATGAGTAATACGGTTCCGAAATAATAGGCCGTACTTGGAAAAAAACCAATCATACCGACAAAGAAAAAGACTAAAAACACATTTGTAATCTCCCATACTGGAGATAAATAACGTTGGATAACGGTATTTACGATATGGTGTTTCCTTGTCACAATTGTCGATGCATTAAAAAATCCTGCACCAAAATCTATTGATGCGACAATGACGTATCCAAACAGGAACAACCATAAGACTGAAATCCCTAATATTTCAACGTTCATTTCGCAACACTCCTTTGGTCAATCTCAAGTTCCCCTAATTCTTTTTCCACTGGATTATTTTTAAACATCCTCGTGAGAACAACTCCTGTACCAACAACTAAAATAAAGTACAGAACGGAAAAAGCAACAAACATTAACGGTACATGCGCAGAATCTGTCGCGCCTTCTGCTACGGTCATGTACCCACGCATAATCCAAGGCTGACGTCCCATTTCGGTAAACCACCAACCGGCTTGTATCGCAACCATAGCTAATGGTCCAGAAGTCAATAGTAACCACCTAAATGCTTTTGTTTTAATGAACTTCCACTTTCTCCAAAGAGCGATACAGTAAGCCATAGAGAGCATCGTTAACCAAATGCCAAGCGTCACCATAATATCAAAGAAATAGTGGACAAAGTAAGGAGGATGATATTCCTCTGGAAACTCATTTAACCCAATCACTTCTCCTGTAAAATTACTATGAACTAAAAAACTAAGAGCGTATGGGATTTTAATTGCGTATTTAACTTCCTTTGTCTCTGTTAGGATTCCGTATAATACAAGCGGCGCTTCTCCTTCTGTTTCAAAATGCCACTCCGCCGCTGCTAGTTTCTCAGGTTGATATTCTGCTAGAAACTTTCCTGATAAGTCCCCAACAACTGCAGTAGCAATCGCAAAAATAAAGGCAATCTTCATTGTTAAAGCTAATGCCTTACGATGGTATTCATGACGATTTCCCTTCCATAAATGGTAAGCGGCAATCGATGCTAATATAAAAGCAGATGTCATATAAGCAGATGTTAATACATGGGCAACCTTTGTAGGCATCGCTGGGTTAAACATTGCTACTAACGGTTGAATGTTTGTCAGTGTTCCATCCACTAAAGCAAATCCTTGCGGAGTGTTCATAAATGCATTAACGGATGTAATAAATAAAGCGGACATACCTGATCCTATAATCACAGGGATTAGTAGTAAGAAATGATGCTTCGGGTTCTTGAAGCGATTCCAAGTATATAAATAAATGCCGAGGAAGATGGCTTCAAAGAAAAACGCAAATGTTTCCATAAATAGCGGAAGTGCTACAAGTTGACCAGCAAATTCCATAAACTTAGGCCATAATAAAGCGAGCTGTAAAGCAATAGCCGTTCCTGTCACAACTCCTACGGCAACACTTATTACATAACCTCGTGCCCAGCGCTTTGCCATCAGTAAATAATGCTCATCATTATTTTTTAATCCGAGCCAATGTGCAATCGCAATAAATATAGGAATTCCGACACCAACTGTTGCAAATATAACGTGTACAGATAATGTTAACATCGTTAAATAGCGACTAAATTCAACTGATTCCATTCTCTTTCCTCCTCGATGCGAACAGACATAAATAACATACTAACAGTTTACAACGTATTTGTATGTGAAATATATCACAAATTAAACGAATTTGTTACAAAAGATTGAGGATTTAGTGACTTTTTAAAAATACCCATTGAAGGTTGAAGTGAAACGTAAGTATTACAGTTGATTTTTTAGGTTAGCTTATATTTGTTTTTCTTTGGTATAATTAAGGAAACATATGCAAGAATTATAAATGGGGGAAAAAATTGAATAGTCTGGAACCGTTTTTATTAAATGTTTTATTTTTAATTGTTTTTTTACTTTTTATTCCGCTCTTACTTGAACTGCATGCCTTTCGTTTCTTTACGAATTATAAAAAATGGTTAAGTACTATTTCTGCAGCAATTGCTATTATTTTGTGCATTTTATTTCCTATTCAAATGATGGATGGTTACTTTTTTGATTTACGGTTAGTGGCTCTTACGATTGGAGGGCTGTATACTGGGATTCCATTTATTTTACTTTTAGCACTATCAACCATTTTTTTCAGACTTCTACTTGGGGGGATAGGGGCATGGGCAACACTTATTATTGTTACATTACTCTCAACTTGTATGATATTTCTAACTAATAGGTTCCAATTAGCTACAACAAAAAGAAAAATACTTATCGGCACCTGTCTATCAGTAGGTGCTTCTATAGTAGCATTAGTTAATTCAATGTTGTTTTTTGGAGCAACATTACATCCCTTATTTGCTGCTTCCTTTGTAATGATAACGTTGGTTTCAACTATACTCATCATTTATTTTTATGAAGTATTTCATAATAGCTTAATTATCAATAGACGGGTGATTAAAGCTGAAAAGATGGAAATTGTTAGTCATCTTGCCTCTTCTATTTCACATGAAGTTCGAAACCCTTTAACTGTCGTTAGAGGATTTCTACAAATGATGGAACAAGGAGGGATTACTGAAGAACAAAGGAAGAATTTTTTACAAATTTCACTTGCGGAAATTGACAGGGCCAACGATATCATACGCAATTATTTAACCTTTGCTAAGCCTTCCCCAGAGGATAATGAAGTGCTTAACGTTAAAATCGAATTAGAAAATACGATACAAATCATCACACCCTTGGCAATTATGAATGGTGTTGAAGTAACTTCAAACTTAAATGAATACCATATTATAGGTGAAAAACAAATCTTCCATCAATGTCTCATTAACATTTTAAAAAACTGTATTGAAGCAATGCCACATACAGGTAAACTAACCATTGAAACATCTGAGGACGAAGGCAAACTACTCATTTTTATTTCTGATAATGGTTCTGGCATGACAAAAGAACAACTATCCCGATTAGGGGAACCCTACTTTACAACGAAGGGACGCGATGGAACAGGACTTGGTATGATGGCAGCCATGAAAATCATTGAAACCTTACATGGTAAGATCCATGTGAAAAGTGAAGTAGATGAAGGGACTAAGTTTTATATTCATTTCCCTCTCGTTCAAATTGGTCAATAACTATTCTATAGGAGTGTATGTAAGGGACTATCTGGTCCTTTACATACACTCTTTTACATTATGCAATATCTAAGATGTGATATATAGCCAGCCACATGGTATAATGCTAAAAATTAATTGAAGTTCACACTGAAATAGTATCAAAGGAGATTCTCATATGAAAAAACATATAGACGAAAAAAGACAAGACATTCTCGATGCTTTTTACTTTAGACATGCTACAAAGGAGTTTGACCCTCAAAAAAAAATTTCAACTGAGGACTTCCAAACTATTTTAGAAGCAGGCAGACTTTCACCTAGCTCTGTTGGTTATGAGCCTTGGAAGTTCGTAGTTATTCAAAATCAGCAACTTCGTGAAAAGATAAAAGAAGTGACTTGGGGTGCCCAGGGGCAACTTCCAACAGCTAGTCACTTTGTTGTGATACTAGCGAGAACGATAAAAGATACAAAGTATGATTCCGAGTATGTAAAACATCAAATGCTGACGGTAAAAAAACTTCCAGAAGAGCTATTTGAAAAAGTAAAAGGGTTATATAAAAGCTTTCAGGAAAACGACCTTAACCTTCTCGAAAGTGAGCGTTCTATGTTTGATTGGGCAAGTAAACAAACGTATATCGCTTTAGCGAATATGATGACAACTGCAGCCTTACTTGGAATTGATTCCTGTCCGATCGAAGGTTTTGATTATGATAAAGTACAGCAATTATTAGCAGAAGAAAATCTTCTTGAAGATGGTCATCTAGCCGTATCAGTGATGGTAGCGTTTGGATATCGCTCGCAAGAACCAAGACCGAAAACAAGAAAATCGATGAATGATGTTGTGCAATGGATCGAATAACATGGCCTAGATTAAGATGGCAACTCTCATCCTAATTTATTCGTATATTTAGCATGTCCTTCGTTCGACATCTTAAAAAATCTTATTTCTGATTGGAAACGAAAACCTCGATTAAATCAGTCTAACTAAGCAACACTAATGATGTTTGGAAGGCTTTTAATTCTTTTCATTAAGGGAGATGTTCAAATGTTAGGAATGAGACAAAACAATAACAAAGGTAACGGGAATATGATGATGTCTTTGGTTGGTATAGGGATAGGTGCCGCAGCAACTTATGGCGTAATGAGAGGGCGTAACAACAACCGTAAAAAAAATATGTTACCAATTCAACCATATAGCAAATGACAAAAGGGCTGGATAAAAAGTTATCACGAGGGCATTGAAAAAGTTCGGTTTTTTAACTTTTACAGTGACCTCTGTATCATCACTTTTTTCCAGCCTCTACATTATTTTATCGCTCCTTCAACACTATAATTGGTAAGGTCAAGTTCGGTTTCACTGCCTACCGCTAATTTAGCAAGCTCAGCTCCAAGATACGGTCCACTCGTTAGACCCGAAGCACCTAGTCCATTAGCTAATACAATCCCTTCAAACTTAGGTAGAGCTCCTATTACAGGAAGGAAATCGGGCGTAAATGGACGAAAACCGACTCTGGTTTCTATCATCGTTGCTTCCGCCAATCCTGGTGCTATTTCTAACGCTTTCGATAATATCTCATGAACTCCACCTGCTGTTACGCGTTGATCAAAACCCGCTTCATCTTCATGTGTTGCCCCAATTACAATACGTCCTTTATCAAAAGCTAGCATATATTGATTGTTCGGTGGCATGATGACTGGCCATATTCCCGTATCTTCATTTGCTAATTCAAGGTGAATAATTTGTGCTTTTTGAGGAGTAACTAAAAATTTTACTCCAAGTGGTTCAAGTAAGTCTTTTGCCCAAGCTCCACCGGTCACTACAACTGTATCTGCCCTCATTTCTTCACCAGAAAGATTCACACCCCTGACAACACTTTCAGAATGAATTAAGGTTGCATCTCCTTGGTGGAACGTGGCACCGTGCTTTTGAGCTGCCCTAAGTAACGAGTTTCGTAAAGCCCTTCCATTGACTCGTGCTCCTCCACTAACATGAACTGACCCATACCCTTCAGCCAATGGGGGAAAAAGTTTTTTTGTCTCTTCGGGCGTTCTAATTGTCACGTCACCAATTTCAGGAGCATCTTGTCTTCGTTGAATGGCTCGCTCTGCCGTCTTTTCTAATTTAGTTTTATCTATATGTAAACTAAGAGCCCCTACCTGTTTATAGCCTGTTTCAGTTTCTCCAAGTTCTTTTAATTCCTCTATTAAGGACGGATAATAACGAGCTCCGTTCTTCACCAACTGATACCAAGCTTGGTTTCTTCGTTGCGTAATCCAAGGACAGACAATTCCTGCAGCCGCATCCGTAGCTTGACCAGAATCAAAACGGTCTATAATCAAAACTTCAATCCCCGATTTTGCCAGATGGTAGGCTGTAGAGGCACCTAGAATGCCAGCTCCAACAATGATAACTTTTTTCATAGCAGACTTCCTTTTCTTTTTATCATGTGTAAATTGTATCCTTATGAGCTTCTTGTTTATAAGTCAGCAACTGGGATGGACGGAACTTGCCAATTCAACTCACTGTCAATCATAAATTGGTGTGGCCAATTTATATCTTCCACTCCCCAATCCGTATAATTTTTTACCATTTTATATAGTTCTTCAACTGATTTTAAATTTGGGCCCTCTAACACTTTTGAAATGTTCTCCATTACATACTCCGGTTTATCCTTCACACCCTCTAGTACTTTTAAGAACCATTTATGATAGGGGTATAACTTTTGATTATGAGCGAGGAGTAGTCTCCCACTAAACAGAATAAAACTTGTGGCTGCCTGATAATACAAATAGCGATTCTCCTGTTTAATGGACTCGTGACAATACCAATGCCATGCTTCAAATTGGGCATAAAATCTTATTATATTTTCTTTTTTTCTTTGAACCGGATATAAAGTGATTTGGTCAATTAATTGCTGTAAGCCTTCTATCTTTGAAATGACAATCTTTGCCCCTTCAAATGCAAATCTTGCAGGCTCGCTTCCTTTCTCTGCGACTTCTTTCATAAAGGAAATGGTTATATATTTCCCATCGACGTATCCCCCATCATAACTACAAAGCTCAGTATTATAATAGGTAAGACTATTTTGACTCTCGCGTTTTTTATAACTCTCTTCTGAGACAATTATCATAATGTCGACATCTGATTGAGGTCGTTCAAATCCATGTGCTATCGAACCCACAACGAGCAAAGCTAACACATCAGGTTCCTCCATAAACATGGATCCTACATTTTCAATCGTTTGTTTATGATGTAAATGCATATTTCATTCCCCTCCTACATTAATCGATATATTAAAAATCGTTCGTGAGGATTATTTTGATAGATGTCTTCTAGCAAGATTTCCTCTTTTAGTTCAAAGGATGTGTGATGTTCTAAAAAGTAAAGATAATCATCCGCTGCATAATAGATAATTAGCTCAACTTCTCGTTTTTCCTTCTCCACCGACAATAAAATATTATGGATTACCTTCATAAAAATCTGAACTGAAAATGGGTTAAAAAAATAAAAACGATTATCTTTTGGGGCCACTTCATACGTCTCCGCAACGATAGGATAGAAATGAATTTGATTCGCTTGTACCTTGTGTTTTTTCTTATAGCTTTCTTTATTAGCCATAGCTTCCTGATAAAAAGTTTCATTCATCTCAATTCCTATAACAGGTATACTAAACAAATGGTTAACAAAAAAAGCCAATCGTCCTTTTCCACACCCAAAATCAACGAGCTGGTCATTGGAGTTAAACTGATAATGTGAAAAAAGAAATTCTAACGCTTGGTAAGGTGTCGCTTCGTATCGGTGGTAATGCAATGAGGAAAGAAAACCTTTCTGTTCTCCACATGTTTTTATATGTAATAGTGCGTCATAGTACTGTTCATTCATTTCCTTACTCCCTTTACTTACCTTCATCTAGTATACAGTATCATAATGTAAGCAATGAGCGTAACTACCATACTAAAAAGAAGATGCGAAAATAAGCCAGGGTGGAGGTATATTCTCACAACTGGCTTAATGGCGAATGAAACCTTTTCAAATACTAGACCTAGTTTTGCTTCACTCTCTTATGGTGTTAGTATGACCTTAATACAATTATCCATTTTCGTATCAAAAATTTCATAGCCATGTTTGGCATCATCTAGTGGTAACGTATGTGTCACGATATCTGCCGGGTTTACCTTCCCTGAGGCAAAAAGGTCATGTAAGTATGGCATATAATGAATGACAGGAGCTTGTCCGGTTCGAATATTTACATTTCGTTGAAAAATGTCTCCTAATGGGAAACCATTATATCGTCCTGAATACACACCCGTGATTTGGATGTTCCCACCTTTTCGTACAGCTTGACTTGCCATAACTAATCCACTCATCGCCCCGCCATGTAACTTCATCCCTGACGCTAAAAATTCGATATCTGTCATTTTCCCACTCATACCAACACAGTCAATGACTACATCAGCTCCACCATTGGTTAAATCATGTAAATAAGCTCCGACATTTTCATGGTCTTCAAAATTTACGATTTCAACTTTGTTATTTTTCTTTGCGTGGTCAAGACGATAACCAACATAATCAACAGCAATGACTCGTTTGGCGCCTTTTAACCACGTAAATTTTTGTGCTAATAACCCAACCGGTCCACACCCAAGAATAACAACGGTGTCTCCTTCTTTCATTCCTGAATTGTCAACACTCCAATAGGCAGTGGTACTGACATCCGCTAATAAAACTAATTTTTCATCCTCTACTTCACTATCTTCCGGTATTTTAAACGGCGTAAAATTTCCATACGGTACACGCATATATTCAGCCTGTCCACCCGGGTATCCTCCCGCTGTGCCAGAGTACCCAAAATAAGCTCCCATCTCCCCATTATCATTGGCATTGTCACATTGACTTTCAAGCTCATGTTCACAGAACCAACACTTTCCGCAGCTCACATTAAAAGGAATAACTACGCGGTCTCCTTTTTTTACTTTTGTCACTTCTGGACCAACCTCTTCTACAATTCCCATCGGTTCATGACCAATAATGTAATCGGGTTGGATATTCGCAATCATCCCATGCATTAAGTGTAAGTCTGAACCACAAATCGCTGTGTGTGTAAGTTTTACGATGATATCATCTGGCTTTTGAATACTTGGAGCTTGTACTTCTTTGACGATTACATTTTTAACACCTTGAAAGGTAACTGCTTTCATGTTCTATCTCTCCTCCTAATTTGGTGGCGTTGGGAATAGCCCTTTTCGATTATTGTTTTCTGGGAAGAGCTTAAGTGCAGCAATATCAACAGCAGTTTGCGATGCTTTTAAATCAATAAGCTTCTGTTCATCCATATTAAAAGGATGGAACCATTTCTTTTTCACCATAAGGTCAGATACTTCTATGTGATAGTCTATCGCAATGTCCAACTGTTTTTGAATTATCCTTCTAGCATCTGGACTTGTTGCTTCCGTTAGCGCAACTGCATAATTTCTCACGGCTGTTTTTGCAGTAAGTAACAAATCGAGTGCTAATGAAGAGTCAGCCTGCTCTGGCATTCCTACCGAGTTAATCGGATCTAAGTAATCATTCACTTTTCCTCACCTCTCTTAATGTGTTTTCGCGTGCTTGTAAAGCTCCTGTAGCTCTTTTATATCTACAATTGACTGTTGGACGCCTTTCTCCATCAATGCTCTTAGCTCTTGATCAAAAACAACACCTTGCATTAATTTGGATTTAAGTAACGTGACGGTTTTAAAATTCAATAGTTCATGAGTCTCCATCGTTTCATGATAAGCTAAGTCTTTTGATTGCATAACACTATCCCCCCTATGCTAATAAACAAAGATATTTTTTCACTAAAAGAGTTTGTTTATCCAATTACTTTCTTACGTTAAGAAATTCAGGAATGTCGTGGGTTACAAAGAATAATAAAACTATAATGACGTACCATAAACAAGCAGAGATTTTATTCTAGGAGTGAAGTTATGAAGAAAACATTAGCCTTACACGAAACATTAGAATTACATGAATTACTGTCATTTAAAAATATTTGCTTGACGAAATCTACTACGATGAGCGGTTTAGTTCAATGCGAAGAGTTAAAAGAGATCCTTTCAATGGATGTTTCTATTGGAAAACAACACATAGAACAACTACAAGGATTTTTACAGACGGAGGGAAATTAAGATGGCCCATATTCTACAAAACATAGCTGGGATGAAAGGCATGACAGACCAAGTTATCGCTACAGACTTTCTCATTTCTGCTAAATCTGCTGTCAGAAATCTTTCCTTTGCTTTAACCGATGCTGCCACTCCAGAGGTAAGGGAAGCTTTACGTCAACAGTTGAACGATTCGATTGAAATTCACGAAAATATAAGTCAATATATGATGAAAAAAAGCTATTACCATCCAAATAATATAAGTGAACAGCTAAAAGTCGACCTACAAGCATCACATACCGCACTTACTCTTTCTTAAGTCTTTAGTCAAAAAACAAGAGGATGGAACAAAAGGTGTGTTTTCCTTTTTGTCCCATCCTCTACGCAATGAGCGTATCTGCCACACTAGCTTGTAGTTGCTCTGATATAAAACTTACACCATCTCACTATAACGTAAACCTTTTACCACTTGGTTTCGACCATATTCCTTTGCCTTGTAGAGGGCATTATCTGCTTCTTGGAGTATTCGCTCGATATCTTCTTCGGTTGACGCTATACCATCAGCAAATCCTATGCTAATCGTCAAATAACTAGAAACTGAAGAGTAGTAATGTGGGATTTCCAACTCACATATTGCTCTTCTAATTTCCTCAGCAAATCTCTCCACTTCAGTTTCTGAAGCATCAAGTATAGTGACAATGAATTCTTCGCCACCAAATCTCGCAACATAGATTGTTTCCAAGTCAATGTATTCATTAATTTTTTGTGCCACCGTTTCAAGAATGTAATCTCCTTCAAGATGCCCATAATTATCATTAAATGGTTTAAACTCATCAATATCAATCATGAGTATCGCCACTTTTCGCTCTTGAGTTTGTAACGCATCCTTTATATATTGTTGAAACCCTCGACGATTAGGAATTTTCGTGAGTTCATCTAAGACTGTAATTCGTTGTAACTGCTTATTTGCTTCCTCAAGCATTTGATTCATTTTTTCGTTTTCTTTAATTTTTATCGCTAATCTTTCATTAGATTCCTTTAATAGTAACTGATTATAAAAGTTAGTTGTATAACTTGTATATAACATTCGAGAAGCAATCCAACAAAAGAAGACAAAAACAGCTAAATTAATATAATGACCCGTCACAACAGTGGGAGAAGGTTGAAAATAAGGTAACGCAACCATAAAAATAAGGAGAGGAACACTATATAATGTTAAAATTGATTTATTTGAAGCCCGAAACAAAATCGATACACACATCAAATTAATAGCTAGAACCATCACATGCCCATAGTTTTTTTGGTCTAGTAATGAGACCGCCACTCCCCATAGCAAAAAAACCATAACAAAACCTAATAAACCGAAGCGATATCGGGTCTTAATGGTTTGAGAAGAATCTTTCGTTTTATTAAATAATTTAATATACAACAATAATAAGATAGCCATGCTACATAAAAAAATATACATCCACAAATAGGGATCGTCTGCAACGAATCGTTTTTGCTCTGCATAATTCATAGCCACATTCATTACAATGAGGACGGTTTCAAACAAAATCACAATTTTAGCAAATAACTTACATCGAGTTATATTTTCTTTAAAAAGTTGGTTCAATAATAATTTTTGTTTTTCAATAGGAATGGATGGGGTAATAAACGGGTCAAGGAGTTTCATTGAATAACCTTCTTTTGATAGGATAGGTTAATTATACAAAATAAGTAAATAGTAGTGTAGCTTTTTCTTCATATTTATCCAAAAAAAGAAAGAATACTAGATAACAAACACTATTATTACGAATTCAGTAGTTTTTAACCACTTCTAAGGTCGCATTTATGCGATATATCAACTTTAGATTGTCCATATTTCAATATAGTTAGAATTTCCATATTCTAATTTATACAAAATAGGAAATATGAATCGTTTTCTTTTCGTTTAGCTCAAGCTATTGTAAGTGACTGGAATGGTATCTATACTAAGGGTAACAAAAATGACTACGGTCAATGTTTGTCTAGAGATGAGGTGTTAGTATGATGGATGTATTTGTTTGGTTAGCAATCTTACTGTTAGTACTTCTAAGTGGCATTCACGTTTATTGGACATTCGGAGGGACATGGGGAGTAAATGGAGCCGTTCCGAGGAAAGTAAATAGCGATGCTCCCGCTTTTGTACCGAGAAAAGCAGAAACCATTGTAGTTGCGTTGCTCCTGTTGGCAGGAGCTGGACTCCTTTTTGTTCAGGCCAATTACACTTCTGTTATGGCTCAAAATGCTTTAACACAACGGGGCTCGATTATCGTTGGTATCGTCTTCATTCTTCGAACAATTGGTGATTTCAAGTATATGGGCCTTTTTAAAAAAGTCAAAGGCTCAACATTTGCCACCAACGACACACTAATATACAACCCGCTCTGTTTATTCTTAGGAATTATCTTTATCCTCGTTTAAGACCAGCTACAAAGTCCTCTGATAATGAGTCGTCCTTCTGTCTCAAAAGATAACGTTTCTGCGCTGAAAGTATTGCTACAAATCGTCCAAAAGTAGTTTAGACCTCTTATTGATAGGGAAGAAGTTATATAACTATTTCAAAAAAACGATGAGGAGGATACAATGAGACGATTATCTGATAGCCAATTGATAAAAGCCTACTTACTCGCATGTCATGGAAAGTTGGACGAGGATTTCATTACCCTTCTCAAAAACGAAATTGATAGAAGGCAATTAGTAACCTAATATGATTCTAAGCTAGTGCTGGAACATAACTAGCTTATCACGTCAGAAATTGCATCACTCACAACTTGCTTTGAGGGTGAGACAAAAGGGTAAACCCCCTTTGTCTCACCCTCTTCTCAATTTACCTTACTATATCTCTTTCCTATCTAGCCTTCCCTCTTATCTCTTTTAAAATAAAAGCTTTTATTTTCCTACTTTGAATATTTCCTTTTTATAGTATACTTGTTTTATGTAAGCGCTTTTATTATTGGTGAGGGGTGTGAGCGATGAAAACTAATTATTTTATTTCAACAATATTTCTTATGATTATTCTCCTTTCATTACTACTCACCTATCATTTTTTTCAACAAACTCTCTATTTTGATGAACCTGTTATCTCAAGTCAACATCATGATGAAACTAAATTGCATTTTGTTCTTATCGTTCAAGAGTTAGATAGTCACTATTTACAGACTCTTTATAAAGGTGCTGAAGCTGCATCAGAAAAGCACAATGCCACAATTGAGTATTGGGGGACAAAGCAAACAAATATTGAAGACCATATTAAACTCCTTGAAATGGCGATCGCTTCCAAAGTGGATGGCATCTTAACCCAAGGCTTATCCCATGAATTTGAAGCTGTCATTGATAAAGCAACTGAAAAAGGAATACCCGTTATATTAGTAGATTCTGATTATGAAGATAATCATCATATCCCCTACGTCGGAACAAATAATTACCAAGCTGGCTATGACATCGGTCTGCTTGTCTTGGAAGAAGCAACAGGACCTACCAAGGTTGGAATTATTACTGGTAGTTTACTAGCGAATAACTTAAATGAACGAATCCAAGGCTTTCAAGATGCGATTGCTATGGATTCCAGAGTAGAAGTCGTTTCGACTAAGAGTTCAAATCTAAACAAAATTCAAGGAACAGAACAAACATTTCAAATGCTAAAACAACATCCTGACCTTTCAGTTATCTTTGGAACTAGTGCCGTTGATAGCATCGGAATCTCAGATGGTATTGAAAAAGCAAACCACTCTTCCTCTATTCTTGTCTATGCATTTGATGATCTTGATGAGACCATCTCTCTTATAAGAAAAGGTAAAATTCATGCTACTTTAAAACAAGAACCATATGATATGGGATATACCGGAGTCCAATTGTTAATTAGTCTTCTTAAGAAAAAAGACATCAATAAGAATTTTTACACAACCACTACAATACTGAAGAAAGAAGATGTAGACCATGCCAGTCAAAACTAAACTAATGATTCCTATCCGGGCTAAATTGATGTTATTTTTTATTGTATTGTTCTTCATTATGATTAGCCTATCACTATTCATCAGTTACAACTATTCTCAGACGGTGCAGCATTACAACCATATCCAAGAACGCTTTTTCCTATTGAATGATGTCTCTCAAAAATCATCGAAAACCTATGAAACGATGGATGCTTATTTAAACAAAAATCAGTCAAGTGATTTACAAAGTTATAAACACAATCGTGACCAGTTAATAGATGCTAAAAATTTATTGGTCTCTCATTTTCAAAATGAGAATAATTATATACAAACTCGAAACTATCAATACATGATTGATAGTTTTATTGAAGAAACAGATGTAGCGATCTCTTCTTTTCATGAAGACGACATTGAAGTCTATTCAGAAAGTCAAAAAGAAGCGTTTATGTTAATTGGTTTTATTCAGGACCAGACATTAACGTTACTTAACGATGATCTCTCTATGTTTCAAACTTATTATGATGCCTTGAACCAACGAAATGAAGATGTAAAACTTACGCTATTCTTCATGTCGTTTGCGACCTTTTCTGTTGGTGTGTTTACAACCTACTTGTTTAGTAATAGCATATCCGCACCTATTAACCAATTAACAAAAACGGCAAGAGAAGTAGCGGCGGGAAAACTAGATGGTCCCAAACTAACTGAAACGAGCGATGAAATTGGATTTCTCTCAAAGACATTCAATAAAATGAGAACCGATTTAGCCTTTCATGTTCGACAGCTACATGAGAAATCTGAACAGGATAAATTAGTGAAGGAAATGGAACTTAAAAGCTTGCAAAGTCAGATAAACCCTCACTTTTTATTTAACACCCTCAACACCATTTCCAAGTGTGCATTGATTGAAGGGTCAGAAACCATATTTAAATTAATTAATTCAATCTCGAAGTTGTTGAGATATAACTTAGGTGTCATGGATAAGCCTGTCACTTTAGCAGATGAAATTAGCGTCGTTCAAGAATATTTTTATATCCAGAAAGCGAGATTTGAAGAAAGAGTAGAGTTTTCAGTAGATATCACTGAAGATTGTCTATCGCTTAGAATGCCTATCCTTACTCTTCAACCACTTGTTGAAAATGCTTTTATCCATGGAATTGAGCCCTATGAACAAAAAGGTAAAATTGAGATTGTTGGGCATTGTGAAGGGAATTATGTTGTCCTTCAAATCAAGGACAATGGAATTGGGATGGATAACAGGACGAGCCAAATGTTGCTTGATAAGTCGGTGACCACATCTTCTCTTACAGGACATTCAACGGGATTAGGCGTTAAAAATGTCTTACGAAGACTAGAACTGTTTTACCAGTCACATGAACGAATTTCAATCGATACAGAAGTCGGAAAAGGAACCACAATTCAATTAAAGTTACCTAAACAAGGGATGGAGGGGAATAGCTATGTATAGGGTATTAATTGTCGATGATGAAGGACTTGAAAGAAGAGGTTTGCGAAAAATAATAGCAGAAGCTTTCTCTCATCTTCTAATTGAAGAAGCAGACAACGGACGTACTGCGATTTTATTAGCTGAGGAATTTAGACCAAACATCGTCTTCATGGATATAAAAATGCCTGGTATTGATGGGGTTGAGGCAGCCAGAGAACTGAAGCGAATGAATCCGTCTGTTTACATTATTATGGTCACTGCTTTTGATACGTTTGAATATGCACGCCAAGTTATGAAAATTGGTGTTAAAGATTATATCCTAAAGCCTTGTTCTCGCGAGGAAATCATTATTCCTTTTCAAAAGGCCTTAGACGAGATTGAGTCAGAAAAACGAAAAAGAACGGAAGACATCACCTTGCGTGACAATTACCGTCGTGCTTTATCAGTGATTCAATCTAAAGTCATTACTTCTATTCTCATGGGGTCTTCTCATCATCACAAAGATATCGAATGGGATGTTCAAGAAACCTTTCAGAAGGACAGCTTTGTCATGGTTTTTGAATTTAACCGAAAATCAAAGTTTATTGATTATAAAGAAATAAAAGGATACCTTTCTTTTATTCAGTCAGAAATCGAACAAATCTTTCCGAACCACTTTATTGGTGAGCAAACAATGGGACGCTTTCCGATTCTCGTTCAGTTACCCGAAAAAGGGAGCTACCAAAATATTCGAGACCGGGCTATAGCCTGTAGTAGAGAAATCATTAGTAGGTCTCATCACGTCTATCCTGATTATTCATTATCCATAGGAATCGGACGCACTTATAATGAACTTGAAAAATTTATACAGTCTTATCATGAGGCATTGTTTGCACTTGCCTCTATTAAACAACCAAATACCTGTCAATACTATAACCACCATGCCAAAGAGCAAGGAAATCAACTCAATCTAGGCTATCCCTATCAGGCTGAGAAAAAATTGTTAGAATCGATAACATCCGGCTCTTTAGAAAGTGTAGCGACTCTAGTTCATAATTTTATGGATGAAATGTTGGCCTATTGCAATCAATCCGAGCAAACAATTGAAGAGGTCGTCGCTGAGTTCTTAGTTCTCATGCGTCGTCATCTAGTTGATTGCGGGATTACTGTTTCCATCAATCGAAACCTGTTGCATTATAATACCGTGTCCATCTTCCAAGAGGAAATCATTCGAATTACGACATACATCCACTCGATGTATCATTCAAAACAAAAAGATGTCTTACTGATTGCCAAACAATTTATGGCTGAAAATTATAAAAAGCCGATTACACTTGAAGAAGTCGCTGAACAAGTTGAACTAACCCCACAATACTTTAGTAAAATATTTAAGACACGTGTGGGCAGCTCGTTTATTGACTATTTAACGGCCCTTCGAGTGGAAACAGCAAAAGAACTGATGCGAACAAAAAAAGTGAGTGTAAAAGAAGTATGCTATGAAGTAGGCTACAAGGATCCTAACTACTTTAGTCGAGTGTTTAAAAAACATACAGGAATGTCTCCGAGTGATTATAGGTAAGAAAAGAGAGGGTGAGACAAAAGGTTTTTTTAGAGGGCACTGAAAAAGTTCGGTTTTTAACTTTTACAGTGCCCTCGATGCAATGTGCGTAACCGTTGCTTTTTTTAAAAGCCTGGTACGAGTGGGTTTCTCGTACCAGGCGAGCAACGAGTGGAGCCATTGCAACCATAATAAAAGGCTCTGAAAAAGTTGGTTTGTACTTTTTCAGTGGCCTCTTTTTTTAACCTTTTGTCCCACCCTCTTAGCAATGAGCGAAACCGCCACTATCTTTTTAAGCAAGTTGTGAGTCCTTTTTCACAACTTGCTGAAGTGAGTGGGTTCTCACAACGGGATTTGTGGCGAGTGAAGCCAGTGAAGATGTTTTAGCTAGTTCTGTTCCAGCCCCTTTTTTCGGTTCTATCTTCTCCACTTTTACAAGTAACCATCCAATTCATTCTATCCTCCCACTGTTTAAAATAATGCTATCTTTTTAAAATTTTACTATAAAACCATTTGGATTCCCCCCTCACTTTTTCTTCATTTTAAATATGTAAAGAAAGACATATATATGTGCTATATGTTTACATATAAAAGCAACTTTAAATAGATTACGATAAACATGTAAGCGTATTCAAAAATAATAGTACCAAGGGGGAACTAAGGTGAAGAAAGTAATAATTTTATTTTTAGCACTCTTACTTGCAGCTGTTCTAACTGCGTGTGGAGGAGAATCTACAGGTGGCGGTAGTGGTGAAGCTGGCTTTGTTGGGGTCGCGATGCCTTCTAAGTCAATCGAGCGTTGGGTATATGACGGTGAAAACATGGTAAAAGAACTTGAAGCTCTTGATTTCAAAGTAGATTTACAATATGCAGAAGATGTTGTTGAAACTCAAATCTCTCAAATCGAAAATATGATTACAAAAGGTGTTGACGTACTTGTTATCGCTGCTATCGATGGTGAAGCGTTAACAAACGTTTTACAAATGGCTGCAGATGCTGACATTCCTGTTATTTCTTATGACCGTTTAATTAGAAGCTCAGAGCATGTATCATACTATGCAACATTCGATAACTTCAAAGTTGGGGTTATTCAAGGAACATATATTGTTGATGCCCTAGATTTAGAAAACCAAGATGGACCATTTAACATTGAATTATTTGGTGGATCTCCAGACGATAACAATGCATACTTCTTCTACGATGGTGCGATGTCAGTGCTTCAACCATACATTGACTCTGGCAAACTAGTTGTTAAGAGTGGTCAAGTCGGTATGGATGTTGTAGCTACAATGAACTGGAGTGCTGCAAACTCTCAATCTCGTATGGATAACCTATTAAGTACATTCTATACAGATGAAGAAGTAGATGCTGTTCTTTCTCCTAATGATGGATTAGCTATCGGGATTATTTCAGCCCTTAAAAACATTGGGTACAC
Source organism: Bacillus alkalicellulosilyticus (assembly GCF_002019795.1). Taxonomy (GTDB): domain Bacteria; phylum Bacillota; class Bacilli; order Bacillales; family Bacillaceae_F; genus Bacillus_AO; species Bacillus_AO alkalicellulosilyticum. Next base: position 635,767 of record NZ_KV917381.1, on the reverse strand, counting down.
TGATTTACCTGTTATCACTGGTCAAGATGCTGAGATCCAATCAATCAAAGCGATTGTTGCTGGCGAGCAGTCTATGACAGTGTTCAAAGATACAAGAGCACTTGCGAAAAAAGTGGTTGAAATGGTAACAGCTATCCTTAAAGGTGAAGAAGCGGATGTAAATGACACGGAAACGTATGACAATGGCGTAAAAGTAGTTCCTTCTTACTTACTAGAGCCTGTCTATGTTGATGAAAACAACTATAAAGAGATCATTATTGATAGTGGTTATTTTACAGAAGAACAACTTCAATAAGCCGCTAGAAAAAAGAAGTAATTAAGAAGCCACTGAAAATCTAATGCCTTTGGTTTTTTGGCTCCACTCGTTGCCTGCCTGCTATGAGAAATCCTCTCGTAGCAGGCTTTTAAAAAATGAAACGGCTACGCGCATTACTCCTTTTATATATAAAGAAATCACCTCTTCCTTTCTGCAAACTATTAAGAAATGCTATAGCTTACGTAACGTACGTTTCATTTCTACTAGAATGCCATCGTGATGTTCTTAAACATAAGGGAATGTAACGTATCAATGGCATTTTTTATCGTTTGAAGCTATAGGTTTTCAGATAAGGAAAACGGCAAACCAAAAGGGCACTGAAAAAGTTCGGGTTTTAACTTTTTACAGCGCCTTCCAAATCCGTCTTTTCTTACTTTTTAAAGAAGGTGAACCATCACTATGAACTCATATAACAGAGGGCGTGAGGAAATGAAAACAGAGTCAATTTTATTAGAAATGAGAAACATTACAAAGGAATTCCCTGGTGTTAAAGCACTAGACGATGTCAGCATCAAAGTGGTTGAAGGCGAGATTCATGCGATTTGCGGTGAAAATGGTGCCGGAAAATCAACATTAATGAAAGTATTAAGTGGTGTCTACCCTTTTGGTTCCTACGAGGGGGAGATTTTATTTAATGACCAAGTATGTGAATTCAAGGATATTAGGCAAAGTGAGGAGCTTGGCATCGTAATAATTCATCAAGAACTAGCCCTCATCCCAGAACTTTCGATTGCTGAAAATATCTTTCTCGGAAATGAAATAGCTCATCGAGGGGTTATTAACTGGAATGAAACGGTTAGTAAAGCAAGAGATCTCCTTACAAAGGTAGGATTAAAGGAGTCTCCACATACGTTAATTAAAGACATTGGTGTCGGCAAGCAGCAACTCGTTGAAATTGCAAAAGCATTATCTAAAAATGTGAAACTACTTATCTTAGATGAGCCGACGGCTGCACTAAACGAAACAGATAGTGAAAACTTACTGAATCTACTTATTGAATTACGAAACCAAGGCATGACAGCCATCATCATCTCTCATAAATTAAACGAGATAAAAAAGATTGCCAATTCAGTCACCATTATTCGTGATGGACTATCGATAGAAACATTAGATACCGCGGATATAACAGAAGACCGCATCATTAAAGGAATGGTTGGTCGTAGTTTAACCAACCGCTATCCTGAAAGAGAACCGAAAATAGCAGAAACCTTTTTTGAGGTAAAAAACTGGAGCACCTATCACCCTATTCAAAATGACAGGCAAATCGTAAAGGATGTTAATTTGCACATTCGCCGTGGCGAAATTGTTGGGATTGCAGGTCTTATGGGATCTGGTAGAACTGAGCTTGCGATGAGTATCTTCGGAAAATCTTATGGGACAAAAACAACCGGAGAGCTTTATAAAGATGAAAAACCACTGAACCTTCCAAATGTAAATAAAGCGATCCATTCTGGTATTGCCTATGTAAGTGAGGATCGAAAAGAATACGGGCTTATTCTCATTGATAACATTATGCAAAATATCACCTTGGCAAATTTAAAAAAGATTGCTAAAAACAACGTAATTGATGAAAACGAAGAGTTTGTAGCTGCTGAGGACTACCGCAACAAAATGAATATCAAAACACCCAATGTCACACAAACCGTTGGAAACTTAAGTGGTGGCAATCAGCAAAAAGTAGTATTAAGCAAGTGGATGTTCTCTGAGCCTGAAATCCTTATTTTAGATGAACCTACACGAGGCATTGATGTTGGTGCCAAGTATGAAATCTATACGATCATTAATCAATTGGCCGGTCAAGGTAAAGGGATCTTGCTTATTTCATCTGAGCTCCCAGAAATTATCGGAATGTGCGACCGTATTTATACAATGAATGAAGGTGCGATCACTGGAGAAATCCGTAAATCGGAAGCGACACAAGAAAACCTAATGAAATTGATGACGAAATCTGGAGGGAACTAACATGAAAAATTCCTTAACAAATCTTGTTCAAAACAATTTGCGCCAATATAGTATGGTTATCGCTTTAGTATTGATTACCTTACTTTTTCAAATTCTTACCGATGGGACCCTTTTAAAACCGTTAAATATAACAAATCTTATTCTTCAAAATAGCTACATCTTAGTTCTTGCAATCGGAATGGTACTAATCATCATTACCGGACACATCGACTTATCAGTTGGTTCGATTGCCGCCTTTATAGGTGCGATATCCGCGATTTTAATGATTAATATGCAAATGGACCCTTGGCTTGCGGTTCCTATTTGCTTACTTGTTGGTGCCCTCATTGGGGCTTGGCAAGGCTTCTGGGTCGCCTATGTAGGTATACCAGCCTTTATTGTAACCTTAGCGGGGATGTTACTTTTTAGAGGGTTAACCCTAGTCGCATTAAAGGGACAATCGATTGCTCCATTCCCTGAGTCATTCCAACGAATCAGTACTGGCTTTATTCCTGATTTTCTCGGTGGCGGAAGCCTTCACCTTTTTTCTATCGCGGTTGGGGTTATCATTTCACTTATTTTAATCGCACTAGAATTTAGAACACGAAGAAATCAAATAAAATATGGATTTGATGTCCTTCCAAAAGGTTTGTTTTACGCAAAGCTCGTCGGAATCTTTGCTGTTATCAATTATTTTACGTACGTATTAGCTATGTATCGTGGAATCCCAAATATTTTAGTCATCTTATTTGTTCTAATCGTTGTATACACATTTGTCATGAAGAAAACAATTATTGGTCGTCACATTTATGCAGTCGGAGGAAACTTGAAAGCAGCTTCACTATCAGGGATTAAAACGAAACAAGTCACATTTGGTGTATTTGTAAACATGGGAGTGCTCTCAGCATTATCTGGTTTAATCTTTGCGGCTCGCCTAAACGCCGCTACCCCGCGTGCTGGTACACTATTCGAACTAGATGCGATTGCAGCTGTATTCATCGGTGGAGCTTCAGCTTATGGTGGAATTGGAACTGTCATTGGAGCGGTTATCGGTGGACTCGTTATGGGGGTAATGAACAATGGGATGTCTATCCTTGGTCTAGGTATCGACTGGCAACAAGCCATTAAAGGTTTAGTATTATTAATGGCTGTAGCCTTTGATATCATTAATAAACGAAAATCATAATCACATATAAAGATAAGCCCTTAAACTAAGTGGCTTATCTTTTTTAGTTGCATTTTACAAACACCACCACTTATTTTCGCTATCAAGTACGTAAAGTGACCCATAAATTCTCTAACCATTTATCAAACTCTACGCCTTTTTCACCTTCATACGTATCATATAAATCAATTCTCATCTTTTTCACTTTTTCTTTAAAATCATGATATGAATGATCGGCAGGCAGACTTTTCTTAATTCGCACTAACACTTTCTTCGTATCTTTAATCAAGTCTCCTTGGATTGGTTCAGGCTGAGATACCTTTTCACCTAAGGCTTGAAGTTTTCGGTAAGCGGCTTCTCGAATGGTTGTAACAGGATCACCTTTCAAGCTATGTTTTAATAACTCAATCGTCTCTCTCGTTTTCCACTCTCCTAGCTCTTCCACAGCATCCAATCGCTCTCTCCAGTTGGAAGAACGGTTTATTGATTTTTTCAATGTCTCAAAATTATCTGGTAGCGCTTGTTTACTTTCATTTGAACTCACTTTTACAGTCTCCTTTTTATCTAACTTGTCCATTTTCTATTTTATCACTAGAAATCCATTGTCATACGATAACTGACAATGGTGTATGTAAATAACCACAAAAAAATAGGAAAAGAAAAAAGAACTCTGTAAACAGAGTCCTTTTTTGTGGGATTAGATTTTGTTAACGTTTGTAGCTTGAAGCCCACGTTGACCTTGCTCAGTTTCAAAAGAAACTCGTTGGCCTTCGTCTAAAGATTTAAAACCTTCGCCTTGGATAGCTGAGAAATGTACGAATACATCTTCTCCTCCTTCGATTTCGATGAAACCGAATCCTTTTTCTGCATTAAACCATTTTACTGTACCTTCTTGCATGTTTGTTTCCTCCTGTGTGGATATGTTCCACTTTTTATTACTATAGTTGCTCAATTAGATATCAAAGGCGAAAAGTTTAAACACTTATTCTTTCCTTACAGAACCGAACAAAAATAATTCTTCTATATCATAACAGAACTAACTATAGAAAAGCAAATAAACTCCACTTTTTTTTTAGCAATTACATAATCTTAGTTATTGCTCCTTCCTATTTTGTACGATGTTCAAGTTTTTATACTTCATCTCTTAAACAGTCGAAGGAAAATCTGGACATATTCACCACTCTTTCTTGGTACAAACGGTAAACACTGCCTTCTTGCTGCTGGGTTCTCTACTGCAGAATATCCTTTACTCTTCCTACAGTACCATCTTCAAGTTTAACCTTAATACCATGTGGGTGAGTCACAGAGTTCGTTAATATTTTTGCAACGACACCTTCTGTAAGTTTACCTGTTCGTTGATCCTGTTTTTGCACTACATTTACTCTAAGCCCCGTTTTAATGGAATCCCTTTTTGTTCCAGACATACAATATAAAACCCCTTTTATGTTAGTTATGTAACATATTATACCTTACGTGCTCCGGAATAACACGATCATGAAATGAGGCCGGGATAAAAGGTATTTTTACCTTTGTCCCGGCCTCAATTACTCTTTATTTACTTCTTTTTCATACTTAACTTATAGGAAGAAATACTCGCATTCCCATGATAGTCTTCAACTTTTACGTAATACGTTCCTTTCTTTAAGGAAACCGAGAATTTCTCTGCATCTCCCGCTCCATATACGTCCTTTGAGGTTACCTTTTTCCCTTTAGAATTATAAATGGTGATTTTGCCATCTAAATCTGTTGGTACGGATAGTAACACATCATACGTACGTTTATTAGGAACCACAATTTTAAAGAAATCTGTATCGCCTTTATTGCTTGTTACGTTCATGTTGCCAGTAGCTGTGAAGTTTCCAGCTTTACTCGCTTTAATTGTAACCGGCTTAGAAGGAATATTGTCTTTCACTTTATTTCCCTTATCTTCGTCAGCCATTGCTGTCGCGTTGACAAGAGTAAAGTCATATCCAAGCACAGAACCTTCATAAAGGTAGTTATACAGAACAATAAAGTAGCCTGCTTTTTTCTTGCCATTAAAAGCTCCACGTTCTTCTTCTGCTGACCAACCATTTACAAACACCATGGTATTGCCTTCTTCTTCAGGGTCAAGTTTGCCATTCCCGTTTGAGTCTTCAATAATGACGACATCTGGGTCAGTCTGTTTGACTAATTGTTCCGGTACATCTTTAAGGGTTGTTGTTGTTTTTGGACTAACGTTAAATCCATAAATCGCAGTTGACTTCGGTTTGAAGTAAAAGATGTCGACATCTCCTGTTTGTGCAAAATTCCCGCTTATCTTTCCTTCACTAATCGGTCTTGCCTCTTCAAACGAATCATTATCTTCTTGTTTGTCAACTGGAGTACGTCTTACGAACTCACTTGTAAAACTATACTCATAAAAACTCGGACGATAGTTAATATCACTTAGTGCTAAGTAATATGTTCTATTTGCTTTTACTCCTATATGAATCGTATCTTGAGTAGTCCAACGATCATTCTCATAATCATATCCTTCGTTGGTACTAATATATTCTAATTCTCCTGTTAACTCATTCAGACTAAATACATTAAATATAGGTGTGATCCCCTCACTATTTAGTGTAAATCTGTAGAACGCATTTCGAGTTGGTGTAAATGAATACCAGTCCTCGTCGCCCCAATATTGGAAATATCCGCTTGATGTTTTTCCTTCTTTATGAGGTAATGCTACTTCTTTAATTCTGTTGATATAATCCTCTTCATCATGCCAAGCAGCTGTTACTTCCTGTCTTATCGATTGAAGAGGCTTATTCTCTTCTTTAGATAAAGCAAACATATCGTCAGAATACTCATATTCCTCTTCGTATTCTTCATTAGGGAAGTTATCTTCATCCTTAGGTAATGTTTTGCTTTCGATAGAGATTTCATATGGAATGGTTGATGAATAATTTCTCGTTTCATCAATTGTTAACGGTTCACCCCACCAATCCCACATTTCAAAAGTTGGATCATTGGTTACTTCAATGATATATGTCATACCAGGGTAGGCATTAAATGTAATTTCTTCTGCACTACCAAATCCAAATTCATCCTTATAGTCCTCTAAATATTCTTCTCGGTAAAATTCATCTTCTTCTTCCCAATACTCTTCATACACAGCATGTACTTTTAACATAATATCGATTCCAGGAACACTTGATGTTTTCACTCGTACAGTTTCAGGCTTGCCATTATCATTTTCTGGCATCGTAAATGTGAAATAATCACTATTCCAAGCTGTTTCTGGCTCTGTAGGGTACTCTTCGTACGGGTCATCCTCAATTGGATAATCTTCAGCAGGTGTTTCATCACTCGGTAAGTCTTCTGCCGGTACATCCTCAAGTTGCTCTTCTGTTCCTTCGTTTCCTTCTTCTAGCGTTTCTTCAACAACCGTTTCTTCTTGAATTGACTCTTCCGTTTCTAAATCTTCTGTAGCCACTTCGCCATTTGATTCGTCACTGTCGGTCGCTTCTTCTATGATTTCGTCCTCTGCAGGTTCATTTTCAATTGGTTCATCCTCAATTGGTTCGTCCTCAATGGGTTCGTCCTCAATCGGTTCCTCTTCAATTGGTTCTTGAGGTTCTTCTTGGACAGGAGGTACATATGGTGATTTAGAAAAATAAAGGTCTCCAAAGTCGTATTTGGAATTGAATGGGAATCCATCAATTTCTACTTGATTCCATTTATTAATTCCATCTGTTGGTAGCTCATTAAATTTTTCAGCAGTTAACGTATATGTTTTACTTGCTTTTTCATTATATTTTTTCGTTGCATCTTTTACACCAACCACAATCGTACCATCGAGAGGTGCTTGGAATAATGACCCTTCTGATCCTCCACGCTTTTGGTCATCGACCTTTAGCTTGATTAGATGTTCAGAGTCCCCTTTTGCAAAGAAATAAAAGTCATACATATAGTCATATTTTGATTTTTGTTTTAACAATAACTGAACATATTCATCTTCCTTCACATCAAAACGGTACCAATCTGTTTGGTAAAGTTTTGTGATTTGTCCAGTTACAGAAGTGCTCGGTTTTACCGTAATTTTTTTAGCTTTTGTTGATAATTGTTTCTCTGTTAGAAATGTTGTTTTAGGTATTTGTTTTGTGTCAAATTTCAATGCTGAAACTGGATTGACTAATCCAAATCCATAAGTTGTATCGTAGCCTTTTGCTCCTAAATCCTTAGCAGTTTTATTTAAAATGTATTGAATTTCATGTGGTTTTAAATTTGGATTTTTCGATAAAAGCAATGATACTACTCCTGTAACCATAGGTGTAGCCATTGATGTACCATCAAGTGTCATATACGATGATTTTTTATCATAATCGTACGCCGCATTATAAATACCTTCACCTGGAGCAACAATATCTACAGTCGGTCCAAATGTTGAAAACTCAGCTAACTCATTTTTACTATTAGTTGCCCCTACACTAATAACGCCTTGATAAGCCGCAGGATAAAGTCTCATTTCATCTCCGCCATTTCCAGCTGCTGCAACAACTGTAATGTTAGCTTCGACTGCTTTTTGAATCGCATCTTCTAAAATAGGTGATGGATAATATGTTCCTAAGCTTAAATTAATAACTTGGGCTTTTTGCTTTACAGCTTGAAGGATTCCTTCTGCCACTGTATAGTCCGTTGCATACCAACTGTGTCCGAAAACATCAATGGATAGGATACTAACATTTGGATTAACTCCGTATCCCCCAACGCCATTATTTTTTTCGGAAGCAATGATTCCCGCTACATGTGTTCCATGTAAATCCGGCACCCCTTTTTTCATAGGGTTTTGAACACTATAATTATAAGTAACTTTATTTTTTAGCTCAGGATGCTTTACATCAATTCCCGAATCTACTACAGCTACTTTGACTTTATTCTTTCCAGCTAGCTTTTGTGCACTATCTACTTTCAGCGTATCTAGGTGATACATTTGATCTCTTTTTTGATCTGGAACGGATAATTTTTGAACGCGTGCGCTTCTCGAAACGGAGACAACATCTGTGCGTTCAGCATACTTCTCTGCTACCTTCTCAAGCGATTTTCCTTTGTTAACTTTAACAATGTCATAGTTCAAGTTTCCAACTTTCTTAACTAACGTAGTACCCATCTTAGTGTGAGCTGACTTTGAAATGGAAGATTTGTATTTTACAATAAGTACATCTTCCTCAAAGTCCTCTTTTGGGTTTGTTTTGTCTTTTGACACCGAAAGAGCATTCACTTGATTTTTGCCAACGCCAAGCTGTTCCAATACTTGTTGGTGGACTTCTTCTTTTTCCGTTACTTTACTTGTTGCAGCAGTTACCGATGAAGGTAGCACTAAACTGGCAAGGAGTAACAGGCTAAACAAAACATTTAACCCTTTTTTCACTTGTTCATCTTCTCCTCTAGGAATAAAATTCCTGTTAATTTGTTCCAAGTTAAAATACAACACAATTTAAAATAAATCCTTCTCGTTTGAAATTATTTCTTTCGACAAAATCCGCATAAATTCTCTTAAATTCAAGGTTTTTCTTCAGAAAACACCCTATAATCACTAACGAAAACGCTTACAATTATTTGTGATAAACCCTTAATTTTCCTTCCTCTATAAAAATGAGACTTACTAGAAATCATATCCCTAGCAAGTCTACTTTGAACTATTTTCTTCTTTTTTCTAAAACCATTTCACAAGCGATGTCGTACATACTTTCGACACCTTGACTAGATGCTTCAAATCGATAAGCATTTTCTACTTTTATCCCAATATTGCCTGCTTCCTCCGTCGCGTCTATATTAGCTCCCATAAAAATAAATTCCCAGTTATTCTTTTCCTGCTGATGATTAATTAACTCTTTTATTTTTGGATAAGTAAATTCCTTACTTGCGTTTTCCATCCCATCCGTTGTTATAACGAAAATAACCTTTTCCGGTCGTTCTTCATTATTGGTCAAGGCTATCCTTTGCCCTACTTGCATAATCGACTTTCCTACCGCATCTAATAAAGCAGTAGTTCCTCTTACAAAATACTCTCGTTCAGTCAGCTTAACTTCTTTAGCGTCCGTCCCATTCCATAAAACCTCATAGTCATCGTCAAAGAGGACTGTTGTTACTACCGTTTCTCCCTCTTCTTTACACTGTTTTTGTAGAAACGCATTAAATCCCCCGATTGTATCTCCTTCAAGTCCCGCCATTGACCCACTTCGATCTAGTAAAAAAACAAGCTCCGTTACTTTTCTCTTCATTACGACCATCTCCCCTTATTTGAATATGGTATAATTGTATTTGAATTTATCCATATATTGGTCGCCTTGAAAGCGACATTTTTCAGGAGGAGATGTTTGTGCTTGATTCTAAAATCATAGACGAGCTACGAGCCTTTATTTCTTTACACGAAACTCCATTAGAAGCTTCTTTTACATCCTATAAAACATTAGAGAGTAACCTTGAACTAGATATCGAAGATTTTATAAAAACGAAAAAAAAACCCGTCTTCAAAGAGGTATTGTTTCGCTTTATTGACGAAAGAAAAACAAGCGACTCTGAGATTTATAAAAAAGCCCAAATGGACCGAAAACACTTCTCAAAGATTCGAACAAACGTAAGTTATCGTCCTGGAAAAAATACAATCATTGCTCTTGCCTTGGCCCTTGAATTGACGATTGAGGATACCGAGACCTTATTAGGCTCAGCCGGATATTCATTATCAGATAGTGAGTATAGTGACCTAGTCGTTCAATTTTGCATTGAGCGGAAAATTTATAACCTAAATGAAGTTAATTACGCGTTAGACCAATTAAACTTGAAGCCTATTGGATAATGCAAAAGAAAAGGATAACTCAAGAGGCTGAGCTTTCTCCTCAAGAGTTATCCTTTGTTAACTTTGGTCAAATAGTAATGATTCAATAGCTTTAGGTGAAACCGGTTTACTATAGTAATATCCTTGAGCATAGGAACAACCTAACCCATGTAAAATATGAGTTTCATCTTCTGATTCAATGCCCTCTGCTAACGTAAATATATGAAGAGCCTTCGCTAAGCTAATAATTGATTTAACAATATTTTGTTTTTTCTCACTCTCTTTCATCCCTGTCACAAACGAGCGGTCAATTTTAATCGTATGAAGTGGTAATGTTCCTAAAATGCTCAGGGATGAATATCCTGTTCCAAAATCATCTAACGAAATGTTTATCCCTAACTCGTTTAGTTTAAGTAAGATCCCCTTAATATACAGAGTATCTTGAATAAACATACTTTCAGTAATTTCAAACTTAAGCATCGCAGGCTCAAACCCTGTCTCATCTAATATAAAACGTACGTCCGATAAAAAGTTTCTATCCTTTAATTGTCGAATGGATATATTAATAGAGATTTCATTAAAGTCGATTCCCTTTTCAACCCATGTCTTCCCTTGAATACATACTTCTCGAAGTATCCATTTTCCTATTGAAACTATCAATCCATTTTCTTCGGTGATAGGGATAAAAGATGCAGGAGACACTCTTCCTAGTAATGGATGTTGCCATCGGAGTAATGCCTCCATCCCAACCATTCTTTCGTCTTTCAAATCATACTGTGGTTGATATTCTATAAAGAGCTGTTTTTCATTAAGCGCGCGATATAAACCTTGTTCTAAATCCAAGTGTTGTTCTTTTTCAATGAAATGAGCTTTAGTAAAAAATTGCAGCGCATTTCGTCCTCCTTCTTTAGAACGATTCATCGTATTGTGTGCATTTCTGATAAGTAAATCAAACTCTTGTCCATCGTTAGGGTATACACTTACACCGATACTACATGTCAAATAGCACTCGTGCCCATTTATATAAAATGGTTGTAGAAGAGCGTGTTGAATTTCTAGAAACTTGACTTGGATCTCGTCTAGAATGCTTACTGTTCCATTACTTGTAAAGATAAATAAATACTCATCTGCTGAGAAACGACAGCCAAACGCTTGATTGCTAAAGACTGCTTGAAGTCGCTCTGCCATAAGTTTTAATAATTGGTCTCCTACTTCATATCCATACACTTCATTTACTTTTTTGAAATGGTCAATATCCACACATAAAAGTCCTAGATTTCCTTCTTCCGTTGCCAGCTTAGAGAATAAGCTTTTTATAAAAGAAACGGTATACAGGTTTGAAATCTCGTCTATTTTGCTCATTCTTTCCAATTCAACCGTTACACTTAATAAGCTACCAAGAGAACGTAAGAGTGAGATATCTTCATCCGTAAAATCATATGGAACTTTATCGAGTCCACACAACGTTCCGAAAACATCGCCATTTCGCAATACAATCGGCACTCCAACAAAGCAACCACTTCCGTTAAGGGCTTTCGTTGCTGGCTCATGCTTTGTTCGAGGGTCGTTAGCTAAATCAGAAATGACAAAAGGCTCATCTATATTTTCACATACAAACCGACAAAGAACATTTTCAAATGGTAAACTAGAGCCTTCCACCATTAATGAATACTGACGATTGATGCTTTTGAGAACAACATTGTCTTTTCGATCATTTGTAGCAATAAAGAAGGTGTTAATCCCAATTCGATTGGATAATAAATCAAAGATGTGGGTAGCTGTCCTATTAAATTGTTCAGTTAACCATAAGCTTTTTACCATTGAGTCCATCGCTGTCACCCTTTTGATGTAATATACCTATTTTAAAGAACCATATTATTATTTTAGAATGATTCTAATTTTATTACTAGTTTTAAATGTTTCCATTATAAGCAAGCAGCAAAGCCTTAAATGACCACTATATATAAAAATGACAAGGGGTAGTTTCCCACCCCTTGTCATTTACTATATCCTATAAAATCAATCTTCATAAATTCGTTTTTTTCGAATCGCATATAAAAGTAAACCAATCATGAGTATCGACTGCCCTAGAAAAACAGCAGCGTCCCAGAAAGGAGCAGTCGTAATTGGTTGTAGTAACCCAGGTAACGACCTAGAAAAGGCATAATACATTTGCGGGATGAATACACCACCAAATAAACCAAACGTTAATACGACCCCAGTAATATAAAACCACCCATACAGCCGGACAATTCGTTCTTCGCCATCGAATAGTTGTGTTGTTTCTTCTGTTTTTAGAAACGGAATTTTTTTCTGAAGCAATTGCTTTCCATTTTCCATTAAGTTATAACAGCCCGTTACATTTTCACAGACATAGTAAAAGTCTGTTTTCATATAAAAACAACATTGATAAATCATACGAATAAAGACATCAAGCACCATTAACTTAAGAATACCTTGTACCAATGGATGACTCTCTGGAAATAACAATTGAAGGAGCAATGCACCAAAGAGGATTATGAGGTCAAAACAAATACCGCCAAAATATAAAACATTTCTCTCTTTCACTGAGAGCTTCCAAGCTGTGGAAAGGTCCGTTTCAAAAACGACAAAAAACAAACGATTTCCAATCCCCATCTTTGCAGGTAAATCAAAAGACCGCACAGCTAGAATATGTCCGAACTCATGAACTAGTACTAATACTAAAGAAAGCGCAAGCCAAGTTAATAGACTTGGTACAATAGCATCAAATAAAAACACATTTTTGTAGCTTGGAAACAGGTGTGGATTCAAAATAAATATGATAAGAGAAGCAAGAAACAACAATATGTATAGTTTGTTACTGACTGTATTAAAAAAGAAACGTCCAACTAGTGGCGAAATCCATGTATACCCTTTCTCCACTTGATTCTCTTTCTTATCTTCAAAAGCAATTCCATTAATTTCTTTTACTAGTTTTAAATCGAGAAGTTGTTGCGCAAATTCAATCAAATTCACACTATCATTCGGGTACATCTTTTTTAATTGCAACTCAACCGAACCTAACGATTGTCCCTCTTCAAGTAAACGAATGGCGTCAATACAAATTTTAGGCATCTCGAAGAAGTCACCAGAAGTGACTTCTTCAACAATATAATGCTTATTGTCTTTACGAATATCTAAAGGAAATAAAGTAAGTTGTGTTCCCAATGATAGTTTCATATTCAAGCCATCCTTTTAGATTGATAAAACGGCGGAGGATTCTAAATTATATAAGCATTCCAAACTGTTAACCTCTTATCTTAAAACATAATTGCACCACCAGCATGTTAGCTTTACTTTTTTTAGTTTACGAATTTTCATATTTTTCACCTCCCTCCAATGTAGTTGCTGACTGTGCAAGGCCTTTTTCTTCCCAGTGGAAATCTTGATGGTATTTTTTCCATTCAGGATATGCTTTCTTAAATAAGTGTACTAACTGAGGGTCAAATTGCGTACCAGCTCCTGCACAAATTCGCTTATAGGCTTCTTCTAACGGTAAAGCAGCACGATATGATCTTGAAGAAGTCATCGCATCAAATGCATCTGCAATTGCGACTATTCTAGCAAGGAACGGAATTTGATTTTCTTTTAATTGCTCTGGATATCCTTTTCCATCCCAACGTTCATGGTGGTATTGAATGACATCAATATATTCAGCAATTCCTTGAACTTGTTCTACAGCTTTTGCACCGACAACAGGGTGAGTTTTTATTACCTCATATTCATCTTCAGTTAATCTTGAAGGTTTAGTTAGGAGATAATCGGGAATATGGATTTTACCAATATCATGCAACAAACAAACTGAGTAAAATGAATTATACTCTTCTTTTTTTATGGAACCTGTAGCTTTTGCTAAAATCAAAGCATAATCAGCAACTCTCTCACTATGCCCTTTAGTATAAGGATCCTTTAATTCAAGGGTAGCGATAATTCCTTTAACAATCCCTTCTAGCTCTTTGTTGTATGAGTTCCTTAACGCAAGGATATAACTAAAAAAACGATTTAATAAAATATAACCCATTATAGAAATCACAAAAATAAGAAGCAATGGGAACAGTACAGTAGTATCTTGGAGAATTACTCCCACCAACGAATACCTAATTACTGTACCTAATGAAACTACCATAAAAAATCTTTTATTTACAAAGATAGGAGAGAACAAGACAATAATAAGTTCTACCGCATTTCCACTTATAAAGTTTTGATCAGACTCCCAATAGATTAATAAATCATTTACAATTGTTAACACTGAAAATGTAATAAAATACATATACTTAATAATTTCAGGTTTTTCTCTTTTCAATAAATAGTATGTAATAGGTAAAAGGAGTAGCATGATAATATGAGGACTAAAACCAAGTCCCCCAGAAGGTAATCCCTTTGAACTTAAAATGTAGTAAAAAAAAATATCATAGAATATGAAAACAAAATAGAAAAGCAATATAAACCATATAGCCGTTTGTTTTTCTGCATTTATTTTAGCTTGTCTTTGCAAGATAGCCACCTTCTCTTTCTCGTTGTATTCGACATTAGAGTATAAATTCCTTTAAGATTTTCATTTAAAATTCGAGTTTTTTTGTCATTTATTCTATCATACTATAAATCACAGAATTTCCTATATCTTTCTAAGTAATTTTTCACAGGTATTTATCATCATTGATATAAATACATAACAAAAGCCAACCTCTAAAAGAGATTAGCTTTTCAAAACACGATTCTATTCTGATTGTGGGTTATAACCTATTTATCTTCGATTATGTGCTTGTGGTAATCTTGATGATACTTCTTCCAACTAGGAAAAACTTTCTTAAATAAGTGGACTAACTGAGGGTCAAATTGTGTTCCTTCCCCTTTACAAATGTACTCATACGCCTCTTCTGGTGAAACTGCTTCACGGTAAGCTCGTGCAGTTGTTAATGAATCAAATGTATTAGCGATTGCTACAATTCTTGCAAGGAATGGAATGTTATTTTCCCTTATTTGTTCTGGATATCCTTTTCCATCCCAGCGCTCATGATGATACTGAATGACATCAATATAATCTGCTAAACCTTCCACACGTTTTACTGCTTGTGCACCTATAGTAGGATGAGTGTTTATGATTTCAAATTCTTCAGTCGTTAAGTTTGAAGCTTTATTTAAGATATATTCTGGAATCTGATTTTTCCCAATATCATGTAACAAACAAGCAAAGTAAAAAAGAGTTAATTCCTCTTTTTTTATTAATTTTGTTTCTTTTGCGAGCATCCTCGCATATTCAGCTACTCTTTCACTATGGCCCCTTGTATTAGGAACTCTTAATTCAAATGTCTCAACAACTCCCTTTATCATTTCTGCTAATTCTTGATTATAAGAATCTTTGACAGCCATAACATAACTATAAAAACTATATAACAAAATAAATGCAATTAATGAAAAAACAAAAACTAGAATAATCGGTAGGAAAACGTTTAAGTCTTGAAGGATTAATCCTGTAAGAGCTAGTCTAAGCATAGTTCCTACGGTAACAATAAAAAAGTATAATCTGTTGACAAATATAGGTGAAAAAAGAATAATCATTAATTCAACTATATTACCACTTTGAAATACCATATCGGTTCCCCAATAATATGATATATCATTAATTAAAGTGAGAACTGTAAAAGCTATAAAATAAATATACTTGATAGCATGGGGTTGTTTCTTTTTTAACAAATAATAAGGTAGTGGCAATAGAGCCAGCAATAAGATATAAATAAAAACTCCTAATCCATTTGGTAGAGAACCTGGAGCCCCTAGCCATATATAATAAAAGAATAAATCATAACCTATGTAAAAGATATAAAACATAAGCAAGTACCATATTATTATTCGTTGTTCTTTATTAATCAAGTGATTTTTATTCATGATAAGCTCCCTCTACCATTATCTGGTTTCAAAATTCGCCAAAATTCGAGTTTTTCTTTCAATTCATTTTATCATACTATGTACCTATTTCATACAACTTTAATACATATTTCTTGACATCTTTTTGTTCCTTTTCATAGAAATAAGGTGAGGAAAAGGTTATCTTGGAACCTTTTTCCTCACCCTCTAAACATTATAACTAATTTTGGGGAAGCTTTGTTTATCTTATACTATAATTTAATAACATCTTGTGAATCAAAATAGTCAACAAATTCGTCTGTATTACGATATGGCAACTCTATTTTAAAAAAGTCGGCCATGCGGTATAAACCTGAGTTGAGAGAATCCAGGTTTTCCGTAGCTAATGCTGATTGAATTCCACTTTGTATGTCTTCAAACTGTACGTATTGCTTTCTTAATGTCTGTATTGCTACGACATTAAATTCTTCAGATACCTCTTTTATGTCTTGAATTCGCTCTGTGAATATTTCCGCGATACGGTCTCTTCGTTGTTCTGCTTTTACGCTAAACAAATCAACTTTATCAAGAAGATACATGAATAAAGCAGATGCAATACCAGATAGTAATGTCGCTAACACTATCGACCAAGGTTCCCCAATGCCTATTTTATTTAAGAGAGTTTCAATCCCAATACCAGCAATGGCTAGGACACTACCACCTATTATTTTTATAATGGCTTCACCTTTTTGCGATGGCGTCATTTCCTTTGCATCTTTGCCAAATAAAATTTTGGCAGATTGCATGAAGATTTTTATTCCCTCTTTTAGAAGACGAAGGACTTGCTTAAAGATTCCAACAAATAAGCTGATGATCCCTTCTATTAATGAAGAAATGAATCCTTTCACGAATTCCCACATGTTATCTCCAATAAACGATGATGCATTTTCGATTACATGTTTTTTAATTCGACCAAACCGAATTGATAGGGCTTCAAGTGCAGATGAAGCATTAACCCCTTTCGTTAAGCCGTTTTTAAAACCATCTTTTAGTTCGAAATAAATTGGTTTTACAATGAATAAGATAAGGTTTCCAATCGCATATTCTTTCGCTTGATTAGCCGCAACACCTGCCGTCTCATTCCTAATGTCTTTTCCTTTATCGGTTTTGTCCATGAGGTTTTTGGCTATAAATTTATTTGCTTGTGCATCAATTTTTCGCTCTGCCTGCTTTTGCATCTTAAGCATATTTGCTTTCGTTATCTCATCAACTGGTGTCCCTTTCTCCTCCATATGTTTGATATATTCGGCATTTGTCCGTTTTCCCTTAGTTTGATTAATATTAGCAGATGTAACCGCAAAATTATCTTCAATGTTAGATATTTTTTTGATATCGGCATCATCTAATGCATAATTGCTACTTAGCCTATCATGAACTTGCTTTAGTGGGACGATATGGTCTGGTTGCGCCTGTTGCCTATATGTATCGTCATTATAACGTTTGTTCGGGTCGTTTCGTTTTAAATATAAGTTTCGTTTCCCAGTGTATTCATCGACGAGGCTTTTTTCACCAACTACTTTTCCATCTTTATAGCGGTCCATGGCCTTTTTATCTTCGTAATTGTTTCTCTCATATTCCTGAGTCATATTTGCATTCACGGTCCCGCGTTTTTTAGTCGTTTCTTGTACATTTTTAAATTCCGTATACGCATTTACGTTTGTAGAATTGTCAGGCTTGTCATTATAAGAGAACTGTTCACACTCCTCTATGATCCTTGAAGCTGTCAGCCCTTTTTTCCTGGCTGAGCGGCCTGCTTTTGTTGCCTCAAGTAACCCATTAATCACTGACATCATGACTGGCATTAATACACCCTTTTCGAGATTTTCTCCTTTTTGGAATTCCGTATATATTTCATCTATGACTTCTTGGGATGATTTCATATCATACAGTTCAAATTGTTCAAGAGTTCTCGTGATTTCAAGCGGTGAGGCCGTCGAAAGTTGCTCAAGTGCTTGTCTTCTGCTTTCATTCATCATTTTTCACCCCCACGATTAGGCTGCACTAAACACCTTCATCATCTCGTTATGTTGTTTTTTCATATCTTTTTCATATGTCGCCACTTTTGTTTTTTCTTCTAGTGATGTTATTTGTGTTTCAGTCATCACTTTTAAAATTTTGCTTGCTGTAATAATTGCTTCAAGTTCTTTTCGTTGAACGACAGGTAGTCGTTTGATACTCATTTCCTTTTGAACAAGCTTATGGGCAAAATGCATACACTTAAAGTATAAATACTGAACTGAATTATCAAGACGAACTAATAATTGTTCATATACTTCAATCAATCCTGTAAAATAATTCTCGACGTTTTGTAATGATTCATCAATGAGAATTAGTTTTTTTAATTCAGCGTCCATTTTTGCGATTTCCTCATCAATTTTATATTCTTCTTCTTGAACGGCATAAAGCGTTTCTTTTGCCTTTTTTCTCGTATAAAAGCCAAGAGTAAAAACAGCTTGTACTCTCGTTTTTAATTTATTTTTATTAAAATCAATTTGATAGAGCTCACTTTTCGCTCGAACTAAATCAAACGTAAATACTTCATTTTTATACTCTTCAACACTAAAATCTTTGCTAAACTCAATTTCTCGTATTTTTTCTAAGTTTGTGGCCATATTTACAAACAGTTCGGTTTTTATTTTTCGTTTTGATTCATTAATCGATGTAATGCGTTTTTCAATTTGATTGGTTATCCGAGTAACCTCGCCCTCAAATTCTGTTCGCTTTCGATTGTACCGACTCGAAATTTCTTCATACAGTTGTTCTGCCTCTTGAAACTTATCTTTTCCAGTAAACTTACACCATGTATTTGTTACCTTTTCTTTGACATAATTACATGCTTTTTTCCCAGTATCCACAACAGCTCCAGCTGCCTTTTTTATCGCTCCACCAACTTTGCTAACTAAGCCTCCAAATAAACCCATTTATCCTACCCCCTACTTTTTATGAATGTATTCATATCCTTCTGCCAACAAATCATTAAAATCTTGAACCCATCTAACCATTTTTTTTACTTCTGATTCTCGCAAACCTAAGTCTGTACCTAGTTTTAATATCCAGTTTTTTTCATTCTCATCAATTTCCTCATCTGCACCTAGAATCCCGGCGATTTCAATTACGACCGCTTTTCTCACTTTTTTTGTGCTTGCACGGAACGCTGTTACAATACTATCTAAACTCTTTCCTTGGAGCTCATATTCTAGTAATCCTGTTTCCTTTTGAAAAGTTGCATATACTGCTTCTTCACTTTCTTTCACAACACCATTTATCATCATCGCTTCATGAGATAGTTCTAGGAAATTTTGACTTTCATTTTTATTTAATAGATTTAAAAACATAGTTTTATTCCGCCTCCGTTATTTTAGTTTTTTCCCTTGTTGGTCAAATCTAGTTAGGTCCATTATAAATTTTCCATTCTTTTTCATTCGTTCTTTTCGTTGCTTTACCGCACCGTTTGGAAAATAACTCATTTCCGTTTGAATATTTCCAGCGTTATCAAAGTTTTTGCTAGTTTTCATGTTTCCTGAATTATCATAATTGGCAGAATATACGAGTTTGCCCTTCTCGTACATTTCACTTGTGGTTAGCACATCTTTATCATATTGATTCACAATTTCTAATCCATTTTCTTCATCAACAATTTTTTCGACTCTCAGTGTTCCGTTTGTTGCTTCTTCTATTGAAACTGTTTTTGTATTCTCTAGTCCAGAATTGTCCTGAAGCAGTTTAAGGATACTGTTTACCGTCAGCATTTGTGAACTGAGCACATCTACTTTTGAATTCACCTCTAGTTGTTGCTCTGCCATTTGTATTGTTGCATTGGTAAGCATTTGTTCAAATTCAGTAGATTTTTGTAAAAGATTTGTTAGGTTCTCTCCTCTTATTCTTCCTGAATCTAATAGTGAATTCACTTGGATATTTGTTTTACCAGATGCTCGTTCAAATTTATCTGTTACTGCTGAAAAGTTGTTGGTTAGCATTTTAAATTGTTCAGTTACATGCTGGAATTTCTTTTCAAGCATATTCTTACTCAGTGTGAGCTCATGTTGATACGTATTGGTAAACTCCGAGAAGTGATTTGCCACTTTTTTGAGCGCATCATTTTGAATCTCTGTTAATGCATCCTTTATCACATGAAGCTGAGTTGAGAGTCCCATATACTGTTCCTCTTCTTGTATGGATGCTTCTACAAAGATTTTCTTCCATTCTCTTTGTTCTTCGAGAATACTCTCTATCTGTTCTGAGACACGAGTCTCAATTGCTTTAATGGCTTGTCCTGTTTCTTCAATTTTAGTTGAAATCGTTGAAGTAACCTTTGTAGACTCACGCTCTGCAACTGATTCAAGTTTATTATTTATGTCTAACGTTACTTGATAAGTAGTGTCGTTTAAATCATTTACTATAGTCTTTCTTGAGTGCTCTATTAATTCAAATGCTTTTGTAAATTCTCCTTGATGACTTCGCTCTACATTATCAATTTGCATAGATAACTGTTCCATGTTTTCATCTACTGAATGTGCCAGTGTTTCAATGTGTTCTTTTGTTGCATTTTCTGCTCCATTTATATGGGTCACTAGTTCTTGTTCCATTGCTTTACCATTGCTTACAATAGACTCACTGGCATATTCTATCATTTCATGTAAGAAAGAAGAAACCACTTCAAGGCGATTTGTTGACTCGCTTAAGCATTCCGCAACTCTAGTAGTCAATTCATTTTCTGTCTCGGCTATAGCATCTAGGAGAGCTGTAGCGTCTTGAGTTGATTGGGCTAATACTGTTTCCGTATTTTTACCTGTTTCATCTCTTAGTTCAAGTAACTCTCTTGCAAGTTGAATTCTCGTGTTCTCTACCAATGCTCCAACTTGATTATTTTCTAATTGTATGGACTCGAGTAACATGCCTTCTAATCGTTTTGTTTCTTCCTTTATTTGGTCAGTCAATGTTACATTTAGTTCTTTTATTTCTCCTAATGACATCTCGATTGTCTGTACTGACTGACCGACTGCCGTTTCTAGTTGTTCTGTCTCCTCAATTAATGCAGCTACTATTTTTGCTTCGGTTTCAGATACCTGTTCTTGTAGCTGATGAGTATTCTGTAGCAGTTGAACGTTTAAGCCTATTACCTTATTTTCTAGTTGCTCTCTTGCATCTACTACCACATTTCTTGTCGCATCGTTTTCAGACTTAAGCAATGTAAGTACAGTTTCTTCATGTTCTTTCGCAATCCTTACTAACTCTTGCGTCGATTTATCATTTTGAATAGTTAACTCATTTACATGTTGTTCTAACTTAGTTTTGACATCTATTATAATTGTTCCTACTTGAGTGTTTTCAGTGACTAGCTTAGATAGAACGACATCTTCACTTTCCTTAAGTACTCTCACTACCTCTTCAGTTAGTAAAGCATGTTGGGAAGATAACTCTTCTAACCTTTGGTCTATCTGGTTTTTCGTTTCAGTTACTATCATTTCCACTTGGTTACTTTCTGACTTTACAGTATCTACTAGTTTTGAATGTAATTCATTAGAGCGTAATACTGACTCCTCTGACCATTTACTGTGTTCATCTTTCATCTCTTTCACACTTGTATCAACCTGTTTTTTTACCTCATCAAGTTGTTTTACAACTTGGTTACTCTCCACAGTTACTGTTTCTAAAACTGCCTCTTTAGTAGCCTCTACTCTTTCTAGTAAGCCCTGACTGCTACTAGCTATGTTCTTTTGGATTTGTTCTTGTGCTGTTTGTCCTTGTTTTTCTAAAGCTTTATATTGCTGTCTTAGTAGTTGTTCTACCGTATCCCCATGATGTTGTGCTTCCGATGTCAATTGCTCTTTATGCTCTAATTGAAGAGTTACCAACTGATCGTGCATCGTGTCCATTTTTTCAGTCATGTCAGTCGTTGATTGAACCATATTGTGATAAATTTTTTCATCAAGGGCTTGTAACGAAGTTGTGATAGCGTCATATTGTAGCTTTGAATCGTTCGTTACTCGTTCTTCAATATCGGCTACTTCTTTAAGTACGCCATTAAGCTTTTCAAGTAATTCTTCATGATTCTTATGTATATAATTTCTTTGTTTTTTCTTAATAAACATAAAAAACAGACTTAGATAATAGCTAGTAATAAAAATGATAATGACAGTAAAAGACATGGACAACCAAAAGTGAGTTGAATAAAAAAATGCGATATTGATTGTTGCTAATGTTCCTATTAATCCTAAAAGATAAAACCATAATTTTTGATTCGAGTTAAATTTCTTCTTTATCCAGTCCACAGTATTATGCATTTGTCGATCTCCCTATTGTCTATTTGCGAAATAATAGTAAACAACTTTTATCAGTAAAGTATACTATAGTTCTATTTTACTATAAACACTGCACTTTTTTTAGTATAAAATGAACCTTTTTACGTATTTTCTACTTTTATCATCAAAAATAGGGTGAGACAAAAGGATTTATTACCTTTTGTCTCACCCTCTAAAGCTATTTTGCTATTATTTTATTTGTAAATTTTTAGTTTAGTAGCTCCCAAGGACCATACATTTCCCCAGGTTGTTGGTTTTGCGTCCACCATTTTGCTTGGTATAATTGACCACCGTAAGAAACAATTTCGCCACCAGTATACACTACCGATGAACTCCATGCAGGATAATCACCTGGCTCTGTTGGATCGCTTGGTTCTGTTGGTTCCTCTGGCTCAGTAGGCTCTTCTGGTTCGCTTGGATTACTAGGCTCTTCTGGATCTGTTGGGTCGGAAGGCTCCTGACCAGATACTAGCAACCATGGTCCCCATTGTTGTGTACCAGGAGTTTGGTTTTGAGTCCACCATTGTGCTTGGTATAGCTGGCCGTTGTAAGAAACAATTTCTCCGCCAGTATATATTGTACTTGAATTCCATGCAGGATAATCAGTTCCTGGGTCTGTTGGTTCTTCTGGCTCTGTTGGGTCTTCAGGTTCTGTTGGATCTGGATCGGGTTCGTGCCCATCTCCTGGATCATGCCCGTCCCCTGGACCATGTCCGTCTCCTGGGTCATGCCCATTATCATCACCCGGGTCTCTTGGCTCGTAAGGTGTTCCATCATATTCACCTAGTTGGTTCCATACTGTGCTTTGTCCTGGCTCATCCCCTGTTGTGTACCAAAGTGCTTCCCAGAGGAAACCGTTGTGATGAATAATTTCACCGGCTCTATAACCTCTAAAGTCAACCCAAGGGTGATATTCTCCGAAGCGGTCAGGGTCACCAGCATGGCCTGGCTCTGGATGAGTTGGTTCATTTGGATTGATGCTCAAGTTAACATCCATTGCTTGATAGAAGGCATTCATTGTATCATCAATATCCCATACAGCAAGGATAACATGATATCCTTCACGGTCATTTGGAATAACACAATCGTTAGTTACACGATTAGGTGGCAATTGTCCGTAATCATAATACGAGCAAAATAGCTCTAAATCTGCACGCTGTAAAGGTGCGTTTGGATCCCAGCCTACTCTAGTGATGTAGTACTTCCAGTTGTTTGTGCTGTGGTTTGCGATAATTCGCCATTCAAATGTAAATGGACCACCTTGCATATCAACTTTTACCCAACGGTCATACGATTGCTCATCAAGCTCTAAAAACAAACTTGCACTTGCAAGTTCACCGTCCGGTACGCCTACCTCTGGGAAGTCACCTCTTCCTTCAACACTATATGGTTCATACATAACTCGACCACAATTCACGTTAACACCCTCATAACAAAGTGTTGCACGACTGTCCATCAAATTTCCATGTGCTGAAGCACTTTGAGTTGAAAATACAAAAAACAATAACGTTGCAAGTACGGTACCTATGGCAACTACCAACATCTTAAAGGTTAACGACTGGTTAAAACGAATACCTTGAGCTGTCAATATATTTTCCTCCTAAATCGGTTTAGTTTTTTTTACAATACATTGTTAACTTTACTCTGCTTTTTAGCATGTAAGCAGTTACATTCATTCGCACAAAAACTTTCACAGTTCCTAAAGAAAGATGGATCCATTGTCTTATTAAGAACGAATATGTTGTTTCAGTAGTAAAGAGATATATAAGCGGCTCAAAGTACTCAATATATAATTAGGGGTGCGGCACGACTATTACATACAAGTCGTTTTCTATGAAAGTGACCATCTCTGTTTTTGCAAATCTAATTTGCTTTGGAATTGATAGGAACTCCACTACCGTGCATTTACAAGTAAAACCAGGACACTTCTTTTGTTGAATGATAAGTATTACTAAACTTTATCGCCTTCTCAACAGCTCCTTTCTGTATGGAAGACCATTAAAGAATGGACTTCACTATCCTTTTTATATCAAACCCTGAAGAAAAACTATCGTCCTCCTAGTCTACTTGCTACGAGGATTAAGCTTTCCACCAGGTATTGATAGCAAATAATAAGAAAAGCTAACTTTACTAAAATAGTGTGTTATGACTTTACACGACAGGGATATGAGGAATGACAACTAGAACAAATATTAGAGTATATTTATAATTACGGAGTTGATATAGAGTTCGAAAACAGTTTCGTAAATAGCAGCTTGTGTAAACAAACCCAATTTTAACTATTCAGAATTATCTTGTCAATTTTAGTTTTATCTACAAGGTATATTATTGTTAGATAACCTCACTAATGCCTGTATCCCTTGTATATCAAGGAGTTGAGCTGTTTGACAGCTAGTTGTCCATTCCCCATAAATTAAAAATAAAAACTTAAAAGTGTTAGTTATAGTGAAAAATACTACTTTAGACCTCACAACTTTACCATTTGCTTATTCCTTTAACATAGTAAGGAAAAAGATGTGTATACTAAACTAGTTTCGTTCACTTCCATTAGAAGAAATTTAGTTGATTGTGTCGAATTAATTGATTTGATTATGAAAACGGTCGTAGAGTTTTGGTATATATTAGATTTTTAAGTGGAATGATGATAGATTTTGGTAAAAAGATATACGCAACTAGGTTTGCAGAATTAACCATATTACCGTTTAAAAAAGAGGCTTTATATAATAATTGATAGTGCTAAAGTAATTTTATAAAAGCTAAGAGAAAATTATAGGCACTCAAATAGTAAAAAATCTAACTTTTTGGTTATAAGGTAACAGCTCCGCACGCTGCTAAGATGAGATTGAGACATCATTAGTTAAAACCGGGACAATAGGGTAAAAAAAAGAGGGCACTGTAAAAGTTAAAAACCGAACTTTTTCAGTACCCTCCAAAATACAACTTTTTGTCCCCACCTCTTACTTTTTGGGAGATATCCATTTTGTTTTACTTAAAT
Source organism: Bacillus alkalicellulosilyticus (assembly GCF_002019795.1). Classification (GTDB taxonomy): domain Bacteria; phylum Bacillota; class Bacilli; order Bacillales; family Bacillaceae_F; genus Bacillus_AO; species Bacillus_AO alkalicellulosilyticum. Next base: position 610,321 of record NZ_KV917381.1, on the reverse strand, counting down.
CTTGATTTTTACTTGGAATGCTTTTAATTAAATTAAATTGTTCAATTTCTAATAAAAGCTCGTTTACCAAAGAGATATCGAGTTTACCTGAAAACACCTTCTCTGCTAGCTCTTCTGTTGTTGGTGCTGTCTTTGCGCTATTTTCGCGTATATATATCAAAAGTTTCACTCTCTTTTTTTGTCTCGCTTCTTCCTTATACTTTCCTGTAACTATCTTTTTTAAGGGATCCTTTGCTATCATCCCGAGGATGATCCCAAAGACAATTAAAAACAAATCATACAAGATGTCAGCCATATCATTCACCTTTTCTCATTTCAAAATGCTACTACTTTGTAGTTTTAACAACTTTACCTTCCATTTATTCGAGTGGTGATTTATATCTCCAATTATTTCAACTTCTCTTTTTCACTTATCAATGGTATACTAGCTAAGCGATGAGCTAGTTGCATAAGACGAGATTGACGCGCCTTTTGGCAAAGCACAATGTGGTGTGCTGTCTCTCGCCGCAACAACGCAAAAAGGCGTCCAGCAATGGACGTCTTTTTTTATATCCCATTACAACTCGAATAGAGTTTTTAAATAATGGTACACTCCGTCCTCATCACATGTATAGTCTGTTACATCATCTACTAATTCTTTAAGGTAATCCGGTGCATTTTTCATCGCAACAGCATGGCTAACAAATTGAAGCATCTGCACATCATTGTTACTATCGCCAATCGCCATCGTTTCATCTTCAGGAAGATGAAAGTAATCCAACATTTCCTTTATCCCAGTTGCCTTGTTTTTGTTGGCGACCATAAGCTCAACATTGTGGTCTGACGATGTCGAAGTCGAAAATTCAACGTCTTGCTTAAGCAAATGAAGCTGTTCTTTCCAATGGTTAATATGTTCTTTTGTTCTAGCAAAGAAATAAAATTTTGAAAAGCGTTCTCCCACTATTTGATCGGTCCACTCGATTTCATCTTTAATCGCTTGCTTACGTGATAGCCATTCATTTATTCCGACGCTATCTGGCTTAGGATCATTAATTTCATCGATTACATACTGTTTATCCTGCTTTAATGTGATTCTTGGATGTCCATATGGAAATAGTTCGTAATAAATTTTGTTTTCTCTCGCCTTTTCAATCACTTCTTCTACGGTCTTACGTGTAAGTGAATGTTCAAAGATTACTTTCTTGCCTATGTAACCTGCCATACCGTTCGACGTAATATAACCATCCACATGTAACCCTTTTGGGGCCACCAATTCAATTTCTTCAAAAGAACGTCCTGTCGCAATAAAAACAAATATTCCTAAGATTCTTATCT